>JAODAO010000227.1 GCA_025463465.1 Glaciihabitans sp. | reverse complement strand
GGGAATCGACTGGGGAAACATCATGCCGACGTAACGCTCGCTGATGGAGCTGTCGGTGCCGTCGTCGTCGCCCGGCAGGACGATCAGGTCGTGCACCACAACGGCGGGGAAACCGCCGATGTCTTGGTCGATGCTCTGCCGCGACAGCACGTCGACGTGTTTGGCGAGCTCCGCGGCCCGGTCGAGCTTGTTGTGCATGTTTCGGGCGCTGAGGCCGTGGGATGCGTAGGTGACGAGGGAGGCCAGCGCCTGCACCCCACCGGTGCCGCAGTCGTTGATCACCGCGAACCAGGCCTGGTCGGTGCTGTACTGGCCGCGGATAAACCGGGCGACGGCCGGCAGCTCGTCGAGCAGCGCGTTGTGCTGGGCGGCAGGCAGGCAGAGCGGTTGCAACCACCGGGCGATCCAGCTGGTGGTGCCGAGGGCTCCAAGGGCGGGGAGTTCGTGCCAGTTGTCGGGAACGGCGACCGTATAGGGGTAGTCGCCTGCGACAACGACCCGATCGAGCTGCTCCATAGTTCCTCTCATACGCTGCTCATACGCCGCCAAACACCGTCCGCGGGAAACCTGCCGAGACACAGCCGACCCACAACGGTTACATTTCCACCAACACGAAACCAGTTCCTCTTTCGGGGGGCACCCGATCAGGGGTAGGACGTATAAGGCCAATCGGCGGCACACTCTATAAACTGAGCGATGATCGATGCCCCGCGTTGGTCACCTCCCATGCTGAAGGGGACCACCGTGGAGAGAATTGCCGCACCGCTTCGTGTCGCGCTGGTGGAAGACCATGAGCTTGTTCGCATCGGAATCGCGAAGTTACTCTCCGAGCAAACGGCCGTCGAGCTCGTCGCCGCAACCGCAACGGTCGCAGAACTCGAGCTGCTCGAGGCATCACCCGCCGTTGTCCTGCTCGACCTGCGGCTCGCCGATGGCAGCTCACCCGGCGACAACGTGACCGCCCTGCGCGAGCTGGGAGCGGAAACCCTTATCCTCTCCGCCGGCGACGACCCGCGCCTGGTGCGCCTGGCGGCGCGGGCCGGGGTGCTTGGTGTGCTGCGCAAGGGCGCCCCCGCTGCCGAGGTCGTCGACGCCCTGGTGCGCGCCGGTGCCGGCGAAACCATCGCCGGAACCGATTGGGCCGCCGCGCTCGACGCAGACATGAGCCTCGCCGACGCGAACCTGGATGAGGACGAGCGTGAGATCCTCGCTCTCTACGCCTCCGGCGAGAATGCCCCGTCCGTTGCCCTGCGCACGGGCCTCAGCAACGAGACCGTCGCGCGCAGCATCGGTCACATCCGGGCAAAGTACTTCACCGGCGCTAAGCCGGGCGTCAGCGCTTCCGTTCCCGGCGGCCGGGCGGCCGGGGCGATGCCTCCCGAGTCGTTGCGGTCCGAACCATGACGGCCACGTCGATGGTGACGCAGCACTCCGCCGCATCCACCCGCCACGCCAGCACGGCCGCTGATTCGCCGGCCACCACCCGGATGCGCCGGGTGATGCTCCTCTGTGTTGGCATCGTGGGGATAATCTTCACAGCGCTCACCGCCGACCGTGCCCTGTCCCAGGCTGATCTGATTTATCCGGCCTGGTTCGCCGCCACCACGATCGTGCTGTGGTCGATCCCGGTTGCCCTCACCGCCATCGCCCCCTGGGCGCCGATGCGATGGGTGCGTGGCATGGCGGTTGCCTACATCGTCGCGTACTGCGTTGCGCTGATCGGCTGGCTGCCGTCAATGGCCGTTGAGCGCATGCCGGCCGACACCGCGCCCTGGATTTTGAGGGTTCTCGGTGTTGCCGTTTTTGCCACTGCGATCCTGTGGTCCGCAAAGGCGGCATGGATCTGGCTTTTCGCCCTGAGCCTCGCCAACGGGATGCTGCGTTTTGCGGCAAACGGGGGCGCCAACCTGAGCTTCCCTCTGCAGGACATCGTCTACAGCATCACGTCGCTCACCATCTTCGTCGCGACGATCATCGTGGTCCTGAGCAGCGTCCGCCAGCGGGATGCCGCGGCCCTGGCCGACACGGTGGAGAAAGCGGCAGCGGCCGCAGCGGAAGCCCAGCGGGTGCAGCGGGTGCGGGTCGCCGCCCTCACCCACGACGAGGTGCTATCGGCACTGCAGGCCGCAGCGGAAGCCACCGATGCCACCGCCGACCTCGTCCGCGACCATGCCGTGCGCACCCTGCAGCGCCTCGACGCCCTCGCCATGGAGGACACCGTTCCGCTTGAGTCGATGACCGCCCCGGAGTTCATCACGGCGCTGCGGGCAACGGTCAGCGCCGTCGCCGAGGGAATCGAGTTCGAAGCGCCGCGGTATCCGGCGGGGGATGTGCCGCGCGACGTTGCGCAGGCCATCATCGAGGCAACCGCGGAGTCCGTGCGCAACAGCGTGCGCCATGCGGTGCCCGTGCCGGGCAACACCGGGGTGAGCCGTTCGGTGCGGGTGGCCATCACGGGGCAATCCGTGTTTGTGATCATCACGGATGACGGTGCCGGTTTCGACATCGGCTCACTCGCGAGTGACGGTTTTGGCATCAGGGTGGGAATTCTCCAGCGGATGGCCAAGGTCGAAGGCGCCCACGGCAACGTCGATTCCGCTCCGGGTACCGGCACCCGGGTGCTGCTGACCTGGGTGCAGCCGCGGGAGGGCTCTCATGAAGGCTGACCCGACCGACGTTGCGGCCATGCTCCGGTTTTCCAGCCCCCTGGCCCGGGCCATCGTTGTGCTGTTCATCGGCGGAAACGCCACTCTCGCCATCGCCACCCTCGGCCTCGTCCAGAGCGTCTGGCCGGTGCTGGTCGCCATCATCCTGCTCGCGATCGGCGCGGCCCTTGTGACCATTCCGCCGTCCGGGGTACTGCCGGCGCGCAACACCATCGGCATCCTCGCCATCATCGTGGTGATCACCGTGCTGATCAACTGGAACCTCCCGGCGGCAGGGAAGCCGGCTTATGCGACCTGGCACTTCGGGGCGAACACGACACTGTTGTTTTTTATGGCCCTGCGCGGTCGGGTGGGAATCGCCTGGCTCGGTTTCACCGCGATGGCCGCTATCACCCTGCTCTGGACCATTGACGGCGGCCGGGGGCCGATGGCGATGCTGCAGTTCCTCCCCAACCAGGCCGGCAACCTGCTGCTCGGCACCATTGTCGCCTTCGCCCTGCGGCGGACCAGCGTGCGGATCGCGGCCCTGCACGAAGCGCAGGTCGAACGGGCGGCGCTGGAGGCGCGGGAGGCGGCAGCAGCGCGAGAGCGCACCGCCCAGGCCAGTTACCTCAATGCCGTTGCGCGGCCGTCGCTGGAGCGAATTGCCGAGGGGGCGCCGTTCACCGACACCGAGCGGGCTGCCTGGCTGCGTGTTGAGGCAACCGTGCGGGATGGGCTGCGAGCGTTTGTCCTGCGCTCCCCCGCCCTGACCCAGGCCGTCACCCGGGCCCGGGAACGCGGAGTCGACGTGACCCTGCTCGACGACAGCAACAGTGAGGTGTCCGCGGATGCCGAGCAGGTGGTGGTGGCAACGATCATCTCAGAGCTGTCTGGCCTTGATGACGGCCACCTCACCGCGCGAATCCTGCCGGACGGCCGCAGCCACGCCGCCACCATTGTGATCACCGACGGTGAACTGAGCCGGCGCATCGAGCTTTAGGCCCACCCACCGAGCCTTTAGCCGACGAACGGGCAGTCTGCCGGAAGCATCCCGCCCGTTCGAGGTGTTGTGGTTGTGTGGATCAGAGTGTGGCTTAGAGGGAACGTCGCTTGCTGTAGACGTCGAACGCAACAGCGAGCAGCAGCACCAGGCCCTTGATCACCTGCTGCCACGCGGCGTCCACCGACAGGATGGACAGCCCCTGGTTGAGGACACCCATCACCAGGCCACCGATGACGGCGTCCACCACCGTGCCAACACCACCCTGGACGGCCGCGCCGCCGATGAAGACCGCGGCGATGGCGTCCAGTTCGAAACTTTGCCCGGCGGAGGCCACGGCCCCACCGGCGCGGGCGGTGTTGACCACACCGGCGAGCCCGGCGAGCAGTCCCATGTTGACGAAGATGAAGAAGTTGACCCACTTCGTTTTCACCCCGGACATCTGGGCGGCGAACAGGTTGCCTCCCATCGCGTAGACGTGGCGGCCGAAGACCGTGCGGTTAAGCACAAATGAGTAGATCAGGATGAGCGCGGCGAGGATGATCAGGATGATCGGCGTGCCACGGCTGAATGACAGCAGGTAGGCGACGTACAGGATCGCCGCGACCGCGATGGCGATCTTCACCACCACGGCGGTCAGGCTCTCCCGCGGAAGCTCGAGGCGCTTGAGGGTGGCGCGGGCGCGCAGCTGGGAGACGACAACGGCGAGGGCCGCGACGATGCCGATACCCAGGGTGATCAGGTCGGGCTGGCCGGTGGAGGGCAGCGCCCCTGAGCCGATCGAGTTGAACCCGCGCGGCAGCCCGGCGATGGTTCCGCCGGTCAGCAGCACCAGCGTCAGGCCCCGGAACATCAGCATGCCGGCCAGGGTGACGATAAAGGCGGGTATTCCGATGAAGGCGACCCAGAATCCCTGCCAGGCCCCGATCAGCGCTCCAACCACAAGGGCGAGCACCACGGCGGCGCCCCAGGGCAAACCCCACGAGCTGATCGCCAGGCCGGTAACGGCGCCGACCACGGCGACGATGGAGCCCACCGACAGGTCGATGTGCCCGGCGATGATCACAATCACCATGCCGATCGCGAGGATCAGCACGTACGCGTTCTGCTGGATCAGGTTGCTGATGTTGCCGGGGTAGAGCAGCCGTCCATTGGTGAGGATCTGGAAGAGGATGATGATCACGGCGAGCGCGGCGAGGATGCCGTACTGCCGCAGGTCAACTCGAAGGCGCGGGCCTCGGCGGGGGCCGGGGACGGTGGGCTCGGTTATTCCGGCCTGCTCCGGTGCGGTGCTGGACATGGTGTCAGTGCTCCTTTACCAAGGGGGTGGCACTCCGGGTGGAGGTCATATATCGCATAAGGTTTTCCTGGGTTGCCTCGGCCCTGGGCACTTCGCCGGTGAGGCGCCCCTCCGAGATCGTGTAAATGCGATCGGCGAGGCCGATGAGTTCCGGCAGTTCGGACGAGATCACCACAACGGCTTTGCCGGCGTCGGCGAGCTCATTGATGATGCCGTAGATCTCGTATTTCGCACCGACGTCGATGCCGCGGGTGGGTTCGTCGAGGATCAGCACGTCTGGACCGGAGTAGATCCACTTGCTGAGGACGACCTTCTGCTGGTTGCCGCCGGACAGCCGGCCCGTGAGAGCGCCGACGGAGGAGGTTTTGATGTTCATCCGCTTCCGGTAGTCCTCGGCGACGACGTACTCGCGGTTGCGGTCGATGATGCCCCATCTGGCGAGTTTGCCGAGGGCGGCGGCGGAGACGTTGACGGTGATGCTGCCGATCAGGTTGAGCCCGTAACGCTTGCGGTCCTCGGTGGCGTAGGCCAGCCCGTGCCGGATGGCCTCGTCGACGGTCCTCGTCTGGATCTCGACACCATCCTTGAACACCTTTCCGCTGATGCCGGTGCCGTAGGAGCGGCCGAAGATGCTCATCGCCAGTTCCGTGCGGCCGGCTCCCATCAGGCCGGCGAAACCGACGATCTCCCCGGCGTGGACGTTGAACGACACGTCATCCACCACCAGCCTCTCCGTATCGACGGGGTGGTGCACCGTCCAGTTCTCGACTCGGAAGCGCTCCTCCCCCACGTGGGATTCGTGCGGTGGGAACTGGTTGTCGAGCGAGCGGCCCACCATCGCCCTGATGATCCTGGTCTCGATCTCGGCCGAGTCCTCCACCGGGAAAGTGTCGATGGTCTGGCCGTCGCGAATGACGGTGACGGTGTCGGCTATCGAACGGATCTCGTTGAGCTTGTGGCTGATGATGATCGAGGTGATGCCCTGCTCACGGAGGTGCTTGATGAGGTCGATGAGATGAGCGGAGTCGTCGTCGTTGAGGGCGGCGGTTGGCTCATCGAGGATAAGCAGCTTCACCCGCTTCGAGAGCGCCTTGGCGATCTCGACAAGCTGCTGCTTGCCCACCCCCAGCTCCAGGATCTTGGTCGCTGGGTTCTCGTTCAGGCCCACCCTGGCCAGCAGCCGGGTGGCCTCCAGGTTCGTTTTGTTCCAGTCCACAATGCCGGCGCGCGCGTTCTCGTTACCGAGGAAGATGTTCTCGGCGATCGACAGGTAGGGGCTCAACGCCAGTTCCTGGTGGATGATGACGATGCCGTCGCGCTCACTGTCATTGATGGAGCGGTACTCGACGTCCTTGTCCTCAAAGCTGATAGTGCCGTCGAAACTTCCGTGGGGATAGACGCCGCTGAGGACTTTCATCAGCGTGGATTTGCCTGCGCCGTTCTCCCCGCAGATCGCGTGGACCTCGCCGCGGGCGACCTCGATATTGACGCCGTCGAGGGCTTTGACGCCGCTGAAGTCCTTAACGATCCCTGACATGCGCAAAATGGTGTTCTGCAAGGTGTCTCCTGTTGAGCGAAGGGGGAAAGCCGGCGGCGCGTTGAGCGCCGCCGGCCCGTTCTCCGGGTTCCACCCGAGCGGGTGGGACCCGGTGAGTCCGATGCTTAGAGACCGACGTCGGATGCCTTGAGGAATCCGGAATCGATCAGCTTGGACTTGACGTCGTCCTTCACCACCACCTCAGGGTCGAGCAGGTAGGCGGGAACGACCTTGACCCCGTTGTTGTAGGTTTTTGTGTCGTTCACCTCCGGCTCGTCGCCGGCGACGATGGCCGTGATCATTGCCTGCA
>JAODAO010000206.1 GCA_025463465.1 Glaciihabitans sp. | reverse complement strand
ATTTGCCGAAACTGAGAAGGACCTGTGAGTGACGGGCGGCGGGTCGCTAAACTTGCCGAGGAAGCGAGGATGCCATGCCAGACGAAGCCGTGCCCCGATTCGACCCCCGGTTCAACCCGGCGTTCCAACCCGGTTACGACCCGGCGAGCGACGTCGCCGACTCCGTGCCAACCGCGCCAACCGCGCGCACTTCCGCCCTGGCGCCAGCGTCGGACCGCACCGCCCAGTCATCCACCAGCACCGCCTGGTCATCGTCACCACTCGAGGTCTCCTCGCGACCAACCCCCGTTGGTGTCCCGGCCGCCGGACAGTACTCGCCGGGACAATATTCGCCGGGACCGGCTCCCGCGCGACCCAGCGTTCCCGAGGTGCGGGCACCCGAACCCCTGGCCCCACCGGCCGGCGTCGTTTTCGACGATGCCTCGACCGCGTACCCCGACGTCCAGCGCGAGGAGGATGACAGCACAACGCGCGGCCTGCTGCGCAACCCGTTCCTGATAGGCCTCGCCGTACTCGCCGCGGTGTTCGTCGCTATCGGCGTGTGGCTGTTCAACAGCGCGTACGAGGCATCGAGTGACGCCACCTCGTTCTCGTCGACCGGGGACTACCAGGCCCTAGGTTCCGTGATGAACGCGGCCCCGTTCGTGGTGCTGTTCGGCGCGGCCATCGCTGTGTCCGTGCTTTTCGTCTTCGCTACCCGCTGGCGCTCACGCCGCTGAGAGCGAGATTTTGGGCCGGAGCCAACTCCGCTTAGCTCAGTTCAACTCGGCTCAGCCCAGTTCAGCTCTGACAGTGTGGGCAGTAAAAGGTGACGCGTTCCGCCAGCGGGTTGTCGCCGAGTGAGCCACTCTGGATGCGGGTGCCGCAGCGCAGGCACGGCTTGCCGGCACGCCCGTACACCCAGGTCATCCGGCCGGGGCGAGTGTCACCAGTGGTGGTGCGCTCGTTGCGGTCACGGTTGGCCAGGATCACCCGGTGAGCCAGCGCGATCAACCCGGCGTGGTCAGCGACCTCACCGACCGGCCGGGTGGGCAGCACACCACGCAAAACACACAGCTCCGCCCGATACACGTTGCCGAGGCCGGCCATAATGCGCTGGTCGAGCAGGGCGAGGCCAATCGGCCTGGCCGGGTCGGCATCGAGACGCAGCAGTGCCTCGCCGGCGTCCCAACTGGGGCCGAGCAGGTCGGGGCCGAGATAACCAACGACGTCGTCCTCGGTGGCTCGCGGCAACACTTCCAGCTTGCCGAGCGAGAACCCCACGGCGACCCAGTCTTTTGTGGCCAGTACCGCGCGCGCCTGGTGGGCGGGGCGACGCCAGCGGGTTCCCGGGCGGTAGAGGTGCCAGGAGCCCTCCATCTTCAGGTGACTGTGGATGGTGCTGTCACCGATGCGGTGCAGCAGGTGTTTGCCCACGCTGACGACTTCGTCGACGGTTTCGCCGCTGAGGTCAACGGTGGCGAACGCCGGCACCCGGATGTCGCACACTTCCAAGACCTGCCCGGCCATGGCCCCGTTCAGCGCGCGCGCCGAACGAAAGACGGTATCTCCTTCAGGCATAGCGTCCAGTCTGCCAGTTGCCCGCTGGACGCTCACGGAATGTTCGGCTGATCTTCACCTCACCGACCCCGTGTGGCCACCCGGCTTCGACAGGGTGGTTCGCTGAGGAAACTTTCCTGCGGTGTCGGGACGGGGAGACGGAGCACAGATGGCTGAGACGCCACGCGTTGAGTTTCCCTTTTTCCTGGGCAACGCGTCGACGCTGCGAGCCTGGATGGGTTTCCGCGACATGGTGCTGCAATCGCGCACCAGCGTCGATGCCGCCACCGCTGGCAGCCGCAGCTGGGTGCGCAATTCGCTGCCGTTGACCGAGCCGGCCCCGCCCGAGCCGCTTCCGCCGGCGTCGCAGGAGGCCGGGGTGTGGCGGCTGCTGGCGGCGAACAATCGCGAGATCGCCCGAGGCTCCCATGTCTACAGCGGTTTCGACGTGGCGCGCTCCCACGTGTTGAAACTGCGCGATCGCGCCGGTGACTTTTCGATCGTCCAGGTGCTCGGCCCACAGCGTGGAATGCGCGGCTGGTTTGTCAGCCTGAACGGCACCGCCGTTCTCACCTGCAGCCGCTGGTACGAGGCCGCATCCTCCAGCGCCGACGCCGCGTGCGACGCGGTCGAGACGTTCCGCACGGCGGTCGTAGCCGACACGGTGCGACCGACCGTCAACACCACCCGCCGCAGCGCCGGTCGCGATGCCGGTCGCGAAGCTAGCCGCGATGCCGGCCGCAATGCCGGCCGCAACGATGCTGGCGCCAACGAACGGGCGGAGCGGAACACCGTACCCGTGGTGCTGCCCAGCAATGCCGCGGTCACCGACGGTGATCATCACAAGGCAGGGAGTCGGTCCAAACACTCGTCCGCCGGTTCACCGTCGACGAACTGACCGCGGCAGGGTTCCGTTCCAAGCGCGCGGGAGTCGTCCGGCGCGCGGGTGTCTTCAGGCGCGCAGCCGAACACCCTGCGGGGTGGCGGCGAAGCCGGCGTCGACAAGCACCCGGCCGAGCGGTGTGCCGACGGAGAATTCCCCGTCGACGCGTTCGATCCGCAGTTTGCCAAGCCCGCTGCGCACCACGCCAGCGAGCGATACCGCGGCGGCGGCGAGCATTTTTTCGTCCTGGGTGAAGGTGAGAACCGTTTTTCCGCCGCGCTCGATGTAGAGGGTGAGGAAACCGTCCACCATCACCACGAGGGCGCCAGCCTTCCGCCCCGGCCGGTGACCGGCTTTTTTCTTCTCGTCCGCCGCGCTTGCGAGCGCGGTCTGCGGCACAAGCGACCCGCGCTTGTCTTTGCTGTCGAGGTCACCGGTTTCCACGGCGAGCTGGCTGGCCGCGGCATCCACCATGCCTGGCTGGTCTTCGTCGTTCTGGCCCGGCCAGGCGAGCGCAGCACCGTAGGGGTTCGCCGGGTCGGTGGCGGCGAGGGTGAGAGCCACCGGTTCGTGGTTTGGGTCGGTGTTCGTGTCGTCGTCGCGGCTGAAGTTGCGGAGCCTGTCGACCGTGGCTCCCGTGGCGAACTGGGCGCCGCCCAGGCCGTCGACGAAATAGCCGCGGCGGGCACGGCCGGTCTCCTCGAAGGTGCTGAGCACCTTGTAGGCGAGGGCGAATCCGCCGCGGATGCCCTCGCTGACGACGGCGCCGCGGG
>JAODAO010000190.1 GCA_025463465.1 Glaciihabitans sp. | reverse complement strand
GGCCTTGTGGTTGTATCCGTACAGCTTGTCGACACCTTCGATGAAGATGACGCGGTTGGGCTCGACGTTGATGATCGCGCCCATCTTCTGCAAGATGGCGATGAGATCCATGATCTCGGGCTCGAAGGCGGCGTTCTACAGCTCGGTGACACCCTCGGCGCGGACGGCCGTGAGCAGGACCTGCTCGGTGGCGCCGACGCTCGGGTATGGCAGCTCGATCGAGGCACCCTTGAGGCCGTTGGGAGCGGTGAGGCGGATGCCTTCGTAGCTCTTGTCGACAACGGCACCGAAGGCGCGCAGGGCGTCGAGGTGGAAGTCGATCGGGCGGTCGCCGAAGCGGCATCCACCGAGGTCGGGGATCAGTGCCTCACCGAGACGGTGCAGCAGCGGGCCACAGAACAGGATCGGGATGCGGCTGGAGCCGGCGAGGGCGTCGATCTTGGCGAAGTGCGCCGCCAAGACGTTGCTCGGGTCGAGGTGAAGCTCGCCGTCAGCAACCTTGGTCACTGAAACGCCGTAGGCCTCGAGCATGCCGGTGACAACACCGACGTCGCTGATATCCGGCACGTCCGTCAGGATGCTGGGGGTCTCGGCGAGCAGCGCAGCGACCATGGCCTTGGTGGCCAGGTTCTTCGCACCGCGGACCGTGATCCGGCCCTTCAACGGCTTTCCGCCATTGATAACGATCTTGTCGGACTTCAATCCAACCCGCTCTCCGGCCCGCTGGGCGTCCGTAAGGATTGAGCTCACTTATTTCACCGGCAATGTTCTGGGTCGCCATGATTCGCGACGTGTTTCGAATTCTGTAATTTGCGCTTCGTCACGCAGTGTTAGCCCGATGTCGTCAAGACCTTCAAGCAAACGCCACCTAGTGTAATCATCGATCTCGAAAGGCACTGTCAGGTCACATATAGTGGCGTTTCGCGCTATCAGGTCAACCGAAATGGTGATCCCGGGATTCCCGGCGATGATCGACCAAATTCGTTCAGCGTCTTCTTCGCTGATCTGGCCCGCCAAAAGGCCCTGTTTTCCTGAGTTTCCCCGGAAGATATCGCCGAAGCGGGGGCTGAGGACCGCGGTGAACCCGAAGTCGCGCAGCGCCCAGACGGCGTGCTCGCGGCTGGAGCCGGTCCCGAAGTCCGGTCCGGCGATCAAAATGCCGCCGTTAGCGTATTCGGGTTTGTTCAGGATGAAGTCGGGATCCTGGCGCCAGGAGTAAAACAGGGCGTCCTCAAAACCGGTCTTGGTGACGCGCTTAAGAAACACCGCCGGGATGATCTGGTCGGTGTCGACGTTGGACTGGGGCAGCGGGACGGCTGCTCCGCTGACTACGGAAATCTTGTCCATCAGGCGGACACTCCTGCCGATTCGGGCGCCGTAATGGGCGCGGTTCCTTCCGGGCCGTCGGTGGCAAGGTCCCACGGGCTGGAGAGGGTGCCACGGATGGCGGTGGCCGCCGCAACGAGCGGAGAGACCAGGTGCGTGCGGCCGCCCTTGCCCTGCCGTCCCTCGAAGTTGCGGTTGGACGTGGAAGCGCAGCGCTCCCCCGGTGCCAACTGGTCGGGGTTCATACCGAGGCACATGGAGCAGCCGGCGAAACGCCACTCGGCGCCAAACTCCTTGACAATCAGGTCGAGCCCTTCGGCCTCGGCCTCGAGGCGGACACGGGCACTTCCGGGAACAACCATCACGCGCACACCGTCGGCCTTCTTCTGGCCCTTGATGATGGAGGTGAAGGCGCGGATGTCTTCGATCCGGCTATTGGTGCACGAGCCCATAAACACGGCGTCGACGTGGATGTCCTTCATCGGCATCCCGGCCGTTAGGTCCATGTATTCGATGGCCCGCTCGGCGGCGGAGCGCTCGTTCGGGTCAACGATGTCGGCGGGGTTGGGCACGGGTTCGCTCAGCGAGACACCCTGGCCGGGGTTCGTTCCCCAGGTGACGAAGGGCTCAAGGGTGTTGGCGTCGAGGAAGACCTCGGCGTCGTACACCGCGTCGTCGTCACTCGGCAGGGTGTCCCAATACTCGACGGCGGCGTCCCAGTCGGCGCCCTCCGGTGCGTGGGCGCGGCCCTTGACGTAGTCGTAGGTGGTCTGGTCGGGCGCGACCATGCCGGCGCGGGCGCCGGCCTCGATCGACATGTTGCAGATTGTCATCCGCCCCTCCATCGAGAGGCTGCGGATGGCACTGCCGCGGAACTCGAGAACGTAACCCTGCCCCCCGCCGGTGCCGATCTGGGCGATGACGGCCAGGATGATGTCCTTCGCGGTGACCCCGGGGCGCAGGGCACCCTCGACGGTGATCGCCATCGTTTTGAACGGCTTCAGCGGCAGGGTCTGGGTCGCAAGCACGTGCTCGACCTCGCTGGTGCCGAGACCGAACGCCATAGCGCCGAAGGCTCCATGGGTGGAGGTGTGGGAGTCGCCGCAGACGACGGTGATGCCGGGCATGGTCAGGCCGAGCTGCGGGCCGACAACGTGCACGATCCCCTGCTCGATGTCGCCGAGCGAGTGGATGCGCACACCGAACTCCGCGGCGTTGTTGCGCAGGGTCTGGATTTGCGTGCGGCTGGTGAGGTCGGCGATCGGTTTGTCGATCGCCAGTGTGGGGGTGTTGTGATCCTCGGTGGCGATCGTCAGGTCGAGGCGACGCACGGGCCGGCCGGCCTGGCGCAAGCCGTCGAACGCCTGGGGAGATGTCACCTCGTGCACAAGGTGCAGGTCGATGTAGATCAGGTCGGGATTGCCGTCCTCGCCCTTGACGACCAAATGATCGTCCCAGACCTTCTCGGCCAGGGTGCGGGGTCGGCGTTCTTCAGCTGCAGCCGGCTTCGGGGCCGAGGCGTGCTCGCGGGAAAAATTATTCATTGATGCGGTCCTTCGTCGAATCGAGTATCGGCCAACGACAAACTCCGCGACGAGGGAGGCCTTCGAATTAGGACTCGTCGCGGCGAAGAAGAAGGAGCCGCTCGAACTGCATTAGATGACGATATCACCAGTCGCGTTCTCCCCGCAGTCGGCGCGACCGCTCAACGATTCGCGTTCTTCTCCCAGGTTGGCCTCCAAAAAATCCTGGACCGCGTGCAGGGTGGATGTCGCTGGCCGTGAGACGGAGTCGGGGGCCGCTGTCCCCGTCGACGTCCCGCGCCCGGCATCAGGTGGGGCTTTCTAGTCCTCGCTGACGTTCTCGCCTGTGTTCTGGGAGAACACATAGAAGGTGTTGAGACCTTCGGGCTCCGAGTAGTAAGTGACGTCGCCGTCAGCAGCCTCGATATCGTCAGCGAAGTCGGACTTCCATTTCGCCGCATCCTTGATGAAGTCCGCCTTGGTGCTGTCTTCGCCGTCCCACACCGGTGGGGCGTCAAACGGGAAGTCCTCGGCGGCGACCCCCTGGCGCTGGAGGTCGTACATAAGGACACTGTTGCGGAACGACATCATGGTCTGCTGTTGGTCCTCCTCAACCGCCATCGTCGCGATGACGGCATCGGCGGAGTTCGCGGACTCGACCCACGCCGACTGTGTCTTGCTGATCACCTCGCCGATGACGAAGTCCCCTGCTTGGTTCAGTGCTTCCGCCCCGGTCTTGAGTCCGGGAACCGGAATGAGGTTGACCAGGTTCAGGAAGTTCTCGCGATTTTCCTTCAGTTGGGCGTCCGTGCGCTCCGCAGCGCTGACCTGTGTTCCGCTGCTGCTTCCGTCGATAACACCCTGGATGAGGTTGATTCGTTCCATCGCGTTCGTTAGTGTGCGCTGGTATTCGGGGTCGTCCAGTCGCACGTCGGTTACAGCGATGTCGCGGTAGATGCCCTGGTAGGCCAGCGCTGTTTGCTGCAGCACGTCGGACCCCAGTTCCTGAGACCCTGCGATTCCGAGCATTTTGATGATGTCGGCAGAGTTGGCCTGCGGAATCCATTGGGAAATGTTTGTGCCGTTGAGCTGGTTGTTCGTCGCACCGACGGTGTTCTCCGGCTCCGGATCGGGAAGGTCCCGGAGATAGTCGGCAAACCCGCCGATGTTTGGGGCGATGGCCGCCGCGAGGCTGCCAGTTGCCTTTTCACTGAGGTTCTCGGCCTCAAACTCCTTGTTGCCGGTGAGCTCGACGATGATCTTTGAGGAGAGCAGGGCCTGCTGTTCGGTGCCCTCAGGAAAGCCGCTCCCGTCCTGCGGGTTCTGATTGGCGAGGGTCGCCCCGAACCAGAGCGCCATTGGCCCCTCAAACTCGTCGGACTGTGACCAGTCACGCTCCCCATACCAGTAACCCACGCGGTCGGCACCGAGCTTCTCCCGTTCGCTAGAGGTCAGGCTCGGATCCGTCGGGCTGAGAAATTCGAGGGCCGCGTCCGGGTAGCGTCCGAGCGTCTCGAACACCCTTCCGGCGACGTCTTCGGATTGCAGGCCGGACGAGTTACCGTTTTCGAGCCGCCACAGGGTCTCACCGTGAGACTGCTCGTTCGCCACACCCCAGATTGGGAAGTCGTCGTTGACCCGTTCGAGATCGTCGATGTACGTTGCCGAAGCGACGGTGAGGGCCTCCCCCATCGGGGCGCCGTCGGGGTCGGAGAACAGGTACGAGATGGCGCCGGGGCGGCCTGGGACGTAGTCGATGCTTTCGGCCGCGCTTTTGTCGTCCCAGAAGGTCTGACCACCCGTGAACATGTCGTCTGTGAAGTCTTCGGCGTAGTCCGTGGTCCAGGCCGACGATGCCACGGACAGTCCCGATCGCAACGCCTGCGCCAACGCGAGGGTGTCATCGGTCCCGTCGCCGCCACGCTGAGCATCAGACCCGAGCCGGTCGACGAGTTGCACCACTCCGGCTCCCCCGAGGGAGTCGTAGAACCGGTCCATCACCGCGATGTCTTCGCCATACGCGTCGAGGAGCCCGCGGAGGGCATCCTTGGTTTCTGTTCCGTGGTCCTTGCCGGCGATCAGCGTTTCCGCGAGGTCGGTCATGGTATCGGTGATGGATGACTCGCTGAGCGATTCCGCGTCGGTGAGCCCCGCGGCGACGAACGCCTGCTTTTGCGCCGGCCAGGTGGTGGGCAGCAGCGTGTTCAGTGCATTCGTCACCGCAGCATCGGCGCTTTCCCGTTCGCGGGCCAGGGCATCAAGCTGCTCCTCAGCCTCCTCCTTGTCGCTCCTGGCGCTGTTCAGGTCCCGACGCTGGTCTTCCGCATCCGTGGGGTCGTCGGGAACCTGCTTGAACATCTGCTGGAAGTAACGGTTGGAAGACTCGTCGAGCTGCGACTTCCAATCGACTGCGCGGCTGTGGATGCTTTCGACGGAGGCCCGGTAGGTGTCGATTGCTGCGCGGGCATTGTCGAACACCTCGCGGAGAGGGTCGAGATCGCTGATCGCGGTCAGTGCCTCGGCGCGCCACGTGTCCGAGGCCGAGCCGGCCCAGTCATCTTCGCCGAGGATGTATCGACCGACGCTGGCGGTGGAGTGGATGGCACGAAACTGATTGCTGATCGCGGTCAGGTTGGCCAGGGTACCGTCGATCTGTCCCAGACTTCCCTCTCCGGGGGTTTCGTTCGTCCACTGGACCATGGTCAATTCCGTTCCGAGCAGTAGGTGGGGAAAAAATCTGATTCGGCCGCGGGGCCGACCGGAGCGCTTGTTAGCGCAGGGCGCTGGCGATCGACTCGTCCGTGGAGCGCAGGGTCTCAGCGGTCTTACGCAGGAACGTGGCAAGACCCTCAAGACCGAGGATGGTCTCCTTGGCGCCGTTGGCGTAGACGAGGAACGTCTCCTGGTACGCACCCGAGGCAGCGGTGGTGGCAAAACCATCCTGCACAAGGCCATCGATGATGCGGTTCAGTTCGTCGATCTTCTGGTTCAGTTCCTCACGGCCCACATCGAGCTGGGTCGCGGTCTGGTTGATGCGGTCGTAGCTGACGTTAATGTTGCTCATGATTGATCCCCACGTCTATCCGCCGCGGGAATTCCGCGGCTGGTCGATGTAGCAAACCTATCGGCTACGCGAGGAATGCTCGATGGGGAGCACTACCCATGCGCATCAGAGCTCGCAGAACTCCGTCGCTTCGAGGTACGCCCCGGCCTGGCCAGGGGCGAGTTGTTCGGCGGGTTCATGACCACACTCAAACTCGATTACCGCAGCGGACCCGCCGTCTGGGGCGGTCAGTACCCCGGTGGCGAGCACCTGCCCGGCACATTCGATCGAGTAGGACACCGACGTCGTAGTGACGGATTCCGCCACGATGCTCCTCAGCTCGATCACCCCTCCCACCATCTCCATGGTGAGGTACGCGCCGTCCGGGGATCCCGTCTGCCCTCCGAAGTCGCTTGCAACGTCCCCGGTTTTGCGCAGGTCGGCCACCAGCGCGGTGCGCCACGCCGCCTCGGCGTCCGCATCATCGCCGGCCAGTCTGGACAACCCGTCCCCGGTGAAAACGGGTCCGAGGGGGATGTCTGCCACCATGGTCTGGTTGCCCAGACCACCCGAACTCATCTGCGTCGTGCCGTCCTCCGCATAGTGCGTGTCTCCACTTCCCGGTGAGGCGTACTCGGTGGTCATATAAATGTGGCTGAGTACCGGTTCACCGGCCGCCGGGATACCCCAACCGATAACAAGGTCCCGTGAGTTGCAGGACTGCGCGGTCGCGTCCGCGAGCGGAGGAAGGGCCGGTGATCCGGGGGCGGCGCAGCCGGCGAGGACGGTAAGCATAAGGAGCCCCGTCGCCAACGCCGGAATTGCATGCGAGAAACCGTGTACCCGCAGGTGAGAGCGAGCAGGGCGCCTCGACATGTTGTTCCGCTCCGCCATCGGATGATCCTGCCCGCAGCCTACGCGAGGCTGATCCCCGGGCTACATCCCCGTTCTGGGGTCACCCCCCGTCACCATCATCCGTGCCGGGGTGGATGTCGGTGCTGCCGTGGTGGCTTGCCTGCGTCAGGACGTCTGGCTGAGCAGCATCACAAACAGCAGTCCCAGGCCGAGGATCGCAACCCAGGCGACCAGCCCGGCGGCGAGGGAACGCAGGCCGCTCCTGGCCAGCTTCTCCAGTCGCAGCGACGCGCCGATCGAGAACAGCGCCATCGCGATGAAGATGTTCTGCACCACGTCGGCGATGCCGAGAACGACCTCGTGAACCGGAACGAACGAGCGCACCAGCACCAGCGCGGCGAATCCCACGATGAACAGGGGGATGACGGGGGGCCGTTTCCCGGCGGGCAGCTCGCGGCGGCTGGCCAGGGAGATAACCGCCACCATCGGTGCCAGCGTCAGCACCCGGGTCAGTTTGACAACAACAGCGGCGGACAGCGCAACGGTTCCGGCCGTCTGCGCCGTCGCAACGACCTGGCCGACATCATGCACGCTGGCGCCGACCCAGTGGCCGAACTGGGTGGCGTCCAGCCCGAACAGTGGTGCCAGGGCGGGAAGGACTACGATCGCGGCGGTGCCATAGAGGGTGACGAGGGCCACGGGGGTGGCCGAGGCACGGGCGTCGATACCGCGGGCCGCGCTGACCGCCCCGATCGCCGAGACTCCGCAGATGGAGAACCCGGCCGCGAGCAGCAGGGGCTCGTCGCCCTCGAGCCGGAAAAGTTTGCCGATGGCCCAGGTGAGGCAGAAGCTCGCCAGTACCAGAACAACGATCGCAATGATCGCCACCCAGCCCAGCGCTGCGATGTCACCCAGGCTGAGCTTGAGCCCGAGTAATACGATCCCGAGCCGGAGCAGTCGCTTCGAGGCGATGGTGAGGCCCGGCGCGAGGACTCCGCCGAGTAGTTTTCGTGCGGCAGGGACACTCCCGGCGATAACCCCGAGAACGAGGGCGATGGTCAGCCACGGCGCCGAAGGAAGCAGGCTGTGCAGCCCATAAGCGATGGCCGCGGCGACCGCAGCGACCAGCAACCCGGTCAGGGGTGTCGACGCGCGAGGTGTCGACGCTCGGGATGTCAACGTTCGGGGTGTTGCCGCCGGTCGTGGAACGGCGCCGGAGCCCTTGCCTGAAGCGGGCGTGGCACCGGAAGCGGACCCCGAACCAGCGTCCGGACCCGCACCGGTTCCCGCGACCACGAGAGACGCGCCTTACTGGCGGTTGCGGGCGGGGTTCGAGAGGGTTCCAATGCCTTCGATGGTGATGTCGACGGTCTGGCCGTCCACAAAACCTCCGAGGCCGGCAGGGCTACCCGTGAGGATGATGTCACCGGGCAGCAGCGTCCAGACGTCGGAGGCGAACTCGATAATCTCGGCGATCGTGTGGATCATGTCTTTGGTGTTACCGGAGCGACGCGGTTCGCCGTCGACGAACGTGGTGATCTCCAGGTTGCCGGCATCCAGCTCGGTCTCGATGACCGGGCCGATCGGGCAGAACGTGTCATACCCCTTTGCCCTTGCCCACTGGCCGTCGGAGAACATCACGTCGCGCGCGGAAACGTCGTTGGCGATGGTGTAACCAAAGACGTAGTCGGCGTAGTTGGCGGCCTTGACCTGCTTGGCCACACGACCGATGACAATGGCCAGCTCGCCCTCGTGCACAATGCGCCCGTCGACCGGCGGAATTTGGATGGCGTCGCCGGGGCCAACGATGGAGGTGTTCGGCTTGAGGAACAGCACGGGGGTCTCGGGGGTGGCCTCGGCCGACTCCTCTTCCGGGTCCACGTAGTTGAGGCCAACAGCCACAACCTTCGAGCGCGGGATCACCGGGGCGAGCAGCTTCACGCTGTCCAGCGGCACCCGCTCCCCCGTTGTGTCGAATCCGCTGAACATCGGGTCACCGGAAAGGACAACGAGGTCGTCCCCATCGACAATTCCGTAACGGGGGTCACCTTCGGTACTGAAACGCGCAATCTTCACTCGCCTACATTAGACCGCCGCGAGCCCTGCTGTCCCAAACACGCCACAGGGCGCCTGCACCTCCGAGACACCGACTGCGAAGGCAGCCGCGTCAGCGGAAGGTTAAGGCGCCCTGTGCCCAGCGGTCAGCCGGGTGAAATACCGGGTTGATCACCGGGTTAAAGCAAGGGAATATGGTGCGCTTTCGACTTACTCGTCGAGGCGCAGCATCCACCCGTGACGGTCGGGCAGGCGACCGTACTGGATGTCGGTGAGCTCCTGGCGCAGCGACATCGTCAGCTCGCCGGCCGGGGATTCGGCGTTTCCGATCGTGTAACCGTCGGCCTTCAGCTGTGCGATCGGGGTGACCACCGCGGCGGTGCCGCAGGCGAACATCTCGGTGATCTCGCCGGACTCGACGCCGTTGCGCCACTCCTCGATGGTAACGGGGCGGTGCTCGACGGTCAGGCCGCGATCGCGGGCGAGCTGCAGGATCGAGTCGCGGGTGATGCCCTCGAGGATGCTGTCCGACTTCGGTGTGACGATACGCCCGTCCTTGTACACGAGAACAACGTTCATACCGCCGAGTTCCTCGACGTACTTGCCCTCAACGGAGTCGAGGAACAGCACCTGGGCGCAGTCGTTCTCGTACGCCTCGGCCTGGGCCATCAGCGAGGAAGCGTAGTTTCCGCCGGTCTTCGCCGCACCCGTTCCGCCCTTGCCCGCGCGGGACAGGTGCTGCGAGATCCAGATGTTGACCGGCGCGACACCACCGGTGAAGTAGGCGCCGGCGGGGCTGGCGATCAGGTAGTAGGCGACCTTCTCGGCCGGGCGCACCCCGAGGAACGCCTCCTTGGCGAACATAAACGGGCGAAGGTACAGGCTCATCTCCGCGCCGGACGGCACCCAGTCGGCGTCGACGGCGATGAGCTGGCGCAACGACTCGATGAAGTAGTCGGTGGGCAACTCCGGCAGCGCGAGGCGCTTTGCGGAGCGCTGCATCCGGGCGGCATTGGCGTCGGGGCGGAAGGTCCAGACGCTGCCGTCGGCGTGACGGTATGCCTTCATCCCCTCGAAGATCTCCTGCGCGTAATGCAGCACGGCCGCGGCCGGGTCGAGGGC
Source organism: Glaciihabitans sp. (assembly GCA_025463465.1). Classification (GTDB taxonomy): domain Bacteria; phylum Actinomycetota; class Actinomycetes; order Actinomycetales; family Microbacteriaceae; genus Glaciihabitans. The sequence continues at coordinate 7,377 of JAODAO010000190.1, read as the reverse complement.
GATCGGCCCGTAAGGCTGCACGCGCGGGCGGTGCCAGCCACCCTTTTTGCTCCAGCAGATATCAACCATGTGGTCGGTGAAAAAGTTGCCAAACCCGGGGTCGAAAAGAATCAGCTCGCGCTCTTCGGCGCTTCTCGGCTGCTCATTGCGCGTGACTGAAAATTCGAGGTCCTTCTGGGCCATCTGCAGGGGAATCGTCATGGATCGAGTCTTTCGTTTGTTCGTGTGGTGAACATTGATGATGAAGGGGGATGTCTCCGACGCCGTGTCCGGCCGGACCTTCTGGGTCTATTCTGCGGGTCTGTTCCGCGCGTCTGTTCCGCGCGTCTATTCTGCGCTCAGTGCGGCGACAATGGCATCGCCGACCTCGGTGGTGCTGCGCGCTGCTGCACCGCGGTTGGCAACGTCGGACGTCACGGCCGCGGTGATGCGAGCGGCGGCTTCCGGCAGTCCGAGGTGATCGAACAGCAGGGCCACCGAGAGGATCGCGGCGGTGGGATCGGCTTTAAGCTGCCCGGCGATGTCGGGCGCGGATCCGTGGACCGGCTCGAACATGCTGGGGAAGTTACCGTCGGGGTTGATGTTGCCCGAGGCTGCCAGCCCGATGCCGCCGCTGCTAGCGCCAGCAAGATCGGTGAGAATATCGCCAAAAAGGTTGTCAGTGACGATGACGTCAAATCTACCCGGATTTGTGACGAGGAAGATAGTCGCGGCATCCACGTGCAGGTAATCGACCGCGATCTCGGGGAATTCGGCGGCGACCTTGTCCACGGTGCGCTGCCAGAGGCCCCCGGCGTGGGTGAGCACGTTCGTTTTGTGCACGAGGGTCAGCTTGTTACGGCGCTTTGCCGCGGCGGCGAACGCGAAACGGACAACCCGCTCAACACCGAAGGCGGTGTTCACGCTGACCTCGTTGGCGATCTCGTGCGGGGTGCCGATGCGGATGGCGCCACCGTTGCCGACGTATGGCCCCTCTGTTCCCTCCCGCACCACCACAAAGTCGACCTCACCGGGGTTCGCCAGCGGCGACTCGATGCCGGGAAGCAGCACAGTGGGGCGCAGGTTCACGTAGTGGTCGAGGGCGAAACGCAGTTTCAGTAGCAGGCCGCGCTCGATGATGCCACCGGACAGGCGGGGATCGCGGGGATCGCCGCCGACAGCTCCGAGCAGGATGGCCTCGTGGCTGGACAGGGCCGCAATGTCGTCGTCGGTGAGAATGTTGCCGGTGGCGAGGTAGTGACCGGCGCCGAACGGATATTCGGTGGTGTCGAACACCACGTCGGCGGGAGCTGCGGCGTGCAGGACGCGCACGGCCTCCTTCACCACCTCCGGGCCGATTCCATCACCGGGCAACAGGGCAATACTGACGTTTCTCGACATACATTCACAGTAGTGCCGCGGGGGTGTCCGTTCGGAGCAGAAAGGCGGTCGCGATGGTCGCTGGCCCGACCGACGGACGCGCAGCACGCTGTCATCAAATTGTCAGCCTGCCAATTCACGCCGTTACTATGCTGTGCGCATGAGTATTGGATTCGGCATTTTTCTGTTCGTGGTTGGCGCCATCATGACGTTCGCGCTCAACTTCCAGGTCGACTGGATCGATCTCGACCTCGTTGGGGCCCTGCTGATGGGTGCTGGCGTAATCGTGTTCATCATCGGACTGGTCATGATGATGCGTCGACGCCAGTCGACCACCACGGTGCGCTCGGGTGTGGACGCAAATGGTGCGCAGGTCACCGAGCGCGACACCAAGTCATCCCCCGACCAGACGATCTAACCCGCAGCACATTTTGAGGCGGCGGGGTCCCGGTGATATCACCGGGGCCCCGCCGTTTTTGTATCCGCCCACTTCGCTGTTGCCTTATGGGCGCAGCGCTCTACGGGCGCCACGCTCTACGGGCGCGGCGGGGCGAACCGCACCAGGTCAACGTCGCCGGACAGTTTCAGTTCACCCGCTGCGGCCGGCACCAGCACCGTCTGGCCATCGCGCAGTTCGAGCACCCCGTCCGGCTCATCGGACCAGCGCAACTGCCCTGCACCGGCGATCACTATCAGGATGCTAAATCCCGCCTCCAACTCGAGGGCCGCCGAGTCCCCGTCGGCGCCGCGCACCAGGTCGGCGCGGAAAAACGGTTCACTCGCCGGCGGCAGCAGGGGGCCGCTGGTCACGCCACGGGTGACCAACTCCTGGATCCGATCGGCACTCCAAGCAGAGGTGTCGACGGCCGTGACCGCCAGGGGAAAGCCGAGCCCGAGGTGGCCGTCAGCCTCCCCGTCGAGCTCGAAGCCGTCCCACTGCAGCAGGATCGACAGGTCCTCCGGCTGCTGGATCTCGAGCACAAACACCCCCTCGCCGATCGCGTGGGGCAGCCCGGCCGGCACCAGCACACCATCACCAGCGTTCACCGTGATGGGGTGCATCGCGCCGAGCATCGCCGCGGTGTCCTGCACCCGCACCCATTCGAGCAGTTCCTCCTCGCTGACCTCGCGGGTGAACCCGAGATAAACCGTGCCGGACTGCAGCACCACCCAGGCCTCCGTTTTTCCGTGGCTGTGGTCGAGATGCTGTTTCGCGAACGCGTCATCGGGGTGCGCGTGCACCGGCAGCTGCTGGCCGGGGTCGAGCAGCTTCACCAGCATCATCGCGTCGGATCCCCACCGCTCGGTGTGGGCATCCCCCAGCCAGTGCCGCGGATCGTCGTTCACCGCGTCCCGCAGCAACCGGCCGTTTGGAAGGGTGCTCAGGCCGAGGGCGGTCTCCCCGAACATGGTGGTGGTCGACGCCACCCAGTCCTCCGGGATCCGATCCGAGGTGGATGGCTGGTGCCGAAACTCGGCGATCCTCGGCCCGCCCAGGTAAAAACGCTCTGGCGGTTGGTTGGCAGACACAACGATGGGTCCGGACACGGGTGGCCTTTCGATCGGTTAGAGGTGGATGTGGATGTGGGCAAACCTGCACGGCGCGTTCATTAGCGGCACGTTCATTACTCGCGCGCTCATCACCCGCGCGCTCATCACCCGCACGTTCATTAGCGACGCCGTCATCACCGGCTGAACTCCAGGCCGGTGCTGGTCAGGGTGGTTGGCAGCACAACGCGCTGCGGGGGCGAGTCGTCGCCGTTGATACGTCGGAACAGGATCTCCGCGCCGATACGTCCCAGCTCGACGCTGTTGTAGTCGACGAGGGTGAGCGGCATCGGCATCAGGTGGGCGAGCGGGAAGCGGTCGAAACCGGCGATGGCAAGGGGGGTGCCTCGCCGCCAGAGTTCCTCGATCACCCCAGTGGTGATGCGGTTGTTGCCGCAGAACACGGCCGTCGGCGGATCGCCGGCGTCCAGCATCCCCCTGATCGTCGTCGCGGCGGCGGCCGGGTCGTGCACCCCGGTAACAATAAACGAATCGGACAGGGGGATGTCTGCCTCGGCCAGCGCCTGCTCGGCTCCGGCGAGACGCTCGGCCATGGTCTGCAGGTCAACGGAATCGACGATGATGGCGATTCGCCGGTGGCCCTGGGCGACGAGCGCGCGCACGGCATCGCGCGCACCACCGACGTTGTTGATAACGACCGTGTCGGCGGCGAGGTTCACGGGGTCACGGTCAAGGAACACCATCGGGGTGCCCATGGCGATCTGGGTGGCGAGGCCGGAATGGTCCGCGGCCGTGGGGACGACCAGCAGCCCGTCGACGCGGCGCCGACAGAGATCGAGGATGGCGTCGAGTTCCTGATAACCGGCGCCCGCGTAATCGCTCGTTTCAGCGTCTGTTTCGGTGTTTGCTTTGGCGCCCGCATCGGCGCCCGCATCGGTGTCAGTCTCGTTGTCCGTTTTCATGTGAACGTCCACGTCCACATCCACGTCCATGTCCACGCCAACATCGATGTCCATGTCCACATCCATTGCACCGGACGCCACTAACGAGCCAGCCGCGTGTCCGGCCGAAGCCCCGCGCTCGCCTGCCCGGTAGGCCTCGCTGGAATGGGCGGTAATCAGCAGGGTTCCGTGCTGGCGTGCAACCGCCGACGCACCCACCGTCACCGATGAATAGAACTCATTGGTGATGTCTTTCACGATCAGGCCGATGGTGGATGTCGGAGATCCCGACTTGAGGGTCGCCGCCAACTGGTTCGGGCTGAAGCCCAGCTCCTGGACAGCCGCGCGCACCCGGTCCGTCATCTGGGCGTCGACGCTGGCGACACCGTTGATCACCCGCGAAACCGTTTTGAGGCTGACCCCGGCGAGGCCCGCAACGTCGGTCATCGTGGGTCGACGACGACCTGCTTGCTGCGATGACGCGCCCTCGCGTGACGATGCTGCCTGGCGTGACGATGCCGGCTGACGTGACGATGCTGGCTGACGTAACGATGCCGCCCGGGATTCTTCGGTTGGTTCTGTCATTACGTCTCCCCCGGTGCCCTGCCCGGTGCCGCGTTCACCGAGGCACCGGAAGGGGAATCGCTGACACGTCCCCGCCCTGGATTTTAGTTGAAGCGACCGCCGTCACCAGTGCGGTCGCCTGCCCGGGACCGAGCCCGAGAGCAAGAGCTGCGAGCAGGCCGGCCGTCGCGGCATCCCCCGCCCCGTTTGTCGTGACGAGGTGGGGAACGGGCGCGGCTTCCACCCAGAGGTTGAGGTTGTGCCATTCGGGGTCGAGGGCCGCGAGAACCCGTCCACCGGCAGAGAAGCGTCCGGCGTCGGCGGTGCGCAGCAGAAACCCGCTCTCCCCGGCGGAGAGCATCACAATCGCGGCCCCTGGCGACTCGGCTCCTGGTGACACGACGCCTGTCGACTCGGCTCCTGGTGACTCGGAACCTCGTGACGCGACCCATGGCGACGCGACCAACGAATCCGCCACGGTCTCATCGGCGACGGACTTATTCGCGAGGAACGAATCTGCAAGCGCGATTGCTCCCGCTCGGTCCAGAATCGGCGATAGTCCGAGGGCGGACACGAGGTCGTCGATGCTTGGGCTGAAGACGTCGGTCAGGGGCAGGATCCTGCGGAAGATCGCTGCCCAGTCGAGGCGACCGACCGGGGAGGCCGGGTCGACGACGGCCAGGTCGAGCGAGGTGCTCGCGCCGGTCGCCTTGGCCGCGGCGAGCAGTGCCACGAGGGGCTGCGCGGTCAGCTCGAGCAGCGCCGGCAGCAGCGACGGGTAGCCGACGTGCAGGAGATCGGCGGCCGAGACATCCACCTGCGCGCCGTCGAACGTGGAACAGACCCCCACGTGATGCCAGAAAGCCCGGTTGGTTCCTGGGGTCTCGAAGACGATCGAGTAGGACGTGCCTTCGCCGGGCACGGCGAGAATGCCGTCGGTGCGGATGCCGCGCGCCGCGAGCTTGTCGCGCAGGATGCGGCCGAGGTCGTCGTCGCCGACCAGGCCGAAGGTGGCGACGTTGATACCGAGGTCGGCGAGGTCACCGCCCGTGTTCGCCACGCATCCACCCGGCCTGATATTCAACGCGCCGATGTTGACCAGCTGCCCGGGAACGATCGCCGTTCCGGCCGGCAGGGCCGGGGTCAGGTCGACGCAGACGTGGCCGGCGACGGCGATGCTGAACATTCGAGGGCTCCTTTGCCTGGTCTGAATCGGGCACCGATGCGTGGCTTATTTTGCGTGGTTTATTGCCTGGGCCGATGCCTAGACAACGTTGTCTCAGATCGCTAGTGTGACACACGTCGTAAGCAAATAGAAGCGGTGACGATGGAGTTGCCCAAGGAGAAACCAATGACGTCCTACCGGCTGAACCGACTGTTCGATCCCCATTCCGGGCGCGCACTCGACGTGGCGGTCGACCACGGATTTTTTGGGGAGCATTCCTTCCTCACCGGAATTGAGAACATCGGCACGGCGGTCGCCACCCTCGTCGACGCCAACCCGGACGCCATCCAGCTGACCATCGGCCAGGCCAGGCACCTGCAGGAGATCCCCGGCAAACAGAAACCTGCGCTGGTGCTGCGTACCGACATTGCCAACGTCTACGGGGTGCCGCTCGATGAGCACCTGTTCAGCCACCACTTTCCGAACGCGGTCGAGGAGGCCGTGCGCCTCGACGCCGTCTGCGTCGTCGCCAACCTCATGCACCTGCCTGGCAGGCCCGAGATTCGCGAACAGAATGTGCAGAGCATCATGGCGCTGAAGGCGGAGGCCACCCGATACAACATGCCGCTGATGGTCGAGCCACTGGTGATGCAGGACAACACCAGCAACGGCGCCTACATGGTCGACGGGGACACCGCCAAAATCGTCTCCCTCGTGCGCCAGGCCGTTGAGCTCGGCGCCGACCTCATCAAGGCAGACCCCACCAGCAACCTGGACGACTACCACCGGGTGGTCGAGGCGGCCAGCGGACTGCCCCTGCTGGTGCGCGGCGGCGGCAGTGTTCCGGACCGCCAACTGCTCGAGCGTACGGAGGCGGTCCTGCAGCAGGGTGCCAGCGGCATCGTCTATGGCCGCAACATCATCCAGCACCGCGACCCGGCCGGCATCACCCGCGCCCTGATGGCAATGCTTCATTCACACGCCTCCGTTGACGAGGCCCTCGCCCTGATCGCGCCAGCAGCATGAGCGCCGCGACATCCCCCGCCGCCGATTCGAGCGCTGCCATGAGCGCCGTACCGACACCGGATCCGACCCCACCGGTCGCCACTGTGAACATCGGCATCGTCGGCGCCGGCCTGATGGGTCGCGAGATTGCCGCGGCCATCCAGCGCTGGCCCGCCCTGATCGACCACCCCGTGCGCCCGAGACTGACCGCGGTCTGCGACATCAACCCGGCCGCTCTCACCTGGTTCGAACAGATCGACACCGTCACCGACACCTACACGGACTACCAGCAGATGCTCGCCGACCCGAAAATCGACGTGGTCTACATCGCCGTGCGCCACGACCTGCACGAGCGGATGTACATCGACGCCATCAACGCAGGCAAAGACCTGCTCGCCGAGAAACCCTTCGGCATCGACCTGGCAGCCGCAACGCGAATCGTTGAGGCGGTGGATGCGTCGCCCGGCGTGTTTGTGCGCTGCTCCAGCGAGATGCCGTTCTTTCCCGGCGCGCAGGCGGTGATCTCTGCGCTGCAATCCGGTGTCCTTGGGCGCATCATCGAGGTGCGCTCCTCGTTCCTGCACTCGAGTGACCTCGATACCAACAAGCCGCTCAACTGGAAGCGCCAGCGGAAGTTCTGCGGCGAGGCCGGCGTGATGAACGACCTCGGGTTGCACGCGCTGCACGTTCCGCTGAGACTCGGCTGGTCGCCGACCAGCGTCTACGCGACGCTGCAGGACCTTGTCACTACTCGGCCAGGGCCAGACGGCGAACCGCAGCCGTGCGACACCTTCGAGAACGCCATCCTCGTGACCCGGGCGAGCGATGGCCTGG
>JAODAO010000176.1 GCA_025463465.1 Glaciihabitans sp. | reverse complement strand
GCACCGGGGTTCCGGGTGGCCCATCCTCACCCAGCCGGGTGGTGCGCATGATCACTCCGACATCGCGGTGGCCGAGAGTTGCGACGTGTTGCGCCAGCTGCAGCATCCCCCCGGCATCATCAATCTCGACCAGGACAACCCGCTCGTGGTGCGGACCCTCGATTCCCACGAGGGGGATGCGGCGGGCGAGCAGCCCGGGCAGGAGCTGGTCGAAGTCCTCGCCGCGGGTGAGGAAAACGACGGCGTCGAGCGGCATCCGCTCGACGAGGCTGAGCGCATGGCTGTTGTTGTCGACGCGGCCGGGCAGCAGGAGCTGGCCGGCGCCGAGGGTGTCGAGCACCTCGCTGAGGCCGTCCATGGTGGCAAGGGCCACCGGGCTGTGGAAGGCATGGCGGATTCTTTCGGCCACAACAACGCCGACGATTCCGCTTCTGCCGTGTTTGAGGGAACGGGCGATGGGATTGGGGCCGGCGTAGCCGAGTTCCGCGGCGGCGGTGAGGATACGAGCGCGGGTTTTTTCCGTGATGGAGCCGGAAGTGCGGAAGGCGAGGGATGCCGTCGAGGTGGAGACGCCGGCCCGGGCGGCGACATCGGTGAGGGTCACGGCGGCACCGTTACCGCGCGGTTGTTGACGAAGCGCCATCGAAGTGTGTGTTCCCTCATCTTCCGACCGCGCAGAGCACTCGGCGCGATGTTTTTCACAGTATCGGCAGCGACCCGGGCGGGGAGCGTATTGGCCTCCGTTCCATCGAACGTCTGCCATTCGTTCATCATCAGGACACCTCTCGCGCTCACTATCGAAACGGTGCGATTCCGTGCCCCTCCCTCACCAAAGGAAACTCATTTCGTGATTGACAGACGCGTTATCGCAACATTCGCGGGGGTGGCGACCCTCGCCATCACCCTCACCGGCTGTGCAACGGCGGCGGGTTCCAGCAGCGATTCCGGTGACGGCACCGGCAAGAGCCTCACCGTTTTCATCTCCGGTGACACCAACGTGCAGGACCTCTGGGAGAGTGCGCTCATCCCGGCGTTTGAAGACGCCAACCCCGGCGTCACCGTCAACACCACGATCGACCTCCACGGCGAGCACGACCAGCAGACGCTGGCCAAGCTGACCACCTCGGTGAAGGCCGGAGCCGACCCCGGCTACGACCTCATCGACTCCGGCTTCATCAGCGCGGCCGGCAAGGCCAACCTGCTGGCCGACGCGACCGAGGACACCATCCCGAACCTCGCCAACGTGCCAGAGACCACCCTCGCCGCCGGCGACGGCTTCGGCATTCCCTACCGCGCCTCCTCCGTGCTGCTCGCCTACGACACCACCTCGGTGACGACCCCGCCGGCCACCCTCACCGACCTGATCCAGTGGATTAAGGACAACCCCGGCAAGTTCGCCTACAACTCGCCGAGCACGGGAGGCTCCGGTGGGGCGTTTGTCACCACCGTCCTCGACCAGTACGTCTCCGACGCAGACCGTGAGGCAATGACCGTCGGCTACGAGCCCGACCTGGAGGCGGAATGGGACGAGGGCTTCGCCGAACTCGCCAGCCTGAACCCGTCCGTTTACCAGCAGGGTGTTTACCCGAACGGTAACAACCAGGTGCTCGAGCTGCTCGGCACCGGCGAGATCTCGATGGCCCCCGTGTGGAGTGACCAGATCATCACCGCCCAGGGCACCGGCACGATCCCGGACACCGTCGATTACGCGCAGATCTCGGACCCGTCGTTCACCGGCAGCGCCTCCTACCTCGGCATCCCCGCCACGAGCGAGCACCTCGAACTGGCCCAGAAGCTTGCGGACTTCGCGCTCAGCTCTGACGGCCAGGCCATCATCGCGGAGTCGATCTCCGGCTACCCGGTAGTCGATCTCGAGACCCTGCCGGAGGAGGTTGCCACTAAGTTCGCGGCGGCCGACCCGTCGGCGCTGCGCCCCAGCTACTACAGCGAAATGGCGTCAGACATGGCCAACCTCTGGGACCAGAAGGTTCCCGGACAGTGACATCGTCCGCTCTGAAAACCAGAGCGGGCGTCACAGCGAAGCGGGGAGCGGCGGTTTCTGCGGAAGCCCGCCGCTCCTCCCTCGGCTTCGCGCTCGCCCTGCCTCCGGTAGTCCTCATTGCCCTGTTCGTGGGTATCCCCGTTGTGCTGGCGGTCGGGTTCAGCCTCGGCTTCACCGGCGGCCTGAACGACACGATCGCCTCCATCGGTATGGGCACCGTCACCGCCGAGAACTGGTGGGGCACCCTCGCCGTCTACGGTGACGTTTTCGCCGACCCGCGATTTGTGCGCGACCTTGGCGTCACCGTGCTTGTCACCGTCATCTCCACCCTGCTGGTGCTCGCCCTCTCCCTCGGCATCGCCCTGTACCTGCGCCTCAAGGGCGGCTGGCTGGCCAATTTGTTCGCCGGCCTCGCCGTCATCCCCCTGTTCATTCCCGTGGTTATCGCCTCCTGGGCAATCCTGAACTTCTACGCAAACGACGGGTTTGTGCGCACGTTCCTGCAGCAGTTCGGCATCGACGGCCCCACCTGGGGCTACACCACCGTCGCCGTGGTCATCGGGTCCGTCTGGACCAGCCTGCCGTTCGCCACCCTGATGGCCGGCTCCGGTGTGCAGTCGATCCCCGACGCCATCATCGACGCCGCACGCGACGCAGGGGCTGGGCTCGGCTCGATCATCACCCGCATCCTCATCCCGATGGCCAGCGTGCCGCTGATCATCGCGACCACCTTCACCGCGATCGGCATCCTCGGGCAGTTCACCGTGCCCTACTTCACCGGGCCAAACGCACCCCAGATGCTCGGGGTGGACATCTCCAAATACTTCTCCGCGTTCAACCAGCCGCAGCAGGCGGTGGTGATGGCCGTTGTGGTCTTCGTCCTCGCCTCCGGTGTCGCCGTTTGTTACGTGTGGGCCAACTTCCGCACCGCCAAAAAGGAGGGGAGGGTCTGATGCGCCCTATCACCATCGGCCGCCTCGGCGGTCGCACCGCCACCATCGTGCTGCTCGCCGCAATAGCGGTGTTTGTTCTCGGCCCGCTGGTATGGCTGGCGATGCACGCCTTCGCCACCACCTGGACCTACCCGAACCTGCTGCCGGACGGACTCACCCTGCGCTGGTGGTCGGTTGTCTTCGACAACGCCCAGCTCGGTGAGGCGGTGCGCAACTCCCTGTTCTTCGCCCCCGTCACCGTGCTGGTTTCGGCGGTGATCTGCCTGCCGGCGGCGTACGCGTTCTCCCGGTTCGAGTTTCCGGGCCGACGAATCTTCCTGATCGGGCTGTTCGCCACCAACGCGTTCCCCAAGATGGGCCTCTACGTCACCATGGCGTCGGTTTTCTACGGCCTGCACCTGATGAACACCCAGTTAGGCATCGTGATCGTGCACGTCATCGGCACCGTGGTGTTTATGACCTGGATTCCCGCTGCCGCGTTCTCGTCGGTGCCCCGCAACCTCGAAGAGGCCGCCCGGGATGCCGGCGCCGGCAAATCCCTCGTGTTTGTGCGGGTAACCCTGCCGCTGGCCCTGCCCGGAATTATGGTCGCGATCGTGATGAGTTTCCTCGCCAGCTTCGACGAGGCGCAGGGCACCTACCTGATCGGCGCCCCGACCTACATGACGATGCCAACGGAGATGTACTCCCTTGTCCTCAACTACCCCAAGCAGGTCGCCGCCGTGTTCGCGATTATGCTCTCCGTCCCCTCCGTCGCCCTGCTGCTTCTCACCCGCAAATACATCATGGGTGGACAGCTGGCCGAGGGATTCCAGATTCGTTAGGAGTCGACCATGACCATCAACCTCGACAACGCCCCCTCCACCACCAGCGCTTCGTTCACCACCTCCGGCGACGGCGTCAACGGTGAATACGGCAACAACGGAGAATACGGCGACGCTGGCCCAGGTCTCCACATCAACGGGCTGAGCAAAAACCTCGGCGGCCGCACCATCGTCGACACCTTCGACCTGCACATCCGCCCCGGCGAGATGGTGGCGCTGCTCGGCCCGTCCGGTTGCGGAAAAACCACAACCCTGCGCATGATCGCCGGTTTCCTCGAACCGGACTCCGGTCGCATCCTCATCGACGGCGTCGACGTCACCGACCTCGGACCCGAGAAGCGCCCAAGCGCCATGGTGTTCCAGAACTACGCCCTCTGGCCGCACATGACGGTCTTCAAAAACGTCGCCTTCCCGCTCACCCTTCGCCGTCTGCCGAAGGAGGAGATCCGCCGCCGGGTGACCGCGGCGCTGGAGACGGTGAACCTGCTACACCACGCCGGCAGCCGCCCCGCCCACATTTCCGGTGGTGAGCAGCAGCGCGCCGCCCTGGCCCGCGCGATCGTGCAGGAACCCAACCTGCTGCTGCTCGACGAGCCCCTCAGCAACCTCGACGCGAAACTGCGGGTTCGGGTGCGCGAGGAGATCCGCGACATCCAGCAGCGCCTCGGCATCACCACCGTCATCGTCACCCACGACCAGGAGGAGGCCCTCGCCATCTCCGACCGTGTCGCCGTGATGAACAACGGCCGCATCGAGCAGGTCAGCGCCCCCGGCGAGCTCTACGCCAACCCGCAAACGGAGTTCGTCGCGTCGTTCATCGGCAGCATGAACTTCCTCGACTCGCCCACCCTCGACGGCGCGACCGGGCAGAACGCCGGCAGCCGCTGGGCGGTGCGTCCCGAGGACGTGCTCATCCTGCCCACCCCCGGCACCGACTCGCTCGACGCGCTCGTCACCCGGGTGCTTCCCCACGGCCACTTCCAGGAGATCGTGCTGGATGTCGCCGGCAGCACCCTCCGCGCAATCCTCAGCGAGAACATTCCCCGCGTCGGCGACCGAGTTCCCATCGCACTGCGCCGGGTGCGCCACTACCGCGACGGCGTCCTCGTGCCCGGGGCTACGGTATGAACGCCCCGGTGCTGTCCGCAGCCGCGACCGCAGCCGCGACAACGCTGCCCCGCACAGTCGCCCATCGCGGGGACTCCTCGCGTTACCGCGAGAACACCATGGCGGCGATTCGCTCGGCGTTGGCCCGCGGCGCCGACACCGTGGAGATCGACGTGCGGGTCACGGCCGACGGGCGCGTGGTGCTGCTGCACGACGCCACCCTCGAACGGCTTTGGGGCGACGAACGCCGAATCGGCGACGTCACCTGGGCCGAATGCGCCATGCTCGGCGGTGGCGAGACCCGTATCCCGCTGCTGTCCGACGTGCTGCACCTCTTCGTGAACCACCCGGCCACCCTGCTGATCGACATGGACGAGGTCACCCCCGCGGCGCCCGCCGTCGCCGTGGTCGCAGCGGCGCTCGCCGAGTCGAACGGCGATCTTCACGTCGCCTGGTGCGGCGCGACGGACGCGATGCGGGTCATTCGTTCGCTGGATGCCGACGCCGACCTCTGGTTGGCGTGGGCCAGCGCAACAGCGCCCACCGCCGACGACCTCCGTGAACTGCGGCCAACGGTACTGAACCTCCCGCACCTATTGGTCGGTGAGACCCTGGTCGAGGACGCCCACCGGCTGGGACTGCTGGTCTCCTGCTGGACGGTGGATGACGCGGACCAGCTCAGCTGGCTCGCCTCGATCGGGGTCGATTCGATCACCTCCAACCGGCTCGACCTGCTGCTGGCGATGCCGGCGGAACCCATCATCACGGCCGAAAGTGTTGACGCGGAACCGTCCACGATCGAATTGCGTCGCGCGCTGCTAATCGCGCGGGACCTCGGACGCTGGGCCATCGACTACGTCGCCACCCGCACGATCGGTGTGGTGCGCACCAAGGTCAATCCCGCCGATCACGTCACCGAGCTCGACACCGCGGTGGAGGAGATGGTGCGCGCTGTCATCGGCGCCCAGTTTCCCGGCCACGGTTTTGTGGGGGAGGAGTTCGGCGGCGAGGCGATCCCCGGTCGACCCTGCTGGTACCTCGACCCCGTCGACGGCACCGCCAACCTGGCCAACGGGATGCCGTGGACCAGTTTCTCGCTCGCGCTCGCCGTCGGCCGGCAACCACTGGTCGCCGTGGTCGGCGACGCCGGAAGCGGAACGGTGCTGTCTGCCGTCTCCGGCGGGGGAGCATTCCTCGACGGTAAGCCGCTGGTGATTGCGACATCCACCAGCCGAACCGGCGATCCCCTGAGCGGTGCGATGGTCAGCACCGAGCTCGCCGGTCATCGTCCCTGGCCGGGGATGCCGCGGTTCCTCGACCTGCTCGGCGACCGGTTCTG
>JAODAO010000104.1 GCA_025463465.1 Glaciihabitans sp. | reverse complement strand
TGTTCGTCGACGTGCGCCTGCTCTCGGCCCGCCGCCGACGCCGAGCACTTCCCTGACCGCGCACTGTCCTGACCGATCCCCCTCCGAGCCGATCCCGACCCGCCCCCTCCGCGACCCGCCCTCCCTCACCGCCAGCAGACCCCGAGGAACATCATGACCAGCACCAGCACCAGTTCTCCCGGTGAGTCCCCCGCCAGCTCTTCCGCCGCCTCATCCACAAACACTGCCGCCGCCACCTCCACCAACACCGCCGCCGACTGGTGGCGCAGCGCCGTGGTCTACCAGGTGTATCCGCGGGCCTTCACCGACTCGACCGGATCGGGGGTGGGCGACCTCGCCGGGATCCGTTCGAGGATCCCCTACCTCGCATCCCTCGGCGTGGATGCCGTGTGGATGAGCCCCTTCTATCCGTCGGCCCTCGCCGACGGCGGCTACGACGTCGACGACTACCGCGCCGTTGACCCGCGACTGGGAACGCTCGACGATTTCGACGGAATCGTCACAGACGCGCATGCCGCTGGCCTCAAGGTCATCGTCGACATTGTGCCCAACCACTCCTCCGACCGGCACGAATGGTTCACCGCGGCGCTTGCCGCCGGGGTCGGTTCGGCGGAGCGGGCCCGCTACGTGTTCCGCCGTGGCCGCGGCGCCAACGCGGAGCTGCCGCCCACCGAGTGGACCTCCCTGTTCGGTGGCAGCGCCTGGCAGGCCGTCGGCGACGGCGACTGGTACCTGCACCTTTTCGCCCCCGAGCAGCCCGACTTCGACTGGAGCAACCGGGAGGTGCGCGACGAGTTCCTGCGCACCCTGCGGTTCTGGTCGGATCGTGGAGTGGACGGATTCCGCATCGATGTTGCCCACGGCCTGGCCAAAGACCTGAGCGAGCCCCTCCCGGTTGGCCCACCCCTGCCCCGCAAACACGACGGCAGCGACCCGCTGTGGGACCGCGACGACGTTCACGAAATCTTCGAGGAGTGGCGCACGGTGCTCAACGAGTACGACCCGCCGCGCTCCGCCGTGGCCGAGGCGTGGGTGCCGGCCGAGCGCCGGGTGCTTTACGCGCGGCCGACGGAGCTCGGCCAGGCGTTCAACTTCGACCTGCTCGAGTCCCCGTGGACCGCCGAGGCGTTCCGCGAGATCATCGGCCGCAACCTCGACGAGGCCGCGCAGTCGGGGGCCTCCTCCACCTGGGTGCTGTCGAACCACGACGTGGTACGCCACGCCTCCCGTTATGGGCTGCCGAACGGCACCCTGCTCGACCCCTGGCTGATTGCGGCCGGCGCGACCCCGGGCGAGAACCGCACCCTCGGCCTGCGCCGTGCCCGTGCGGCAACCCTGCTGATGCTGGCCCTGCCCGGTTCCGCCTACCTGTACCAGGGCGAGGAACTCGGCCTCCCCGAGGTCGCCGACCTTCCCGCCGAGGTGCTCCAGGACCCCATCTGGCAGCGCACCGGCGGCATCAGAAAGGGCCGGGACGGTGCCCGCATCCCCCTGCCCTGGACATCGACCGGCCCCTCATACGGGTTTGGCCCGGCCGCCAGCGAACTTCCGCAGCCGGCCTGGTTCGCGGCGCTGAGCGTGGAGGCGCAGGAGGCAGACCCCCATTCGACGCTGGCGCTCTACCGCTCGGCGTTGGCGCTGCGCCGAAGCATGGATGCCGCGGCAACCATGCGCTTTGTCAACTGCGCCCACACGGAGGTGCTGCACCTGGTGCGCTCGGACGGTTGGGAGTCCGTCACCAACTTCAGCCTCGACTGGGTTCCGCTGCCCGTTGGCACCCTCGCCCTGTCCAGCCGCCCCGTCGGCGAGGGAATCCTCCCGCCGAACACCACGGCCTGGTTGCGCAGCGTCTGAAAGCGGGCGCTGCGTTACCCGCCCTCGGTGAGGAAGGGTGTGTCCTGGGAGAACGAGGCGCTACCGTCCGGCCGCCACCTCACCTCGTTGAGAAAAGCGTTTTGTCCCTCGCCCGTGAGTACGTCGAGTGACAGTCCGAATTCGTCGAACGCATCCACGGCAGTGCAGGAAGCGGCCGCTTCGTGCAGCTCGAGCACCCCAACAACACACACCCTGGTGTCGATGGTGCGGACGGCGTAGACCGCGAAGTCGTTGTGGTCGAACAGCTGCCGGAACGTTTCCGGCAGGTAGCCGCCGCCCATGATCAGCCCGGGGATGTCCTCGGGCTCCTGGAGCCGGTCGAAGACGGTGAACGCGACACCGCCGCCGGAGGTGTTCGTTGTCAGTTCAACGGCCTTCTGCGTTGAGAGGCGACCGAGCCCCCAGCCGCCAGCAAAAACGAGGACAACAACGCCGACCAGGACGGCCGCGATCACCCGCCGGTTCCAAAATCGCGACGTGGACGCGATCGGTGCAGCGGCGGCACTGGCGGCAGCGCTGGCGGTTTCGCCCGTGACGGGCTTGTCCGCATACTCGATCGTCCGAGTCTCGTCGTTGTCCATGGGGTCGGACTCGGGTATGGATTGCAGCAACGGTCGCTGCTTCGACTCCGGCGCGGATTCCCTCGCCGCGGCAACCGCCGATTCAATCGCCGCGATGTTCTCGCAGAGACTCCTCTCCACCTCGGGCAGCCGTCTCGTCGCCTCCTGGCGCTCGGCCTCGTCGATGTCGCGCCCGTAAACCTGCCGCTGCAGCTCGCGCCATTCAACCTGCGGTGACGGCGCGCCGGTCGGACCGGTCATCGTCGGTTCCGTTCGCCAGTACAGCGCGTCGACCACGTCGTGGCTGCCGGAATACAACCTAGCGACGCGACGGGTGAAGTCGTCACCCGGGTTGCCCTCTGCTGTCGAGCCGAAACCGCTGATTTTCAGTCCCCCAGGATTGCCGGATGATGCGCGACAGAACCACGCACACAGCACTAGTGTGCTGCATCGTTGCCAGGGAGCGCGCGCTGGTCAGTCCGCGGAGGGCACTCGCAGCACGTGACCGGAACCCACGTTGACCCCGTTGGTGACCCCGCCCCACACGAAAATGGTGTCATCGTTGGCGAGGACGGTCGGCGCATACAGCTGCTCGTCGCTCGGTATTCGGGGGATGTCTGCCACGGTACCGGTCACCGGTTCGAGCAACTGGCCGAACTCCGGGGTGTAGAGGCGGTCGCCCACTACGGCGATACCCGGGGTGTTGGCCAGTGTCCCACCGGACCCGCCGGAGGGATCGGCCATCCACTCGTCCGGCAGCGGGGTGACGGTGAGGTCAGTGGGGTCAAGGATGCCCCCGTGCAAAAGTTGCCCGCCCCATTCGTCCACCACACCATTGGCCTCCTCCCAGCGATACGGGAACACCACCCGCTCGCCGACGGTGACCGGGTAGTCACCGATCATCTCGGTGTCTGGCAGGATCGACCAATCACGCAGCGTGCCGTCCAGGGCCGCCACACGCACCGAGTACGGTCCTTCCACGCCGAAATCCGGATAACGGGGGTTCGCGAACAGCATCAGCCTGTCCCCTGTCCACACCGCTTCGCGGTCGAAACTGGAGCCGACCGGGTCGGCCGGGAGGGCACTCCAGGTGTCTGTTGCGGGATCGAACACCGAGTCCGTTGCCCTGCCTTCCTCGTCGGAGGTGCCGATGGCCACGACCCTGTCCCCGGCGTTGCGTAACCAGGCATAGGGCGTAGGCGGTGCGGGAAGCTCCGTCCACTGGTCGTCGACCGGGTTGTAACGCAGGAACGACGAATCGGGGCCCTCAGTACTCCAGTCCACGGCAAGGATGTAGAACACGTCGTCCGCCACCACGGTGTTCCAGTCTCCGACGGGACCGGGTGCGTCCGCTATAGCGGTCCATTCCTGGGATTGTGGATCGAATCGGGCACCGTCGGTGAGCGATTGCGCCTGCTCCATGTAGCACTGGGGGTAGTCGACGCACGTCTCACTGTCGGTGCCGCCGAAAATGAAGAATGCGCCGTCGAGCCATGCGCCGGCCGTTTCCCGCCGGGCACTCAACGGGCTGTCCGGCACCGGCGACCACTCGCCCTCGACCCCCGCAGCAGCGGCGGCCCTGGTATCGGTGACGCTGCTGGAGCCCGTGGTGATCCCCGTACAGGCGGACAGGCCAAGTGCGGTAGCGACACCTGCGAACGCAATAACGGTCGAGACAAGCGCTCGCCCGCGCAACCGGTGACTCGGAGCAGGGGTCTGGTTCGCCATGGGGCAAGTGTGCTGGGACAACCCGTCACTGTCCAGACCAACGTTTTCGCCGGTCCGCAC
Organism: Glaciihabitans sp.; assembly: GCA_025463465.1. Taxonomy (GTDB): domain Bacteria; phylum Actinomycetota; class Actinomycetes; order Actinomycetales; family Microbacteriaceae; genus Glaciihabitans. The sequence continues at coordinate 2,943 of JAODAO010000104.1, read as the reverse complement.
GTCCACCGCGGCGTTCTACCGCGGCCGGTTTCCACGCGGGTGCCTCAGCGGTGAAGAGCCGGGTGCGGCGGGTTCCGGCGCCGGTACATGACGTCGACGGCTGGCCCCGGTGCGCTGCATCGGGGAAGGAATCAGTTGTTCTTCGGCAATTCCAGGATGTAGCCGCCGTTGAGATTCTCCGCACCCTCGATACCGCCCCACACGATGATCGTGGTGCTGTTGGCGAGCACCGCAGCGGCGTAGCGCGGTGCACCGGGAAGGGCGGGGAGCTCGCTCACCTCGCCGCTGGCGGGGTCGAACAGTGTGCTCGAGTCGAGGTTGAACAGGCGGTCGCCCACAACCGTCTCCCCCACGAGGTCAAGGCCCACCCCGCCGGAGGGGGCACTGGAATTATCGGATACGGGCAGCGGTTCCCATAACGACTCCGCCGGGTCGAACACCGCGCCGTAGTGGTACACCTTTCCCCAACCGTCAACGGCCCCGCCGTCCGCGGAGCCGGCGTAGGGGAACACAACCCGCTCGCCGACGGCGATGGGAGAGTCGCCGAGGACCTCGCTGTCCGGCAGGACGGACCACCGCGCCAGGTCTCCGTCGAGCTGGGCCATCCGGACGATCGATGGTCCCTCGGCGCCGGGGCTTGGAACGAGGTCCTTTGAAGTGAAGAGCAGGCGGTCCCCAAGCCACACGGCCTGACGGTCATAACTTGGCCCCATGGGGTTGGCCGGGAGCGTCTGCCAACTGTCCGTTGATGGATCGAACACGGCGTCGCGACTCTCGCCGCCCTCATCCGAGTTATTGACGGCAAGCACGCGGTCTCCGGCCGCCACCAGCCGGGTCCAGCTGTCCCGGGGTTTCTCCAGTGTCGTCCACTCGTCCGCCGCGGGGTTATTGCAAGCGGGTCGTTCGAGCGTTCGTCCGAGTCAGTCGCAGCGATAGCAGCTCAGTTGTCAGCCATGCGCAGGATGTGGCCCGTGTTGAGATTCGTAGCTCCCTCAACTCCGCCCCAGACGAAAATTATGCTGTCGGTGGCGAGCACCGTCTGGCCGTAACCCGGCGCGCCCGGCAGTGGCGGCACTGGGCTGAGTTCTCCGCTGGCCGGATCGAAAAGCTGGCTCAGCTCCATGTTGAACAACCGATCGCCCACCACGACATGACCGACGGCATCAAACACGGAACCTCCAAAAGCCAACGGACTACCGACGTCGGGGAGCGGCGTCCAGAGCCCGTTTTCCGGGTTGAAAACACCACCGAAAGAGATCCCCGGCGTTCCATCCATCACCTCTCCTCCGTAGGGGAAGACCACCCGACCGCCCACGGCAATGGGAGAGTCGTGGACGATTCCGCTGTCGGCAAGCTGCGTCCATTCGGTGAGGTCGCTCGAGAGCGTCGCGATGCGGGCCACCGACGGCTCGTCGGCGCCGAGGCTAGCCAGCAGCTTCCTCGCGCTAAAAAATAGACGGTCGCCCAGCCACACGGCCTGGCGGTCGAAGCTCGGCCCGAGCGGATCGGCGGGAAGTGGCCGCCAGCTGTTGTCGGTGGGTGAGAACACGGCGTCAGGGCTCTCGCCGTTCTCGTCCGTGTTCTGCACGGCAATGACCCGCTCGCCCGCCGCAACCAGCTGGGGCCAGTAGCCGGGCGGCAGCGCCAGTTCGCTCCACACGTCGGCCAGGGGGTCGTAACGAAGGAATTCGGCGGGGTTTGCCTGTCCGCCCGTTCCCACGGTGAGGAAGTAGATTAAGCCAGCGACCACCACCGATTTGCCACCGCTGACGGGTACCGGGGCGTCGGCGATCGACGTCCACTCCCCCGTGGCCGGGTCGAAGCGCGCTCCGTCGCGCAGCGGTATGCCGGGGTCCATGTCGCAGGTGACGCCCACGGGGCACGGGTTGGTGTCGTAGCCGCCGACCACGATGAAGGCGCCATCCACCCATTGCCCTGCCGTGCCATTGCGAGGGCTGAGCGGGCTGTCCGGCAGCGCCTCCCAGGCAGCGGCCACCTGCACGCTGGCAACGGGGGCCACCTCGCCACCCGCCGGCGGTGTGGTTGCACAGGCACCGACGGTGAGGACGACCAGAACTGCCGTGGCGGCGGCGGTGGCAGAGCCACGGCGACGACCAGCAAACCAGCCGCGTCGAGTATTCATCGGGTTAGGCATGGAGCCAGCTTGCTGGGGCTGCCCGCTCGTGTCTAGACCAACGAAACCAGGGATTCAAGCGTCAGTTGCGAGCACGTGCCGGCTGCTCGGACCTGCTGCGGTTCACTACGTAGAGGGCAGCCGCAGGAAGTATCCGTTGTCGAGGTGAACCTCGTCGGTAACGCCACCCCCGGCGAAAATGGTGTCACCGATGGAGTCGACACCGCCGGGCACACAGCTGGCCGGCCCCGAACGTCTATCAACGACAATAAGCCGGGAGCATACGCTCCCGGCTTATGCCGTATTACGAAGTTGCTACTTGTTGAGGTTGAGCCCAGCTGCCTCGATGGCCTCCGGGGTGTCCTCGACAAGGCCGGGCTGGCGGCTGGTGGTGACTACGAACTGGTCGTCGAGGAAGTCGACGTGAACGTGGTCGCCCGAGACGAGCTCGCCGTGCAGGATCTTCTCCGACAGGCGGTCCTCAACCTCGTGCTGGACGGCGCGGCGCAGCGGCCGGGCTCCCAGTGACGGGTCGAACCCGATCTTGATGAGACGCTCCTTCGCGGGCACGGTCAGCTCGATGGTCAGGTCGCGGTCCATGAGCCGCACCTTCAGGCGGTTGATGAACAGGTCGACGATCTGCAGGAGCTCTTCCGGGTTGAGCTGCGGGAACACGATCGTCTCGTCGACGCGGTTCAGGAACTCGGGCTTGAAGTGCTTCTTCAGCTCCTCGACGACCTTGCCGCGCATCCGGTCGTAGCTCGTGGCGGTGTCGCCCTCGAGCTGGAATCCGACCGGCCCACCGGTGA
>JAODAO010000084.1 GCA_025463465.1 Glaciihabitans sp. | reverse complement strand
TGGCCGGCATCCCGCTGCGCGACCTGGCCGACCGGGTAGGCCTGCGCCAGCCATCGCTCTACGCGTACTTTGATTCCAAGCTGGCCCTCTACGACGCAATGTTCGCAGACGCCAATCGCCAGCTGCTGGCCTACACCGCGGACCTGGCGACAACGGGCGACCCCGCACACGACCTGACGCAGTTCGTCGCGAGGGTAGTGCGGTTCTCTGGCGACGACGTAGAACGTCACCAGCTCCTGTTCCAGCGCACCATTCCCGGGTTCGAGCCATCCCCGAAGTCCTACGCGGTCGCCGTCGAGTTCCTCGACCGCGCCGTGGCGCAGTTGCACGCGGCGGGCGTCACCCGCGCGGAGGACATCGACCTGTTCACCGCGTTGACAGCCGGCCTGGCCCACCAGCAGGTAGCCAACGATCCCGGCGGTGACCGCTGGTTCAAACAGGCCGGCCGGGTTGTCGCAATGTTTCTTACCGAAGTCCGTCAATCCACCAGGGAGTAGTCATGAGCATTCACGTCCCCATCGTCGATGTCCTCACCGTCGATCGAATCACCCATAGCGAGGCCATGGCCATTACAGCTGTCGAAAACAGGCGCTTCGCCGACCACCTCCGACGCCTGGCGATCGACGACTGGAGTCGGCCGACCGACTGCCCCCTGTGGGATGTCAGGGGCGTTGTGTCCCATATTGTCGGCTCTGCCGCGGGGCAGGCGTCGCCGAGGGAATTCGCACGGCAGGTGTGGCGCGGCCGGCCGCTGCGCCGCGAGATCGGCGCCTCGTACTGGTGGGACGGTATGAACGAGGTGCAGGTGCGAGACCGTGCCGACGTCTCCCCCGACCAGCTGATCGCCGCCTGGGATGTTGACTCGGCACGAGCGTTGCGGGCGCGGACAGCGCTGCCCCGCCCGATTGCGTCCCTGCCCTTGCTGGGGCTGCCCGCGCCTGTCGGTCGACAGCCGCTGCGCTACCTGTTCGACATCGGTTTCACCCGGGACGTCTGGGCGCACCGAGTCGACATCGCCGTCGCCACCGGCACAGTTTTTGAACAGGACGCCGACCACGACGGCAGGCTCGTTGCGGACCTGGTCGCCGAGTGGGCCGGTACGCACGGCCAGCCGTTTGTCCTCGAGCTCACCGGCCCGGCAGGTGGGATGTTCAGTAGCGGTACCGGGGGCGAGGAGGTCAGCATCGACGTGATTGAGTTCGTCCGCACCGTCTCAGGGCGCCGCACGGGAACAGGAGTGCTGCGCCACCCGCTGCCACTCTGATCGGTCCCAGTCTGCCGATCACGCCGATCATCAAGTCAGTGGTGGTCGACCTTCTCGTCCCATCGGCGGTCGCGGTGCGCCGCCAGCGTGCCGGGTCCGGCGCAGATGAGGTGGTTAGCCGTGTTGTGCGTGTACTTCATTTTCTCGCTACCGACCTGGCGGCGCGGAACGGGGTACCCAGTGGACGAGAGTTCTGGGCGGAACGTGTCGGGCCGGTGTGAGTCGAGGTGGTGCCAGTCCTCCCCAATTAGGCAGCCGCGACCGTTTGCGTGACCCCCGCCCCTCGGTGAGGGACAGTGGCTAGTGACTCCCACACACGGTTAGAGCCGCTCTGACAGTCCGGTGCCAAATCGGTCTCCCTCCGCGATTCACGGCGGCGGTGGCACGATGTGCACAGAAGAATCAGTTCTGATGGACTTCCGGGGAGAATTCGAATGACGCTGAACAACACCGACTATGTGGCGCGAGGCCTCGACCTTCTGGCCGAGGCGCTGCCACCGTTCATCGCCTCAACCCTTGCCCCGCAGCTGCCCGAATCGATCCAGTGGACCGACCTGCTTGAACGGCGTGATGAGACCAGCGGCATCATCGGAAAACCGGACGAGGCCTCCGATCTGCAGGTCCTGCTTCGCGCTCTCACCGAGCCTCTCGGAACGCTCGGGCAGCCGTTCGACGCGCTGCTCGGCCGCCCCGGGATCCGATACATCAGTGAACTGCGTGACATCCGCACTGACTGGGCTCACAACGTGACCTTCGCCGACGAGGACGCCTACCGCGCAGTCGACACGACCCAACGACTGCTTGCCCTGTTGCGGCTGCCGCAGGCCGCTCCGGCGGCGGAGTTGCGTCGGCAACTGCAGGTGGAGTTGACGGCCCGGAGCGCGAGCGATGACTCAACACCGTCCGAGGCGGGACATCCCCCGGTCGACGACTCCGCCGCCAGCGGAGCGACGGTCACCGTTTCCTGTTCCCCGGTGATCAGCTACGCCATGGCCCACAATCGAATCCCCGTGGTCAGCCAACTGGTGATCCACACAACAGGTCCGTCTGTCCAGGCAGCCCAGCTGACCATCAGCATCAGTACGGCTGGCGGCACACTGGGCGAACCGCGCGAGTTTTTCGTTGACCTCGTCCACGGCGAAGACACCTACGTGCAACAGGTCAACTTCGTCCTCGACCCGATCGCGATGGCGCAGATCGAAGAGTCCAGACCAGCTACCGTGATGGCCACCGTTGTTGCCGGATCCACGGTCATCGCACGCCACGTGAGCGATGTACGGGTACTCGCCGCCAACGAGTGGATGGGCACCCCCGTTGAATCGAGTATGGAGATGCTTTCGGCATACGTTCAACCAAACGACCCGGCATTGGCCGCGCTGGTGGATGAAGCGTCCATCCTGCTCGAGCAGGCAACGGGTCGTGGCTCCTTCGACGATGGGTATGCCGACGGCTCGGACGGTCGCCGCATCGACGAGATTGTGGACGCGCTTATGTCAGCAATGCGCGCCCGGTCGATCCGTTACGCCATGCCGCCAGCCAGCTGGGCCGAGTTCGGCCAGAAGGTCCGGACGGCGTCTGAGGTGTTGGAAGGCCGGCTGGGAACGTGCCTCGACACCTCCGTTGTCCTTGCCGCAGCCCTCGAACGTGTCGGGGTGCATCCCCTGGTGTTCGTCACAAAAAACCACGCATTCCTCGGGTACTGGCGCCTGCCCGGCGCTCTGCCCAGTCCCGCCGTCACCGAAAGCGGCCAGGTCGCCCAGGTGATCAACGCCGTCGGCCTGAGACACATCGCCGTGCTCGAATCGACGCTGCTCACCATCGACGGTGCGGACTCATCACCGCAGCAAATACGCGCGAGCGCCTGGGATACCCACCTCCAGGGCGACCTCTCCCACATCGTCGGCATCGCCGATGTGCGGGTAGCGCGAACGAGCAGGATCTACCCGCTGCCGGCCACGACCATGTCACCGGACGGTGCCGTCACAATCACCGGCTATGACCCGACGCGCTCCAACTACGAGCGATACAGCCCCGCCGCCGAGAACCCGGGGACGGCGACGCCTGACCGACAGAAGACTCCCCCGCGGGTCGCACAGTGGAAAAACAACCTGCTCGACCTCAGCCTGCGCAACCGGCTGATCAACTTCCCCGCCAGCGCCAGGCTGCAGCTGGCGGTACCGGCCGAGGGGCTCGGCCAGTTCGAGGACTACCTCAACGCGAACCAAAGCATTGAACTCCTCGCCGCAGACGCGGTGTCGGCGGTCGATCAACAGCGCGGCATCTCCAGCGGCGCGGCCGTGCCAACGGAGGATCGCCTCGGACTGCTGACGAAAAAGCAGGTCTACAGCGACATCACCACGGAGGCTTATGCCCGTCGCTTCCGTGCGCTCGCCTACAAGGCGAAGACCATCGTCGAGGAGACGGGGGCGAACAACCTCTACGCCACGATCGGTTCGCTCGTCTGGACGCTCAAGGACCGTGAGGTGCGCTCCCCGCTCATTCTCATCCCCGTGACACTCAAACCACGCGCGCGGGGTGGTGCTTACCAGCTCTCGCTCGACGAAGCCGGCGCCTCGACGCCCAACTATTGCCTGTTGGAGAAACTCCGGATCGAGTTCGGGGTGAGCATCCCCGGCCTTACCGACCCGGTGACAGACTCCTCCGGCATCGACATCGATGCGACCCTCCGCGCCACGCGCGAAGCCATCGCCGCCTCGGGGATTCCCGCCCGCGTAGAGGAAACCGTCAACCTGGCCATCCTGCAGTTTGCGAAGTTCCGCCTCTGGAAGGACCTCGACGAAAACTGGGAGGAGTTCTCTGAAAATGCTCTCGTCAGACATCTGATCCAGCAGCCGCAGGATGCGTTTGTTGACCCGGCGGCGGAGATCACAAGGATCACCGCGGATGTCGACCTGGACGAGTTGCTCACGCAGCTGCCGGTGTCGGCGGATTCTTCACAGTTGAACGCGGTGGCGGCGGCGACGTCCGGGCGCACCTTTGTACTCGAGGGGCCGCCCGGTACGGGAAAGTCGCAGACGATCACCAACCTGCTGGCGAAGGCAATCGCCGAAGGACGCCGGGTATTATTCGTCGCCGAGAAGAAGGCGGCCCTCGACGTTGTCCAGAAACGGCTGGCGGCTGTGGGCCTTGGTCCCTTCACCCTCGACCTCCATGATCGCGGCAGCCGCCCGAATGAGATCCGGTCGCACCTGAAAAAGGCTTTAGCGGCGAAAACCAGCGTCGACGAGGATGGGCTCAAACACACCACATCCACCGTCGACATCGCCCGGCGATCCCTCGCCAGGTACAACAGCCAGCTGCATGAGAGAAACCGTTCCGGACTGAGCTTCTACTCCGCCCACAACGCAGCGCTTGCCACCTCCGACGCCGAATTCACCCTGCCCGTCACGGCATCCTGGGCTGGTTCAGCCACCTCGGACACCCTGCACGAGATTCGCACTCTCCTTCGTGATGTTCCCGACCTCGCCGTCCGTGTACGCCCCGGTTTCGATCCCGCGTGGGGCTTCGTCGATGTTGTTGGCGACGAAGCGGTTGATCCCGTCGAGATCATTGGCCTGGTGGATGCTTTTGATGCGGCAATCGCCGCGGTTTCACCCAGCGACGAGATCAACGCCGCGCTTCGCGAGGTGTCAACCGTCGAGCAGCTGCGAACGATCGCGAGTCTCGCGCAATACGAGCCCATCTCCGCTGAGGTTCTTGCTGCGATCCGCACACCGGCCTGGCAGGATGCCACGGGCGCCCTCGCCGTCCGCCTCGACACGATCGCAGCGGAATATACCGACGTGCTGGCGGTCGTCGCCCCACACATCCTCGCGCTCGACCTCGCCGCGCTTAGCCGCGACGCGACGGCGGCGGCGCAGTCCAGCTTCTTCGGCCGCAAAAAACGCCTGCTCGCGGTGGCGCAGAGATTTTCGACGTTCCTGCTGCCCGACCAGCAGGTCGCCCCGGCGGGGCTCGCCGCGTTCACCGCTCGACTGCTCGCGCTGCAGGCGTCCGCGACCGAGCTTGCCGGGCAGGCGAACGCCGCCGCCGGGCTCAGCGCAGCGGCGCAGTGGAACCCGTACCTGCCCGACCAGCGCGACCTGCTGCTGGACACCATCACAGGCCTGAACTGGATCGCACGCAATACCGACGACAGCGCCTACGCGGGCGAAAGCGGGCTGCAGGGTGCTTTGGACCGGCTCGTCACCGCCGAGCGTACGGTCGACAGCGTGACCACGGCCACGCTGGAGGTTCTTGCCGACGCGTATGGAGCATTGGCCGCAGCTCCCGGCACCTCGGAAGCCAGCTGGGACCACTGGCGCAGTGGACGCCGCCTGCTCGACGCCTGGGACGCATCGCGACCCGGCAGGCAGGTTGACGGGATCACCCACGTTCCCCTGCCGGCGTGGATAGCGTGGCGGCGGGTGCTTGCACCGCTGCGCTCCGGTGGCCTCGGTGAGGCCTATCACGCGCTTCTCACGGGAGTTGTGCCAGCCGACTACGCAACCCCGGCCTTCGAACGAGGCTTCGCGGAGGCAGCATCGACGGAACGGCAAGCCACCACCGGCCTCACCGAATTCGATGCGGTGCGCCACAACCGCCAGATCGAACGTTTCACCGAGTCGTCCCGCGAGTTGCGTGACATGCAACTCGCCGTCGCTCCGCACCGGGTTGTGGGTCGGCGCAGCTTCGATCCGCTGACCGCCGGGGGCCGAGTGGGCCTGCTGCAGAAGCAGCTGGACCGACAGCGCGGGGGGATGTCCGTGCGCGAACTGATGATCAACTTCAGCGACCTCATCGTGCAGGCCACGCCCTGCATCCTCGTCAGCCCGGACTCCGTCGCTCGATTCTTCCCGGCCCAGGCGGGCCTGTTCGACATCGTGGTCTTCGACGAAGCATCCCAGGTGCGCGTGGCCGACGCAGTTGGGGCCATGGGTCGCGCGACTTCGGTGGTTGTTGTTGGGGACAGCAAGCAGATGCCACCCACCGCATTCGCTGAAGCATCCACCACAGACGATGACGACCAGGACCTCGACGCGGATGGCGGCGACTTCCTCCTCCAGGACGAAGAGTCGATCCTCGCCGAATGCGTACAGGCGCGGGTCGAACGCCAATATCTCTCCTGGCACTACCGCAGCCAGGACGAGTCGCTGATCGCCTTCAGCAACCGGTATTACTACGACGAACAGCTGACATCGTTCCCGGCGCCTGCCCACAACCAGGTGGATGCCGGCGTCGGCGGCCACGGGATATCCCTGGTGCGGGTGGACGGCACGTTCCTTCGGTCTGGCCCTGTCAAGGAACGTCGGACGAACCGGGCAGAAGCCAACGCGATCGTTGCGGAGATCACGCAGAGGTTTGCGGCGACGGCCGAGGGCGCGGCGGTGCCATCCGTGGGGGTCGTCACCTTCAACGCGCAGCAGCGCACCCTCATCGAAACCCTGCTGCGCGACCTCGACGACGAGCGGATCGCGGAGGCGCTCGATGCCAAATCGGACGGACTGTTTGTCAAAAACCTCGAAAACGTGCAGGGCGACGAACGCGACACCATCCTTTTCTCCACGGCTTTCAGTGCCAACGACAAGGGCGTGCTGCCGCTGAACTTCGGCCCCCTGACCACCTACGGCGGCGAGCGCCGGCTGAATGTCGCCATCACCCGCGCCCGGCGCCAGGTGATCGTGTTCTCGAGTTTCGACCCCGGCGACCTGCGCGCCGACGAAACCAACTCCCGCGGGATCAAGGACCTCCGCGCCTACCTGGAGGTCGCCCAGAAGGGGGCGCAACACACTCTGCGCGGGCGCACCGGGCCGGTCACAACCGACAGGCATCGCGAGCAGATCGCGGAGCGGCTGCGCGAGCTGGGTTACGAGGTAACGACCGACGTCGGCCTGTCTGATTTCCGCATCGACCTTGTGGTGGCACCCGCCGCCGACCCGCTTCACCCGGTGCTGGCGGTCCTGCTTGACGGCACAGCGTGGTCAATGCGCCGCACGGTCGCCGACCGTGACGCCCTCCCCGTCGACGTGCTGGAGGGGCTGATGCACTGGCCTTCGGTTGCACGAGTGTGGCTGCCCGAGTGGCTGAGCGAGCCCGATGCCGTCCTCGACCGCCTGGCCGGCGAGGTGGATAACGCCGCGCTGCCTCACACCGCGGAGCAGGTTGATGCCGGGGCTGAGGCCTGACCGTAACGGTGGGGCCGTCTGACGGTTGGGAGCGGGAACTGACCGAGGGAGTGTCCTCGGCTACGGCCGAAGACACTCCCTCGGTGGGTAGTGCTGGTGGTGCTGGTGCTGCTGTGGAGCTACTTCTCTTCGTTCTTCAGCGCCAGGCCAATTCCGAAGAAGGTCGGGGCCCAGTGTCCGATGAAGATTCCCCAGCGGTCGGACTGGGCCTTGTCGTCACTCTTTTTGCCACGCGAGACGAGCCACGCCGCCAGGGCGATGGCCACGGAGGCGAAGCCGGCGATGTACGCGTGCTCGCTGCGGATACCAAGATCGGACACGGTCTTGATCGGGTTGAAAGTGGCAATTTCCACTGCTTTTTTCGACATGCGTTAAGTCCTTCCATTCGCCCCGGGAAACGGGGTCGGATGACTCACTCTGGCGGTAGTCGAGCGGTGAACTCCTCATTCCAAGCAAGTGGTCGGCTTTTCCCCACCGTGCTGTCAGAAACACGACGTCGAGCACAACGAACGGCGAATCTGTGCTGATCAACTACGGTCCGTGAGAGAATTGTCGGATGCCCTCTGACGCTCCCCCACTGGTCGATGTTGGTGACATCATCCGCCTCGTCGGACAGGCGTCATTCCAACGGGCACGCGGGTATGCGCGCGGCGGTGCCGTGGCTGAGTTCGTCTGGGATCCCGCTTCCCAGGCCCTCAACAGTGCGGTGCAGGGCAACGTCACCCACCCCTACCGCTGCCACATCACCCTCACATCGGCGAAGGACGGTTTTTACCGGCCCGTCAGCAGTTCCTGCACCTGCCCGGTGTCAGAAAACTGCAAACATGTTGCTGCGACGATGTTGGTTTCCAACGATGCTCATCTAAAACAGATCGAGCGGGATAACCTGCAAACCGGCAGCCAGCTGCTCACCAGAACGATCCAGACGAAGGCGCGACAAACGACTCTCACGACCAGCCAGGCAGAACCATCGTGGAAAACCACCATGACGGCGCTCACCGCGGCGAAAGCACCCTCAACGGCACGACCGTTCGGCAGTGGCCCGCCTGCCGCCAGCCAGAGCCCGCGTACCCCGCTAGGTCTTCAGTTCGAACTGCGTGAGCAGACGCCACGCACCGCTGACCGGTGGCGTGGGCCAACGGCGCGGCCGGCCAGCACCGTCGCGGAGCCCGGTGCCAGCTATCGCCTCGGCGTGCGACCCGTTATCCCCGGCAGCACGGGCAACTGGGTTCGCACCAACGTCACCTGGAATTCCATCACCCACCAGATGAACCAGCTGGCGCTCAACCCGGAGCAGCACCGCTGGTTCACCGAGTTCGCCGCCCTGTACCGCGCGACGACGCGCGACGTTTACACCGGGGCAGACCCGGACTGGATTTACCTGGACGACTTCCACAGCCCACTGCTGTGGCCGCTCCTGGCCGATGCGAAGAAGCTCGGCATCGAACTCGTCGGAACCAAAAAGAATGCCGTCGTCTCAATCGCCAAACGCGCGGTCGTCAGCCTCGACGCATCACGCCGCGGCGAGGCATCCTCCTCGGCGTCCACTCCCTCGGAGCTCAAGGACCTCTACCTGTCCGCGGTCCTGATGATCGACGGGGAGCAGTACCCGGTTGGGCAGGCCGGGGCGCTTGGCTACCACGGGGTGTACCACTACGAGCTGGCTCCCGAGCCGGTGTACGTGCTCGCTCCCTCAAACGAACCGTTGAGCGACGAGCAGCGACGCCTGCTGAAGCAGCCGGAGCCCATGGTGGTGCCCGGCGACGACGTCGAGGAATTCATCAACGAGTTCTATCCGAAGCTGCGCCGCAGCGTCGAGGTCACCAGCACCGACGAGTCCGTCGACTTCCCCGAGATCGTTCCTCCCGTGCTGGTTCTCACCGCCACCTTCCGGGCGAAACACGTGTTGCGTCTTGCCTGGGACTGGGAGTACAGCGACGCCGGCAAACTCAGCCGCCTGCCGTTGCGGGCAACCGCCGGCGACGATGAGCTGCGGGATGCGATCGCGGAGAAAACCGTGGTCGACCTCGCCGAGCAGGTGCTCAACACGGCCAGCGAATCCAGCCTCGATATCTTCGAGCAGCTGCAACCGCTAACGACCCTGCAGGGGCTGCCGGCCGCCGAGTTCACCGACAAAACCCTCCCGGTGATCGAGAAGCTCCCCGGGATCCGGGTCGAGATAGCCGGAACCAAACCCGATTATCAGGAGCTCACCGAAGCGCCCACCCTGACCATCAAAACGGTAGAGACGAACCAGCGCGACTGGTTCGACCTCGGGGTAATCATCAGCATCGAGGGCCGTGACATCCCGTTCGGGCCGCTGTTCAAGGCGCTGTCCAAGGGGCAGAAGAAGCTGCTGCTCGTTGACAACTCCTATCTGTCACTCGACCACCCCGCATTTGCTGAACTGCACCGCCTGATCGACGAAGCCTCCACCCTGCAGGAGTGGGACACCGCCCCGCGGATCAGCCGCTACCAGGCGGCCCTCTGGGCCGACTTCGAAGACCTTGCCGACGAGACCGAGCAGGCCCAGTCATGGCGCACCGCGGTGGCCGGAATGGTTGAGCTCGCGAACAACGACCTCTCCAGCGTCGAGACGACCCTGCTCCCGACGAGCATCCAGGCGACCCTGCGCCCGTACCAGCAGGAGGGTTTCAACTGGCTCGCGTTCCTCTGGAAGCACCAGCTCGGCGGCGTCCTCGCCGACGACATGGGCCTCGGTAAAACGCTGCAAACCCTCTCCCTGATCAGCCACGCCATCGAACAGCGTGCGGCTCAGCAGGCCGCGGGCGAACAGGGGGATATCTCCCCGCTCAAGCCCTTCCTCGTTGTCGCCCCCACTTCGGTGGTCTCCAACTGGCTCGCCGAGGCGGAGCGGTTCGCGCCCGGCCTCACCGTGCGGGCGCTGACCGCGACCGAGGGCAAAAGTGGCACCCGGGTTAGGTCCACCGCCACCGGCGCCGACATCGTGATTACGTCCTACGCGTTGTTCCGCCTCGACTTCGAGGCCTACCAGCTCCAGGACTGGGCCGGACTCATCCTCGACGAGGCCCAGTTTGTGAAAAACCGCACCTCAAAGGCCCACGAGGCAGCGGTTGAGTTGAATGCGCCGTTTAAGCTCGCCATCACCGGCACCCCGATGGAGAACAGCCTCACCGACCTCTGGTCGCTGTTCGCCATCGTCGCCCCCGGCCTGTTCCCCTCGGCGCGTAAGTTCGCCGAGGAATACGTGCGCCCAATCGCCCGTGGGGAGAACGAGGAGCAGATGGCGAAACTTCGCCGTCGCATCCGCCCGCTGATGATGCGCCGCAGCAAAGAGATCGTTGCAAAGGACCTACCGGCCAAGCAGGAGCAGGAACTGCGCATCGATCTCAGTCCGCGGCACAAAAACATTTACGACACGTACCTCCAGCGGGAGCGGCAGAAACTGCTCGGCCTCATCGGCGACATGGACAAAAACCGATTCATCGTTTTCCGTTCGCTCACGCTGCTGCGGATGCTCAGCCTCGACGCCTCCCTGGTCGACGAGCAGTACTCCGACATCCCCTCCAGCAAACTCGATGTGCTGTTGGAGCAACTCGAGGACGTCGTCGCCGAGGGCCACCGCGCCCTGATCTTCAGCCAGTTCACCTCGTTCCTCGGGAAGGCAGAGACACGGCTGAAAGAAGCCGGCATCGACTACGCCTACCTTGACGGATCAACACTCCGTCGCTCCGAGGTCATCGACCGGTTCAAAAAGGGCACGGCCCCCGTGTTCCTGATCAGCCTGAAGGCCGGCGGATTCGGATTGAACCTCACCGAGGCGGACTACGTTTTTATGCTCGACCCGTGGTGGAACCCCGCAAGCGAAGCGCAGGCCATCGACCGCACCCATCGCATCGGCCAGACCAAAAACGTGATGGTGTACCGGCTCGTTGCCAAGGGCACCATCGAGGAAAAGGTGATGGCGCTCAAGGCCCAGAAGGCGAAGCTCTTCAGCCAGGTGATGGACGACGACGCGAAGTTCAGCGCGACGCTAACGGCCGACGACATTCGAGGCCTGCTGGACTGACGGATCGGCGGGTGGCACCAGCCACCCCACCCGGGCGACGATGGCGACGGCCCGCCTCACCCCAGCGTCAGCCCCAACCTGGGAGAGTGGCCAACGCCGCCTGGCACGTTTTCTGAAACAAATTGCCGACCCACCTCACGTTTCAGCCCCGTCCAGCGTCGTTAGGGTAAGTGCAGCAATAGAGGTGAGGAATTTCCCATGAACGCAGCGGGCACCATTCGTCACTCCACGGTGGGCACCTCCCTCGGCGACCTGCTCCTCGTCGCCGACGGCGAAGCGATTTCTGGGCTGTACTTCGACGGCCACCGCTATCCACCCGCGCCGGCATCACTGGGAGATGCGGTGGATGTCGCGGCTGACGAGCTCCTCTCCGAGGCCCTCCACCAGCTCCAGCAATACCTGGCCGGCGACCGCCGCAGCTTCGACCTCGCCGTGTCACTGCGCGGCAGCGACCTGCAGCGGCGCACCTGGGCGCTGCTTGAGGACATCCCGTACGGGCAGACCACCAGTTACGGAGCGCTTGCGGTCGCTCTCGGCAACCGCTCCCTCGCTCAGGGGGTCGGCCAGGCCGTTGGCCACAACCCGGTGAGCATCATCGTTCCCTGCCACCGCGTCGTCGGCGCCGGCGGCAAACTCACCGGGTACGCCGGGGGTATCCAACGCAAACAACAGCTACTCGACCTGGAGGCCCCCGTCGACATCACGGCGGGGAGACTGTTCTGATCCCCGTCGACGGCCCTGCCACGACCTCGGTACTACGCGGTCGCCGTGAACACTGAATCGATGAGTCGCCCATTCGACGACGTCGTCGCGGAACACGGCAGCCTGGTCATGCGGGTGTGCCGGGGGATCCTTGGTCCCCACACGGATGCCGACGACGCGTGGAGCGAGACATTCCTCGCAGCGCTGAAGGCCTGGCCCACCCTGCCTGCGGACGCGAACGTGCCGGCCTGGCTGGCCACCATCGCCCACAACAAGGCCATCGACATCGTTCGCGCCCGCCAGCGCCTCGCCATTCCCGTTGATACGGTGCCGGAGCTTCCCAGCACCCTCGGCATCCCCGGCGCCACAGACGCCGACGACGAACTCTGGGCAGCCGTTTTGCGGTTGCCTCCCCGCCAGCGGGCCGCGGTCAGCCTGCACTATCTCGGTGGACTGCCTTACCAGCTGGTGGCCGAAGCCACCGGCTCAACGGTCGACGCCACCCGCCGTGCCGCCGCCGACGGCATAGCGGGGCTCAGGTCGGTTTACCGCCACCGCGAGCCACCCAGAGCCGGCACAGCACCCGGCAGCCTTACCCAGGAAGGAACAACCCGATGACCGCTTCGACGAATCCCACCGAACAGCTGGACGATTGCGACCGGCAGCTAATGACCATGCTGGTGGATGCGGCGGAACCCAGGGCCGAGCGGATGGAAACCCTCCGCCTGCGGCTGGCGAGCGAAGCAGCGGAAGCCGGTGTCCTCGACGTCGCCTACACCACGATCACCACCCCGGTTGGTGCCCTGCTCCTTGCTGCCACCGCGCAGGGTCTGCTGCGGGTCGCCTACGAACGAGAAAATTTCGATGCGGTACTCGCTTCCCTGGCCACCAGGATCAGTCCCCGCCTGCTTCGGGCACCCGAGCGGTTGGCAACGGTCCACGAGCAGATCGACGAGTATTTCGCGGGTGACCGCACTGAATTCGACCTGCCACTTGATTACTCGCTGTCGGCGGGTTTCCGACAGCAGGTCCAGCGTCATCTTTCGCTGATCCCCTACGGGCGCACCGAATCGTACAAGGATGTGGCGCGCATCGTCGGCAACCCCAACGCCGTACGTGCCGTCGGAACAGCCTGCGCCACCAATCCACTACCCGTTGTGGTGCCCTGCCACCGAGTGCTTCGAACGGACGGAGGCCTCGGCGGATACATCGGAGGCCTCGACGCGAAAACGATCCTGCTCGATCTTGAGCGCGCGGCCTGAGACGCTAACGATGACGCTGTTCTCCGACGACCTGTTCGAGCGACCACGCCGAGAGCTGGCGCCGGGAGCGACCCTGGTGCCGGGCTGGTTGACCCTGCCCCAGCAATCGTGGATTGTTGAACGCTTCCGTGAGTGGGCAGCCGGGCCGGTGCCACCACACTCCTCCAGCGTCGCCGGCCACCAGATGTCCGTCAGAACCGTCTGTCTCGGCTGGCACTGGCGACCCAACGTGTACAGCCGCGAGGCGGTCGACGTGAACGGAAACCGGGTGCTCGAGTTTCCGGAGTGGATGGTACACCTCGGGCGGCGCGCGCTCATTGAAGCTTCCGGCGACCCGCACGCCGGCGACGAATACACCCCGGATACGGCGCTGGTGAACTACTACGATGAAGGGGCCCACATGGGAATGCACCAGGACAGGGACGAACGCTCAACTGCGCCCGTGGTGTCGCTGTCCATCGGGGACACCTGCCTGTTCCGGTTCGGCAACACCACAACACGAACCAGGCCATACACCGACGTCGAACTGGTGTCCGGTGACCTGTTCGTTTTTGGAGGGCCATCCCGACTCGCGTTCCATGGTGTGCAAAAAGTGTTTCCCGGTACGGGGCCGGTCAACTGCGGCCTGCCGCGGGGTCGGATCAACATCACGATGAGGGTGACCGGGCTCAGCTGACCCCACGCATCACGCCACGCGTCACTACACAGCAGGGCAGAATACCCACGCCTTCCGCCGCGCGACGAGACGACAACCGCGCGGGCGGAGTGCTTGCACCCCGTCGGTCATCGCGGGAGGGTGATCGCAGGTTGAGGTGAGAGAAGCTGACGATGACCGACTATGGGAAGGCGCTGGAACCGGAGGATCCCATCGCGACCCAGCGCGGGGGTTACATCGGGCTGACGTCAAGACCGGCGAGCCCGGCGTCATCAAAAAGCGATCTCCGGACCTGGCACCCTGCGGGGCCCGGGGTGGTGGTGCTGCCGTCCGGTTGCCTTGTGCGCGGACGGTCGCTGAGATCCGGACGCGCGGATAACACCCCACCCGATTTTGCGGTGGTGCTGCGCGGGAGCGCGCCGCCCGACGTCGACTGGCCGGTCAGGTGGGTTCGCTGGCGTGATTTTGCGAACCCCAGCGACCCATCCGATCTTCGCCGAGCCCTGACTGACTTGCTCGGCCGGGCAGCGGGCAGCCGGGTCGAGATCGCCTGTGCCGGCGGAATCGGGCGAACCGGAACGGCGCTGGCCTGCCTAGCCATCCTGGATGGCCTGCCAGCGGGCGAAGCCATCGCCTGGGTCCGCTCGAGCTACGCCGCGCGGGCGGTGGAGACACCGTGGCAAAGACGCTTCGTCGCCCGGTTCCCCGCGGCCCGTTGAGTGGCACGATGGACCGGCCCACTGCGCTGGCGGCCGATCAGGTGTCGCAGCCGACGCCGTCACCGTCGCGGTCGAGTTTGCTGCTGTATCCGGGCTGGTCTGCGTAGAGCGGCGCCGCACCCGCGGCGCGGACGGCTTCGCAGTTAGCGTAGACGACGGTCGGCTCCGCAGGAGCGGCGGGTGCCGGCTCAGTGGGGGCGGGCTGAGCTGCCGGAACCGGGTCCGCCGTCGGGGCCGGTTTGTCGACAGGAACAGCCGGGGCGACATCCGCCTGATTACCCTCGACCGGGGTGAACTTCGACGTGAGCGCGGGCTCGTCAGGGCACTTGGCGAGGATATTTGCCATTGCGTTGTGTTCAGCCTGGGTGACCCACAGCCCGTAGGTGGCCTTCACTGAAATCTGTCGGGCGACGTAGCTGCAGCGGACCGCTGTGTTCGCCGGAAGCCAGGTGGCGGCGTCTCCGTCGCCCTTTTGCGAATTGGAGCGACCGTCAACGGCGAGGAGGTTGATCGGATCGTTGGCCAGAGTTTCACGCTGGCCCTGGCTGAGTTGCTGGGCACCGGTTTGCCAGGCGTTGGACAGGGCAACCAGGTGGTCGATCTGCACCAGCGCGGACGTGTCATTGCCCCGTACAAAATCGACCTGTTGCGCCGTGTACGGGGAGAGCAGCGTCCCCGCCATTACCTTGCACACGCCCGCCATGGTGAGTGCGACCAGGTCGCGGGCGAGGATGTCGTTGCGGGTGTCGCATCCGTTGCGGTCAACATCCAGCCAGGCTGTTCCGAACATGGCCTCGCGGTCGTATCCGGTTTTCGGGGCGCGTCCCTTCACCGGCAGCGTCGCCAGCAGCGCCACCGCGGTACCCGCGGTTGCCGCGGTTGCCGCAGCATCGCCGATGGCCACGGCGGCGTCCTCGCTGGGTTCGCTTACGGTCGGCGGGTCAACAGGCGCCTGGTCGGTGAACGCGGCGGTCGGGGCGGGAGTGACGGACGGGCCAGCGGCGGCGACACCCCAGGACGCTCCCCCGATGAGCAGGGCCATACTGGCGATCACCGCGATGCCACCATTTTTCCGGCCGCG
>JAODAO010000081.1 GCA_025463465.1 Glaciihabitans sp. | reverse complement strand
TCCTCGGTTCCCGCGGCGGAAGGTATGGCACCCGGGCCGTGTATGAGTTGGTCGCCGAGCTGCTGGCGACCCTGCCGGGTTCCGGTCCCGCCGGACCGCACACGCTCAGGCACACGGCGGCGACCCACCTGCTCGATGGAGGAGCCGACCTGAGATCGGTGCAGGAGATGCTGGGACACGCGAGCCTCGGCACGACCCAGCTCTATACCCACGTGTCCACCGAGCGGCTGACGGAGAGCTACCGGATGGCGCATCCCCGGGCGTAAGGCAATGAAGTGGCCGTCGGTTCATCGGGGTTGCTGCCGCGATGGCAACAGGATCGACCGGGGGATCAGCCCGAAGAAGTTCATCGGGGACACGTATTCGCCGTCGAGGCGCACCCCGAAGTGCAGGCAGCCAACGTCGCAGTGTGTGGTCGGCGGCGCAACCTCGGCGACGACCTGCCCGCGGTGAACCGGTTCGCCTTTCACCAGCGAGCTGATTACCGGCTCGTAGCTGCTCAGTAGTCCATTGTTGTGCTCGATGGAGAGCACACCGCGCCCGAAGATGTTCCCGGAGAAGTGCACAACGCCGTCGGCTGGGGCCACTACCATTCGGGCCTCGATGTCCATGCCGCGGTGGCCAGCGCCGAAGCGCGTGGCCGGCGCGGCGAATTCCCGCAGGATTACCCGTGGGTTGGTCGTCGGCCATAGCCATTGCGGGTCTGAGCTGGAAAACGGTGGCTGTTGAGCGGTTGTTGCCGCGGCGGTGACGGGTGCCGCCGCGGCAGCTACCGCGGTCATCAGGGTGACAATCGTGAGGATCACAGAACGCGGCAGCAGTGGCATGCCCCAATCGTTCCTCCGGATGGGCCGCGGCAAAGCTCTAGGCCTCGGACGCGGGAGAGTCGTTCGAACTCACCGGTGGGGGAGGAGCGGTGCTATGATTCTGGAAGCACCCCGTGTATTCGGGGTGACTACGCGTGCCCGCTGTGATGTTTTGGACCTCGTTCCAAACAACATGCCGTTGCATCCACTCAGTCCCATCGTTTCCCCGTAATTGTGCTGTCAAGAAATTGGCACCGGTTCAGGAAAAGGCGGGCGGATGCGCGCCGGGCACCAGGATAGCGCCAACCGGCAGCGATGACAACTGAGTAGGCGCATTTTCGCTGCAAAAAAGCAGCGCGCGCCAGAAATAGGAGAACGACCATGGCCGTCGTTACCATCCGCCAGCTGCTCGACAGCGGCGTGCACTTCGGACACCAGACCCGCCGTTGGAACCCGAAGATGAAGCGCTTCATTCTGACCGAGCGCGCGGGCAGCCACATCATCGACCTGCAGCAGTCGCTTGCGCACATCGACAAGACGTACGACTACGTCAAGGAGACGGTTGCCCACGGTGGAACCATCCTCTTCGTCGGCACCAAGAAGCAGGCTCAGGGCTCCATCGCCGAGCAGGCTCAGCGCGTTGGCCAGCCCTACGTCAACCAGCGCTGGCTCGGTGGACTCCTCACCAACTTCCAGACGGTTTCCAAGCGTCTTGCCCGTATGAAGGAGCTGGAAGAGGTCGACTTCGACGACACCAGCCGTGGCTACACCAAGAAGGAGCTGCTCATCCAGCGCCGCGAACTGGTGAAGCTGCAGAAGAGCCTCGGTGGTATTCGTAACCTCACGAAGACCCCGTCCGCCGTCTGGATCGTCGACACCAAGAAGGAGCACCTCGCAATCGACGAGGCGCACAAGCTGGGCATCCCCGTCATCGCGATCCTGGACACCAACTGCGACCCCGACGACGTTCAGTACCCGATCCCGGGCAACGACGACGCGATCCGCTCCGTCGGCCTGCTGACCCGCATCATTGCCGACGCCGCAGCCGAGGGCCTCATCCAGCGTCACCAGAAGCCGGAAGAGGGCGCCGAAGTTGAGCCCCTCGCCGCATGGGAAGCTGAACTCCTCGCCGCTCCCGTCGAGGAGAACGACGCTGACGCAGCCGTAGCCGCCAAGGCAGCGGAAGCTGACGCCACCCTCGTTCCCGAGCACGCTCCCGTCTCCGACGAGGCCGCCGAGGCCGCTATCGAGGCTGAGGCAACCGAAGACGAGAAGAAGCCTGCTGCCGAGTCCGCAGCAGCCGAGACCAAGTAAGGAAATCACCATGGCAGATTTCAAACTGGAAGACCTCAAGGCGCTGCGCGAGCAGCTTGGCACCGGCATGGTGGAAACCAAGAACGCTCTCGTTGAGGCGGGCGGTGACCTCGAGAAGGCCACCGAGCTGCTTCGCCTCCGTGGTGCCAAGAGCAACGCAAAGCGTTCCGACCGCTCCACCAGCGAAGGCCTTATCGCCGCGAAGGAGAACGGCGCGACCACCACGCTGATCGAGCTCGCGTGCGAGACCGACTTCGTTGCCAAGAGCGCCAAGTTCATCGCCCTCGGCGAGAAGGTACTCGAAGCCGTTGCGGCTTCCGGTGCCTCCACTGTTGACGAGGCCACCGCGGCCGCCGCCGGATCGAAGACCGTGGGAGAGCTCATCTCCGACGAGGCTGCAATCCTCGGCGAGAAGATCGAACTGCGTCGCGTTCAGCTGCTGACGGGCGACAAGTTCTCCGTTTACCTGCACCGCACCAGCTCCGACCTGCCTCCGCAGGTTGGTGTGGTCGTCGCATACAGCGGTGACGACGCCGAGACCGCTCGCAGCATTGCGCAGCACATCTCGTTCGCCAACCCCGCCTTCTTGAACAAGGAAGACGTCCCCGCAGCCGATGTCGAGAACGAGCGACGCATCGTTGAGGAGATCAGCCGCGGCGAGGGCAAGCCCGAAGCCGCACTGCCGAAGATCATCGAAGGCCGTCTTGGCGCCTACTACAAGCAGGTTGCCCTGCTCGAGCAGGATTACGCCCGCGACAACAAGCAGTCGGTGAAGAAGGTTGTGGCTGACGCTGGCCTGACCGTCACGTCGTTCGCCCGCTTCAAGGTCGGCGCGTAACAATATTGAAATGAGGAGGTCCGGGACAACATGTCTCGGACCTCCTTTTTTACGCCCATTTTTTCCCGCTCAGTCACCTAACCTGTAACGAGCCAGCTTGAGGGAGCTAAACAGATGACCGAAAACCGCAAACGCCGCGTCCTGCTCAAACTTTCGGGGGAGGCGTTCGGCGCCGGATCCCTGGGAGTCAACCCCGACGTGGTCAGCGCAATCGCCAAGGAAATCGCACTGGCAGCGCAGGACGTGGAAATCGCCATCGTCGTCGGTGGTGGCAACTTCTTCCGTGGGGCCGAACTGAGCCAGCGCGGAATGGACCGTGGTCGCGCGGACTACATGGGAATGCTGGGCACCGTGATGAACGCCCTCGCCCTCCAGGACTTCCTGGAGCAGGCCGGAGCTGCCACTCGCGTGCAGTCCGCCATCTCGATGACGCAGGTCGCCGAGCCCTATATCCCGCGTCGTGCGGAACGACACCTGGAGAAGGGCCGTGTTGTCATCTTCGGTGCTGGCGCGGGACTCCCGTACTTCTCCACCGATACCGTTGCCGCCCAGCGGGCCCTCGAAATCGGCGCCGACGTTGTGCTGGTAGCCAAGAACGGCGTCGACGGCGTGTATACGGCGGATCCGAAAAAGGACGACACCGCCACCATGATCCACGAGATCACTTACCAGGAGGCCCTGGTGCAGGGTCTCAAGGTTGTGGACTCCACCGCGTTCAGTCTCTGCATGGACAACAAGATGCCCATGGTCGTCTTCGGAATGTACCCGGAGGGCAACCTCGCCGCCGCCATTCGTGGCGACCGTATCGGTACCCTGGTCAGCGCGTAAGACCCTCCGGTGCCCCGACGCGAGCACCGACTGATTCGCCGCCCCGTGAGGCCGCCATGATGATCGTGGCGCTCCTCGCGGGCGCGGCGATCGCGCATGCCGCGCCGAACCGGGTGCCCATGGCGATCGCGGCCGCCGGTTTGGACTCCGCGGGTTCCTTTCATCGTGGCCGTGGTGGCGAACGCACCCTTCGTGTCACTTCGCCCGTCCAGTCCGGGGTCGCTCCGGCATGACTGATTCTTTTGGTGGCCGTGAGCGGGCTTACGGGGCTGATGGAAATCAGCGTTCTGCTGCGGGCATACTTGCCGGGGGATGTCTCCATTGTGTGTCCGCTCTCAAGGGACCGTCTCACCGCTGCCGATAGCTGTCCCAGCGTGGTCTTCGGTAAATCTCCGACATCTTGGTCTGATCCGTGCAGGTGTGATCATGGTCGGAGCTGCCGGCGTTGGGTTGTCCGGTGACGCATTCTGCGGAGGCCGGACGGTGAGCGTTCCCAGCTGAACACGATGCCGCCGATCGGCTACTACAGGTTCTGGCTGGGCGTCCAGGTGGTCACCTTCAGCATGTGATCAGATCGACGCGGTGCGGATAGCCGATCGGTCGCCCGCCAGCACCAGCGTCACGCAGGCACCAGCGTCACGCTGCGTTCGTCCCCCCAGGTCCGCGGCTGGCCCTCGTCATCCAGGCATTTCGGTTCGCCCGGTTTCGGTTGTGGCACCGGTGGGCGAGGTCAGTGTTGTACCGGTAACCCCTGGTGATTGCTCGGCCTTCGGAGAGCCCGTTGCCAAGCTGCGGATGTCCGACGCGTTTGTTGGACTGGCTGGTGTCGCGCTTGTGCCTGCTTCCTAGCAACTAAACTCATACCGACGAGAAGGAGCTGCCGTGATTAGCGACGTAATGACCGAGGCCAAAGACAAGATGAACAAGGCCGTCGAGGTCGCCAAAGAAGACTTTGGCACCGTGCGCACCGGCCGTGCCAACCCCGCCCTGTTCCAGAAGCTTCTGGTGGACTACTACGGCAGCCCGACGCCACTCGCGCAGCTCGCCTCGATGCAGAACCCCGAGGCGCGCACGCTGCTGGTGACGCCCTACGACAAGACGGCTCTGAAGGAAATCGAGAGGGCCCTCGTGAACATGCCGAACCTCGGTGCCAACGTGGGCAACGATGGTGAAACGGTTCGAGTTACCCTGCCGGAACTGACCCAGGATCGCCGCAAGGAATTTGTGAAGATCGTCCGCGGTAAGGGTGAGGAAGCCAAGGTCGCCCTGCGCAACGTCCGCCGTAAGGCAAAAGACGACCTCGATGGCCTCAAGAGCGAGGTCGGCGAGGACGAACTGTCGCGCGCGGAGAAGGAGCTCGAGGCAATTACCAAGAGCCACGTCGACGCTATCGACGACGCACTGAAGCGCAAAGAGACCGAGTTGCTCGAAGTCTGATGTCGGACGATTCGGAACGACGAATACCCCGCGTGAAAAAGCGGGCGCGCTCGCGCGCCGAATTTGAGGCGACCGTCGCGGACATCGAGGCGCAGATTCGTGCGACCAACGCACGCATCGAGAAGAAGGCCGGGCGCAACCTCCCGTTGGCCATCCTCATCGGGCTTGGTCTCGGCGGGGGACTGCTGGTCAGCCTCGTCCTTATCAAGGACCTGTTCATTGTGTTCGCCGCGGTGCTACTCATCTTCACGGCGTACGAATTGGCCAGTGCCCTGCGCTTCGCGGGCCGCGACGTTCCGCGAATCCCCACCGTCGCCGCTGCCATCGCGGTGGCTCCGGCGTCGTTCTACTGGCTGGAACAGGGCCATTGGTTGTTCAGCCTGGCCGGCATGTTGCTGGTCACACTGTGGCGGCTGGTGGAATGTATCCGGCCATCGCATCGCACATCGGCGATCAACCTTGTGAAAGATGTCTTCGCTGGCATCCTGGTGCAGTCCTACATCGTGTTCCTCGGCAGCTTCGCCGTGTTGCTCGCGGGCCAGGACGGCGGCCAGTGGTGGACACTCGGATTCCTCATCGTTGTGATCTCCACCGATATCGGTGCCTACGCGAGCGGTGTGCTGTTCGGCAAGCACCCTCTGGCCCCCCGCATCAGTCCGAAAAAGACCTGGGAAGGTTTTATCGGGTCGATTATCGTGGCGACGCTGGCCAGCGTGCTTGTCGCCCTATTTATGATCCACCAGCCAGTGTGGGTTGGCCTGCTCTTCGGCGTCACCCTGGCGCTTACCGCCACGATGGGCGACCTGACGGAGTCGTTGATCAAAAGGGACCTGGGAATCAAGGACATCAGCACGTTCCTTCCCGGGCACGGGGGATTCCTCGACCGGGTTGACTCGGTGTTGCCGTCGGCCGCGGTCGCTTATGCGTTCTACCTGCTATTCGCGTAGGGCAAGATAGTCCGGTGAGCACAACATTTCCGCGCGCCCGCCGTTCGCGACTCGGGTACAACGTCGATCAGGTCGAAGAATTCCTTGAGGAGGCGCGTCGGGCATACGCCGCGGAAAACGGTGATTCGAGCATCGTGAACGCCGAGGCGATCCGCCGTGCGTCCTTTGACATGCGCAAGGGTGGTTACTCGACCAGCCACGTCGATGCCGCTCTGGAGCGGTTGGAGGATGCGTTCGCCGCTCGGGAGCGTGAACGGGAGTTCGCCGACATCGGCGAAGGTGCCTGGTATGCCAAGGCCAGGGCGACCGCACAGGCGGTACTGGACCGGCTTGATCGCCCGGCGCGGAAACGGTTCAAGCGGGTTGGATTCCTGACCACCGGTTACCACCCGAAAGACGTTGATGTCTTCGGAGACCGTCTGACGGGGTACTTCCAGGACGGCGAACCCATGAGTGTCGACGAGGTGCGTGGTGTCGCATTTCGCACCCGCCGTGGCGGCTACCGGGAGACCCAGGTCGACCTGCTTCTGGACTCCGTTGTCGACGTGATGCTGGCAGTACGCTGAGCGCGACTTCGGCTTTTTCTCGTTTTTCGGGTACGTTTGAATAACTAATGGGTAAACATTCGATAATTCTGTCGTCCCAAGGTGCGCCAAACGGCCCCGGGACCGTGTCTTCAGGAACCCAAAACGCTTTTTCAGCGCGTCCAGTTACGCGCAAGCGCCCGGCAATGTTCCTCCCCCTTCTCGCAACGTTCGCCACCGCCGCCATGGTGCTGGTGATCGTTGTTGATCCGTATTCCGGCACGTACGCCAACGCAGCTCCGCCCGCTCAGTGGGAGGTCAGCCAGGACACGCAAAGCGTCGTCGTCGCTGACGGTGTCGCTGCGACCGTGTCTCGCGACACGTACACGATCACTGAGCCGCCGCCCCCTCCGCCCCCCGTGGTGGTCGCGCAGGTCGCTGCCCCGACGACGGCGTCCTCGGGCTCCGCTGCGGCCCCCGCTGCTGGTAACCCCGATCCCGGATCCGCCAAGGCCACGGCTCAGGCCATGGTCGCCGCGCGCGGCTGGGACACCAGCCAGTACAACTGCCTGGTCTCCCTGTGGAACAAGGAGTCCGGCTGGAACATGTACGCGCAGAACAAGTCCAGCGGTGCGTACGGCATTCCGCAGTCGCTCCCCGGCTCGAAGATGGCGTCAGCTGGAGCAGACTGGGCAACCAACGCCGCAACGCAGATCTCGTGGGGACTCGGGTACATCTCCGGTCGCTACCAGACGCCGTGTGGAGCATGGACCCACTCGCAGGCCATCGGGTGGTACTAACCCCGTTCGCTTAGCTATCGGAAAATGCCCGACCCCCTTTCTGGGGGCCGGGCATTTTTTCGTGGTTCGCCCTGGTGTGACCGCCCGTTAAAATGGGGCATGGAACTTGCCCTGTTTGGCGTGATTGGTGTTGTGACCATTGTCGCGGCGGGGTTTTTCAGCCAAAAGCTGGGGATAGCTGCCCCGCTGATACTGATCGTGATCGGCGTTGTCTTCAGCTACGTGCCCGGGGCTCCGACCGACGTGCCGCACGAAATCATCCTGATGGGACTGTTACCGCCCATCCTGTATTCCGCGGCGATCACGGTTCCCGTCGTCGACTTCCGGCGCAACTTCAGCAGCATCTCCGCATTGAGCGTTGTCCTTGTTTTTGTCACCGCATTCGTCACCGGATTCATCCTCTACATGATCTTCCCCGATCTGTCGTTGGCAGCGGGTATCGCCATCGGCGCGGTGATCAGTCCCACCGACGCCGTAGCGGCAACGGCTCTCGGCAAGCGCCTCGGTCTCCCGCCGCGCCTGGTCACCATCCTCGAGGGTGAGGGTCTGGTTAACGACGCAACGGCTTTGGTGCTGCTGCGTTCCGCGGTCGCCGCCATCGCCACCACGGTGACTTTCTGGGGTGTTGTGGGTGACTTCCTCTTCGCCGTGACCGTTGCCGTTGCCATCGGGTTTGCTATCGGGGCGATCACGGTGCTGGTGCGCTCGAAACTCCACGACCCCGTCCTCGATACGGCGATTTCATTCGCTGTCCCTTTTATCGCTTTTATCCCCGCCGAACACTTCGGGGCCAGTGGCGTGATCGCCGTGGTGGTTGCCGGGCTGTACTCGGGTCACAACAGTTCACGCCACTTTTCCGCGCAGGCACGGATCGCGGAACGCATCAACTGGCGAACCGCCCAGTTCGTGCTGGAGAATGGCGTCTTTCTGCTGATGGGGCTCGAGATCAGTACCCTCATCACGAACGTGCAGAAGGACGAGCTGAGTGCCGTCCAGGCGGTATACGTCGGCCTGCTGATGGTCGTTGTGGTCATCGTGGTCCGATTCCTCTTCGTGGCCCCGCTTCTCGTCGTGTTGCAACGGCGGGGGGTGCGTGCCGAGCGCCGACAGACGAGGTTTCGCGAGATGCTCGACCGCTTCCGCGGGCGCACGGGAGAGCTCCCCCGTGGCATCGAGAAACGCCAGGAACGCGGGGAGAGAATTTACAACCGCCGCCAGGTTGATATCGAGCTATTGCGCTCAGAAGGCCTGGGTTGGCGCGGCGGGCTGATCCTGAGCTGGTCGGGCATGCGCGGTGTTGTCACCCTCGCCGCGGCCCAGTCGCTCCCCAACGTCGACTATCGGCCGCAGCTGGTGCTGATCGCATTCACCGTCGCCATCGTCACCCTGCTCCTGCAGGGCGGCACCCTGCCCTGGCTCATCAAGCTGACGGGAATCCGCGGCACCGATCGGGTCGCGGACCGGCGGGAGCTTGCCACCCTGCTCGACGAGATGGGGCAGGCGGGGATTGCGATCCTGGACAACCCGAAGTTGACGCTTCCCGACGGGGAAGAGCTTGATCCCGCGGCGGTGGAACGGGTACGGCATGACACCCTCCTTAGCGCTGAATCAGCGTGGGAGCGGGCCGAGCACGGCGCCGGGGTGGCGGGACTTTCCCATTCACCCCAGCGCCAATACCGGGAACTAAGGCGGGAAGTCCTCACCGCGGAGCGGGACGCCCTTCTCGAGGCGAGGGCCGCCGGGAGCTACCCTTCACGGATCCTGATCAGGGCGCAGGCGATGCTCGACCTGGAGGAGACACGACTCGAACAGATCGACAACCCCAGCGGCGCCTAAGCTGGGGGTATGCCCCGTTCCAATCGTCCCAGAGGACGACGCCCAGGACGGGATGACGACGACGACGATTTTGACCTCGCCCGCACACTCGCCGGACGCCGGGCAACCGAACGTAAACGTGACGGGCTCTGGACGGTGCAACCCCTGGCTGCCTCGTCAGCCCTCAAGCACTACACCTGCCCAAGCTGTTCACGGGACATCGCACCCGGTGTCGCACACACCGTCGCCTGGCGTGCAGACGGAATAATGGGCGAGGCCCAGGACCTGGCTGCCCGTCGCCACTGGCACACCCATTGTTGGAGGATCAGAGCGTGAGCATCGAAATTCGCGGAGGCGTTGAGCTGCCCGCGCTGCGTGAAGACATTGAGCTTCACACGGCCGACGGCCTGACGCTGGTGGGGGAGTTGGCCATGCCGGTATCCGGCACGGCCGTGGCCACCATCATCACGTTGCATCCCCTACCGACCGCCGGCGGTTTTATGGACTCCCACATCCTGCGCAAAGCGGCAGCGCGGCTGCCGGCCCTCGCCAACATCGCCGTGCTCCGATTCAATTTCCGCGGCGTCGTTTCGCCTCGCGGAACGTCGCAGGGAAGCTTCGGGGAGGGTGTCCACGAACAACACGATCTTGCTGCAGCCATGAAGTTCGTGACGGAACGCGGTCTGCCCCACCCCTGGCTGCTCGGGTGGTCTTTCGGAACCGAGGTTGCGCTCAAGTACGGTCGTTCCTACGCCCTGGACGGCGTCATCCTGCTCTCACCTCCGTTGCATCGCACATCCGAGTCCGAAATAGCCGCCTGGGAAAACAGCTCGATCCCCCTCGCCGTCGTCATCCCGGAGTTCGACGACTACCTGCGCCCGGTGGAGGCGAGGCAACGTTTCGCCTCCGTGCCCAGCTCCG
The DNA here is from genome assembly GCA_025463465.1 of Glaciihabitans sp. Classification (GTDB taxonomy): domain Bacteria; phylum Actinomycetota; class Actinomycetes; order Actinomycetales; family Microbacteriaceae; genus Glaciihabitans. The sequence goes on along the minus strand of JAODAO010000081.1, from coordinate 36,622 downwards.
AACTCATCGCCGTCGATGGTGGTAAACACCTCTGGGTGGGGGAGACGCAGACCACCCGGGTGCTCACCGAGATCGTCGCTCACGTCAACCCTTCGGCCCTGCCCCTCCCCGTCACCTGGGAATGATCGTCGCCCGACTGCGGGCTACAGGGTGTTCTGGCGGGGGATAACAACCTGCCGCACGATGAGAAGCACGGAAGCGGCAACGGGGATCGCCACCAGGGCGCCAAGGACCCCGAGGAGGGTGCCGCCGGCCAGTGCCGCGATCACCACAACAACCCCGGGAAGGGCAACGGCGGAGTTCATAATTCGCGGCGTGATGAGGTAGGCCTCGACCTGCATGTACACCAGGTACCAGATGCCCACGCCGATGACCTGCCAGCCCCAGCCCTCGAAGAGGAGAACGCTGAGGGTGATGATGACGGAGGCGGAGACGGTTCCAACGAGGGGGATGAGGGAGCCGATGAGCGCGATGAAGGCGAGGAGTGCCGAGTACTGCACGTGGAATACCAGGGTGAGGATCAGGAACGATAGCACCCCGTTGATCAGCGCGAGTGCCCCCTGGCCCATCACAAACCGGCCAACGGAGGCGCTGATCTGCTCGGCGATGTCAACGAAACTCGCCCGCTTCGATGCCGGCACGAGGCGGTACATTCCCCGCTTGATCGTGCCGAGGGACGAGACGAAGTACAGGGTGAGGATCAGGACAATGATCCCGCCGAACACGCCGTTGGCGATGCTCAGACCCGCCTGGAGTACACCGCCGCCGATGCTGACGACATCAAGGTCCTCGATGAAGGAGTTCAGCTGGCCCACTAAGTCATCGACCGGCAACCAGGGCAGGGTTGTCTTCAGATCGTTGGCGAACGAGCCGCTGGTGATCACAGGGATAAGGACCTGCACCTGCTCCACCAGGTTCTCGATCTGATCGGTGACTACCGGGATGATGGCAAAAACGAGGCCGGTGAACGCGCCCAGCACACCGACGAGCACGGTCAGGATCGCCAGCCAGCGCGGCCACCTGTGCTTTTCGAGGTAAGAAACCAGCGGGTCGAGGCCAAGCGCGATGAAGATCGCCGCCCCGACGTAGGTGAGGATGGTGGCGAGGTTGCCGATTGCACCCCCGATGCCGATGGCGACGATGACACCAAGGCCACCGAAGAGCCCAAGGCGGAACGGGTTATCGATTTTCACCGCGTGCCTCTCGAGGGCCTAGTCCTGGCTGGATACCTTCTCTGCCTGCGACAATACTCCGCGCAGCGTCTCGAAATAGCCCGCGACGGCATCGCGCTCGACCCGGATGTTGGCCAGGCGGCTCTCGGCGTCTGCGACCATCCGTGTTGTGCGTTCCTCGGCGTCGTCCAGCATCGCCTTCGCCCGAGCCTCCGCGTCACTCACGATCGTGTTGGCGGTGTCTTCGGCGCGCTGGCGGGACGTTCGCAGTTCCTCGGCGGCATGCGCTTCGGCGGTGTCCGCTTCGATGCGCTTCTCGGTGGCGCGGGCTATCGCGTCCGCGAGCTGCGTCTGGGCTTCGTCCAAATACTTCTGGGTGTACAGCGTTGCCTCCTGCTGCTTGACGAGGAAGTCCTTCTCCGCGTCATCACGACGAGCTTTCAACTCGACGTCCAGGTCGATCCTCGCCTGTTCGGTGTCCCTGGCGAGGGCGCTCCTGGTCTCATCGACGTCGAACGCGAGGCGCTCCCGTGTCGTGGTCACCTCATCGGCAAGCTCGGTGCGCTGGCGTTCGATGTCGCGGGCCAGGTCGGCGCTGTCCTTGTCGAGCTCGACGGCAAGGGCGCGCCTGGCCTCAGCGACGTCAGCATCCAGCGTGGCGTGAGCGTTCAGGATCTCAACCTCCAGGGCGGCGCGCGCCTCTGCATCGTTGGCCTCGATGGCCGCAGCCGCTGCGGCGGCCCGGGCCTCAATGGCCAGCTGGGCCGCGGTGGTCTCCGCTTCGAGGGCGGTGCGCACGTCGATTGCCTCGGCCTCGAGGGTGGCCCTCACCGTAACGGCTTCGGTCGCGAGGAGCGCGCGGGTACTCGCCACCTCGTTGTGCAGTTCCGTTCGTGCCGTGTTGATTTCGTTGTCGAGCTCGGTGCGAGCGGCCGTCGTCTCGTGCTCGATGGCGGATCGGGCGCCTGCGACGTGGTTGTCGAGCTCGGTGCGGCGAGCCAGTACCTCGTTGTCGAATTCAACCCGGCGTGCGCTGATCTCATTGGCGATCTCGGTGCGCTTCAGGGTGATCTCGGCGTCGATGGCGGCGCGCGACCGGACGGCTTCCGCGTCGATGGCCGCACGGGCGGCAGCGGAGTTGTTCTCCAGCTCGGCGCGAGCTGTCGTGATTTCGAGCGCCAGGGCCGTGCGCCCCGTTTCGAGTTCGCGGGCGAGGTCGGTGCGCCCCTGCTCGATGTCACGTGCGAGGTCGCCACGCAACCGAGCGTTCTCCGATACGTACTCGGCACGACCGTGCTCGGTCTCGCGAGCGAGAGCAGCGGCACCCTCGCGGGCCTCGCCGGCTTCCCGGGCGGCGACGGCCAAGAGCTCGGCGACTTCACGCTCTCCGGCAGCACGGATGGCCGCGGACTCCCTCTTGGTGGTGGCGCGAACTTCCGCTGCCTCGGTCGCGACGGCGCCGCGGATGGCGGCGGCCTCCTTCATGGCGTCGGCAACGAGGGTGGTGCCGCGGTTCGTGGCATTGGCAAGGGTCGTTTCGGCTTCAATGCGGGCGGCTTCCCGGGCCGCTGCCACACTCGCTGCGGCCTCGGCAAGGGTTCTCTCGGCCGATCTGGACGCATCTGCGACGAGCTTCTGGACCTCGGCCTGCACCGAACTGCGAAGCTTCTCCGCGTCGATGTCAGCCTGGCTGATCAGGCGCGTGGACTGCTCTTCCGCGACACGGAGGGTGTTTTCGAGTTTGGTGCCGAGACCCGAGTATGTGGGGGTGCCTGCCTCGTCGAGTTCCGCCTGCAGGTCCTCTGCGACGGCGGCAAGTCGCTTGGACTCCTTTGTCGCTTCGACCCGGTCGGCATTGGCCTTGATGAGATCGCGTCGGAGGCTTTGGACAGCGCGGTCCACCTCTTCTTTGCGATATCCGCGAAGTTCGATGCCAAAATCGGCGTCGTCTGCAGCCACGAGGTCTCCCTAAAGTCGGTGAAGCTGTGTCGAGTTTAGTGAGGGGATTCCTGAAGCCAGAATTATGCTGTCAGATGATTCTCAGACCAAGGGTTAGGACTCCTGAACCCCTATCAGTTATTCTGGGATGTCTTTGACGTTGCCGTCCGCGGGTGAATGCACCCGACGGATCCCTCCACTTGCACCTAATGCGAGCAGCCAGTTTCACCCGGCGGAGGGTGCCCAAACTATGTATGGGCAGGGCAGCACGAAAGGAGTTACCCGTGCGATTTGTATTCGCAATAATTTGTTTTGTCCTCGCGGCCGCGTCGATTGGGCTGGGCATTGGCCAGCGCACCATCTTCGCCGGACCCGACGAGGTTGTCGCGTCGACCACAGAAACGACGACATCTCCCGTTGTCGTAATCGATGGCAGCGCGCTGAACGCGTACGAGCAAGGCCAGACGGTGCAGATCGCGGGGACCCCGACAATCTCGGCGGCCTACGGTCGCACCAACGATGTGCTCGGTTGGGTCGGTGATGCCACCTACACCTACATCACGTACGACGATGCAACCCAGAAACTGGTCTCCACCGTCGAGACCGGGACCGAGGTCCAGGTTCCGCAGCTGGCGGGTTCCGACCTGTGGCTGCACGAATACACCGGTGCGGACAGCCTCCGTTTCCGCGCCAACATCCCCACCGATGTGTCGGTGATCGTGGTGTCGGACGGAATCACCCCAGCACCCTCCGAGGTAAGCATCCGCTGGCCTCTGGACAACTCAACCCCCTGGTCGGGACCGCTGGTCGCCGCCGGTGGGGGATTGATCCTGCTCGGCCTGGCCCTCCTGATCTGGGCGCTGACGCACGTGCGTCGCTCCCGTGGTCCCCGCCGCACCCAACAGAAACCCCCGAAGATGCCCAAACTCCCGCGCCAGCCACGGTACAAGCCGAGCAAGCCGAAGGCTGTAACCGGCAACGACCGTCCCGGCTCCAAGGGGCGCCGCGCTACCCGGCGGATGATCAGGGTTGTTCCGATCGTGCTCGCGGGATCGCTGGCGCTTGCGGGTTGCAGCGTAACTGCCAGCCCGGCAGCCACGAATACCCCGCTGGCGACGCCCTCGCCCACGTCAACATCGACGGCAGAAACCGAGATTCCCGAACCCGCGGTCAGCGAGACGCAGGTGACGAAGATCATGAGCGAGATCGGAACGGTAGTCGCCCAGGCAGACGCTAACCGTGACGCCGAACTCGTTGCGACTCGGGTGACCGGGCCGGCGCTGGAATTGCGTCTGGCCAATTACAAGATCTCCGCGGCCAACGCGGCGCTCGCGGACGTCGCGACGCCCATCCCGCCGCAGGTCCTTAAGGTTGTCCTGCCGCAGCAGACCGATGTCTGGCCTCGGGTTATTTTCGCCGTTGTCCAGGCCGAGGCTGACCCTGCCGCCACTACTGACCCGGCCACACCGGTCATCGCACCCACGGCGTTGATGTTGGTGCAGGCGGATGCCCGCTCCAACTACAAGGTCAACTACGCGGTCACGCTGATACCGGGCATCACCTTCCCTGAAGTCTCCTCGGCGACCGTCGGTGCTACCCGCGTATCTCCCGACCAGAAGCTGCTCCAGCTGGCGCCCGCCTCCATCGCCGGTGCCTACGCCGACATCATGATGAAGGACACCGAGAGCCCGTTCTACGAACAGTTCAGCGCCGAAGGTGACGTACTCCGCACCGCTATCGGCCTTGAGGCGCAGAAGACCGCGCTTGCGGCACTTTCTGGAACTGCAAAAGAGGAGTTCACCCGCGCCGCGGGAACCGCTGAAGTGATCGCCATGTCGACTTCGGATTCCGGAGCGCTCGTCGCGGTCCAGATGAACGAGACCGACACGGTTACCCCGGTGAAATCCGGAGCGTTGGCTAACGTTCCGGATCGGTTCAAAACACTTTTGGCCCAGGACACCAGCAGCAAGGGCATCGTGGGTACCTACAGTGACCAACTGCTGTTCTACGTGCCGGCCGCCACAGCGGGCGGCCCGGTTGTCCTCCTCGGATTCGCCAACTCCCTGCTAGATGTGAAGGAACTACCGTGACCAACGTTCCCCTTTCTCCCGCGAGCATGCGCGGAGCGGTCGACCTGTCGTCGCTCGTCAACCCGCGACCGGCTCCGACCGCCGCCGCGGCACCGGGCGGCAGCTCATCCACCGTGGTGTTGTCCGCAGACGACGCCTCGTTCTCCCAGGTTCTCGAATTGTCCAACACCGTTCCCGTTGTTGTCGAGTTCTACGGGCAGGGCGTGGAGCCGGCGCTCGGCCCGCTCGTCGAGCAGTACGCCGGCCGGATTGTGCTCGCAACCGTTGACGGGACTTCGAACCCGCAACTTGTGCAGGCGTTCCAGGTAACGCAGCTACCAACGGTGGCTGCGGTAGTAGGCGGCCGCCCTGTCCAGCTGTATGTCGGAACCTACCCGGATGCAGACGCCAGGAAGGTTCTCGACCAGGTCCTGGAACTTGCCGCCCAGAACAATGTGACCGGGTCGGTTCCGGCGGGTGACGGACCAGAAACGGCGCCCGTCGAAGAGCCTCTGCCCCCGCACCACCAGGAAGCGTTCGACGCGATCGCCGCCGGGGACTACGCGGGCGCCATCGCGGAATACAAAACGGCGATTGCACAGAATCCCCGTGACGCCCTCGCGGTGGCCGGACTCGCCCAGGTGTCGCTGCTGCACCGACTCGACGGCGCGAGCCTCGACGAGATCCGCAGTGCGGCAGCGGCCGATCCGGGCGATGTCGAGGCGCAGCTTGCCGTCGCCGACCTCGACGTCAGCGGCGGCCACCTCGAGGATGCGTTTGACCGCCTGCTGTCGCTGTTCCCCACGCTCGACTCAGAGGGTAAAACCGCCGTCCGCACCCGGCTGCTCGACTACTTCGAGATCGCCGGAGCCGACGATGGTCGTGTTGTCGCCGCCCGACGGCGTCTCACCGGGCTGCTGTACTAAATCCCGTACTCACAACCGATCGCTTAACCACAAACTGCCCGGTTGGCCGGGGTCCTTTCGGATTCCTCGCCAACCGGGCAGTTTTGTATGCCGGGGTTAGGAGCGCCGCAGCTTCAGCCACAGTCCGGCGAGCGGCGGGAGGGTGAGATCAACCGACGCGGGTCGACCCGCCCATGGCTCGTCCGTCGCGGTGACCGAGCCGTAATTGCCCACACCGGAGCCGCCGTACTCGACAGCGTCGGTGTTCAACAGTTCGTCCCACGTGCCCGCGAACGGCAGTCCGGTCCGGTAGGGCCCGACCGGGGCCCCGCTGAAGTTCATAAACACGGCGATTGGCTGGCCGTCAGTGTCCCAGCGGAGGAACGACACCACGTTGTTTGCGGCGTCGCCACCCTCGATCCATTCGAAACCGGCGGGGGTATTGTCCTGTTCCCACAGGGCAGGTTCCGCCTTGTAGAGCGCATTCATCTGGCTCACCAGCGCCAGCAGCCCCTGGTGAACCGGCTGGTCAAGGATCCACCAGTCGAGTCCACGCTGCTCGCTCCACTCGGAGGGCTGCCCGAACTCCTGGCCCATAAACAACAGCTGCTTGCCCGGGTGGGCCCACATGAAGGCCAGGTACGCGCGAACGTTCGCGAGCTTCTGCCACTGGTCACCGGGCATTTTGGTCAGCAGTGAACCCTTGCCGTGGACGACCTCATCGTGGCTGATCGGCAACAAAAAGTTCTCGGTGTACTGGTAGAGCAGGCTGAAGGTGATGTCGCCGTGGTGGTGTGAACGATACATCGGGTCGAATTGCATGTACTGAAGCGTGTCGTGCATCCAGCCCATGTTCCATTTGAGCCCGAATCCGAGCCCGCCTCCGCTGGTAGCTGCGGTGACCCCGCCCCACGAGGTGGATTCTTCGGCGATCATAATGACGCCGGCGTTTCGTTTGTACGCCGTCGCATTGACCTCCTGCAGGAAACTGATTGCTTCGAGGTTCTCCCGGCCGCCGTACTTGTTGGGCAACCAGTTGTCGCCCTCGCGGGAGTAGTCGAGGTACAGCATCGATGCGACCGCGTCGACGCGGAGACCGTCGATGTGGAACTCCTCGAGCCAGTAGAGCGCGTTGGCCACCAGGAAGTTACGCACCTGTGAGTCCCCGAAGTTGAAGATCAGGGTTCCCCAGTCGGGCTGTTCTCCCCGGCGCGGGTCGGAGTGCTCGTACACGGGCTGCCCGTCGAAGTTGGCGAGCGCCCATTCGTCTTTCGGGAAGTGGCCGGGTACCCAGTCCATGATCACGCCGATGTCGGCCTGGTGCAGGCGGTCGATCAGGTATTTGAGGTCGTCCGCGTGACCAAATCGGCTGGTTGGCGCGTAGTAGCCGGTGACCTGGTAGCCCCACGATCCGCCGAACGGGTGCTCAGCGAGTGGCATAAATTCAACGTGGGTGAAGCCGGTCGCCTGCAGGTATTCGATCAGCTGGTCGGCGACCTCACGGTAACCGAGTCCCGGTCGCCACGAACCGAGGTGCATTTCGTAAATGCTCATCGGGATGTTGTGCGGATCGGAGGCGCCACGGCGGGTCAGCCATGCCGCGTCGTCCCACACATGCGTGGTTTCACCGACGACGGAAGCCGTGGCTGGGGGATGTTCGGTGTGGCGGGCCATGGGGTCGGCGCGGGTGACCCAGTTCCCCTCGGCGGTGCGGAGTTCGAATTTGTAGGTGTTGCCGGGGGTGATTCCGGGGACGAAAAGCTCCCATACGCCGTTGTCGTCGAGGCGACGCATGGCGTAGAGCACACCGGTCCAGCTGTTGAACTCTCCGACGACGCGTGCTGCCGTGGCGTGCGGTGCCCAGACGCTGAAGGATGTTCCCTCAACGCCCTCGTGTGGGCGGTAGTGGGCCCCGAATACTTTCCACAGCTGTTCGTGGCGACCCTGGCCCCAGAGGTAGAGGTCAACCTCGCCGACGGACGGAACAAAGCGGTATGGGTCGTCGGTAATCCACGGTGATCCGTTGTCGTACGTGGTCTCGAGCGTGTACGCCTGGCCGGGGCCGGCGGCGAAACCGTGCCACAGGCCGCTCGCCAGGTGGCTGAGCTTGATGCGCGTGCCATCCGCCTGTACCGCCGTGACGGACCAGGCAAGCGGGCGGAGGGCCCTGATCACAAAACCGCCCTCGACCGCGTGCTGACCGAGTGTCTCGTGCGGGCGGGGGTGACTACCGTCGACCAGCGCTGCGATAAGTCCAGGATGAAGTTCGGGGAGAGTTCGGGTCTCGGCCATTAGCTGCCCTTCGTGTAATCGATTGACAGGATGTGCACCGGTTCTGTGAACGCATCCAGTCGAACGTAGTTGTCGCTGCCCCAGGTGAAATTCTGTCCTGTGAGCAGGTCTTTCACCTCAAAGGTACTCCCCGGCGCCAGTCCGAATTTGGAGACATCCAGGTGAACCGTGGTCTCCCGCACCGAGTGCGGATCAACGTTCGCCACAACGATAATGCCATCGGCGATACCCGTGCCCGTGTGCTCAGCCGCCGTGTACTTCGAGTACACGAGCATCGAATCGTCGTCGCTCCAGTGCACCTCGAGGTTGCGCAACTGCTGCAGGGCGGGGTGGGCGGCGCGGATGGCGTTCAGCTGTGTCAGGTACGGGGCCAGGGAATGTCCCCGCTCCTCCGCGGCTGCGTAGTCGCGCGGCTTGTATTCGTACTTCTCGTTGTCGATGTTCTCTTCGCTGCCGGGGCGGGCAACGTCTTCGAACAGTTCGTACCCGGAGTACACGCCCCAGGTCGGAGCGCCGGTCGCCGCGATGGCTGCCCGGATCTTGTAAGCCGCAGGGCCACCGAACTGAAGGTAGGCGGTGAGGATATCCGGGGTGTTCACAAACAGGTTGGGCCGCATGAAGTTGGAAGTTTCGTGGCTGAGGCCGTAGAGGAACTCGGACAGTTCCTCCTTGGTGTTGCGCCAGGTGAAATAGGTATACGACTGCTGGTAGCCGACGGCCCCGAGGGACTGCATCATGGCCGGGCGGGTGAAAGCCTCGGCCAGGAAAACAACCTCAGGGTGTTCTGTATTGATCTTGTGAAGGAGCCATTCCCAGAACGCCAGCGGTTTGGTGTGCGGGTTGTCGACGCGGAAGATGGTGACGCCAACCCCGATCCAATATTCGACGATGCGCAGGACCTCTTCGCGAATCCCCACCGGGTCGTTGTCGAAGTTGATCGGGTAGATGTCCTGGTATTTCTTCGGCGGGTTTTCCGCATAAGCGATCGAGCCGTCTGGCAACGTGGTGAACCACTCCGGGTGCTCGGTGACCCACGGGTGGTCGGGGGAGCACTGCAGGGCCAGGTCGATCGCAATTTCCAGCTTGTTGTTTGCGGCAACGTCGAGGAATGCGGAGAAGTCGTCGATGGTGCCGAGGTCGGGGTGGATGGCGTCATGCCCACCGTCTTTGCCGCCGATGGCCCAGGGTGAACCGGGATCGTTCGGTCCCGGGTTCAGGGAGTTGTTCGGTCCCTTGCGGAAGGCGACACCGATCGGGTGGATTGGCGGAAGGTACACAACATCGAAGCCCATCTTGGCGATGGCGGGCAGCCGTGCTGCCGCGGTCTGGAAGTTGCCGGAGACCCAGGAGCCGTCGGGATTCTTTTTGGCGCCTTCACTCCGCGGGAAAAACTCGTACCAACTGCCGAGACCCGCCCTGGCACGTTCCACCCGGAGGACAAGCGGCTCGCTGTGGGTGTCGAGGCTGGCGATGGGTGCGGCGTCAATCGCGGCAACCAGGGTCGGCTCGTACGCGCTCGACAGTCGTTCGACCGGATCGACCGCTTTATTTTTGAGTGCCTTGATGGCGTCCTTGAATACCTTGCGGTTGCCCGCCCGGCGAAGGAGTTCTACCCCTTCGCTGAACATCAGCTCGACGTCGATACCGGCGGGCACCTTGATCGCAGCGTTGTGCTCCCAGCTCGCCCAGTCGTCGCTGTAGGCGTGAATGCTGAAGGTGTAATTGCCGGCAGTCGCCACCTGGACGGACGTTTCCCAACGATCGGTCCCCGGTGCGCCCGGAACCATCCGGTGGGTTGTCGTCTTCCCGTTCGGATCAACGAGAAGCAGTTCGACGCCGAGGAGGTCATGACCTTCGCGGAAGACGGTGGCACCAAACGGAACCACCTCTCCGGCGTACGCCTTGGCCGCCCAGCGGTTCTCCGGCTGCTGCGGTGAGACACCGCGTATTGGGATACGTCCAATACGGGGTTCGTAGGGGTCGGAAGCTAAAAGATGCGTTGGACCGGCTGCTATGCCGTTATCTGGTTTGGCCACAAAATGACGTTACCGCGAATACCGCCGTGGCTCACAGCGCTGTACAAACCCGGATGACTTTCCCACGTAATGCCCACCAAGATCGACCGGCGGCGACCCGCGTTGTCACCCTGTTGCGTGTCAACTTTTCCCGCCGCCGACCCGGCTACGGCGGATCCATCGAGACGACTGCGCAGGTCACGACGGCTCGGCGCCGAAGGCTGATGGGGGATGGCGGAAGTGTAAATAACGATCGCTCGGCCGTCGAGTACGCGATCGGGGTTCTTTCCCGCTTGGAACCTGTCCTAGGGTAAGCAATGTGAAGGCTATTCGACGATTTACCGTACACACCGTTCTTCCCGATGCGCTCCAGTCCCTGGAGGAACTGGCCACCAACCTGCGGTGGTCCTGGCACCAGCCCACCCGCCAGCTATTCGCCTCGATCGCACCCGAGGTCTGGGACGAAATCGGGCAGGATCCCGTTGGCCTTCTCGGCGCCGTCGAGCCGGCTCGTCTGGCGGAACTTGCGGCCGACGAGTCGTTTGTCGGTCGCGCCAACGCGCTGCGGGACGACCTCCACGGCTACCTCTACGACCCGCGCTGGTACCAGCAGCTCGAGGATGCCCCCGCCACCATCGCCTACTTCTCCCCGGAGTTCGGCATCGCCGCAGCGCTTCCTCAGTATTCCGGCGGCCTCGGCATCCTTGCCGGTGACCACCTGAAGAGCGCCTCAGACCTTGGTGTCCCCATCATCGGTGTTGGCCTGTTCTACCGTGCCGGCTACTTCCGCCAGGCCATCTCGCGCGAGGGCTGGCAGCAGGAGACCTATCCGGTGCTCGACCCCGACGGTCTGCCGCTGAGTGTCCTGCGCAACCCAGACGGCACCGCCGCCCTCGTTACCCTCTCCCTCCCCGATGGCAAGGCGCTCCGGGCCCGCATCTGGCAGGTTTCCGTCGGCCGAATCAAGCTGCTGCTGCTGGACACCGACATCCCCGACAACGAAGACTCGCTGCGTTCCGTCACCGATCGCCTCTACGGCGGCGGCGGCGAGCACCGGCTGCTGCAGGAACTGCTCCTCGGTATCGGTGGGGTGCGCGCGATCAAGGCATTCACCGAGCTGACCTCCGCGCCAGAACCCGAGGTGTTCCACACCAACGAGGGGCACGCGGGTTTCCTCGGCCTCGAACGCATCAGCGACCTCATCGGCAACGGCCTGACCTTCTCCGAAGCACTCCAGGTGGTGCGCGCCGGTACCGTCTTCACCACTCACACCCCGGTCCCCGCGGGCATCGACCGCTTCGACAGCTCACTCATCGCCCGCTACTTCTCCACCGACCTGCTGCCCGGGGTCGACCTCGACGACGTCCAGTCACTTGGCGCCGAAAATTACTCCGGCGGCACCGCCAACACCTTCAACATGGCGGTGATGGGCCTGCGCCTCGGCCAGCGCGCCAACGGTGTGTCCAAACTGCACGGGGACGTGTCGCGGGGGATGTTTGGGGCCCTGTGGCCTGAATTTGACCAGGATGACGTGCCGATCACCTCCGTCACCAACGGTGTGCACGCCCCCACCTGGACCGACCCGATCCTGATGGATCTCGCCGCCGACCGCCTCGGCAGCACAAACACCAGCACGGCGGATTGGAACTCGGAGGCCATCTCAGACGGCGACCTGTGGCGGGTGCGCGGCGATATGCGTGAGCAGCTCGTCGAGGACGCACGCCGGCGCACCGCAGCAGCCTGGCAAGAGGAGAACCCCGGGGTGGGCGCCCCGTCCTGGATCGGCAAGATCCTCGACCCCGGCGTGCTGACGATCGGATTCGCCCGGCGTGTTCCCACCTACAAGCGCCTCACCCTCATGCTGCACGACCCCGACCGGCTCCGCTCGCTGCTGCTGCACCCCACCAACCCGATCCAGATCGTGATCGCCGGCAAGTCCCACCCGGCCGACGAGGAGGGTAAGCGGCTCATCCAGAAGCTGATCGAGTTCGCCTCCGGCGCCGATGTGCGCCACCGCATCGTTTTCCTTCCCAACTACGACATCGCGATGGCGCAGGTGCTGTACCCCGGAACCGACGTGTGGCTGAACAACCCGCTGCGCCCGTTGGAAGCGTGTGGAACCAGCGGCATGAAGGCGGCGCTGAATGGCTCGCTCAACCTGTCCATTCTCGATGGCTGGTGGGCGGAGTTCTACGACCAGGAGAACGGCTGGGCTATTCCCACCGCCGACAGCGCCGGCGACGGCGCGGAGCGGGACAAACTCGAGGCCGACGCGATGTACGACCTGATCGAGCACCAGATCGCGCCCCGTTTCTACGACCGCAACAACGACGATGTGCCCACCCGGTGGGTCGCGTCGATCCGGCACACCCTCTCGACCCTGTCGCAGCCGTTGAGTGCCGACCGGATGGTTCAGGAATACGTCACCCGCCTGTACATCCCCGCCGCCCATGCCGAGCGTGTGATCAGCGCGGGGTCATACGGTCCGGCGCGGGAGCTGGCGGAGTGGAAGGCCCGGGTCACCGCGGGCTGGCAGCAGGTGCAGGTCACCCACGTCGAATCCGGCGGGGTCGACACCACGCCACAGGTGGGGGATTCCCTCCAGGTGCGGGCGCTGGTCGAGCTGGGTTCGCTGACACCCGAGGACGTCAAGGTTGAGGTCGTCTACGGCCAAGCACGTGACGGCGACGACCTCGACAGGATCACCAGGCAGGCCCTGACTGTCACGTCCCAGGAGCCCGGGGCCCCGGTGGTGTTCACCGGTGTGGTCACCCTTGAGCGGCCCGGAAGCTTTGGCTACAACGTGCGCGTTGTGCCGAACCACCCGCTGCTGGCCACCCCCGCGGAACTGGGACTGATCGCCGTAGCACGCTAAATCGGGCAGGGCCGGTGGATGATTGTCCGCCGGCCGGTCGGCCGTGAGGTCAGTCGCGGGCGATCGCTGCGATGCGCCCGTCTGTGACCCGCAGCAGGTCCGCCGGGGCCAGTTCGATGTCCAGGCCGCGGCGACCACCCGAGACGAAGATGGAATCGAACATCTCGGCCGTTTCGTCCAGGACCGTGACCAGCGGCGTTTTCTGCCCAATCGGGGAAATCCCACCGACCACGTAGCCGGTTTTACGTTCCGCAACGGCTGGGTCGGCCATCACCGCCTTTTTGCCCCCAACGACGGCGGCGAGGGCGCGCAGGTCGAGTTTGCCGGTGACCGGCACAATCGCAACGGCCAGGTGCCCGTCGATGTCGGCGAGGAGTGTTTTGAATACCCGCTCAGGGTCGAGACCGAGGGCGGACGCCGCCTCGTGACCAAAGTTGGTGTTGTCGGGATCGTGATCGTAGGGATGAGCCATAAAGTTGATCCCCGCAGCCAGCAGCACAGCGGTGGCTGGTGTTCCGGCGGCGTGGACTGGTTTCTTCGACACAGTCGCCAGTCTGTCACGGCGGCGGCCGTGGCGGGGTGCCTCCCGATAATCCCTAAACTGATGCCATGGGGGACTGGTTAGTACAGAACTGGACGGAAATTCTCGGGTTCGTCACGGGCGGGGTGTGTGTGCTCCTCGCGGCGCGGCGCAATCTATGGACCTTCCCGATTGGCATCGCCAACAACGTGGTGTTTTTCATCCTGTTCGCCGACGCAGCGCTCTACGCCGACGCTGGCCTGCAGGTGGTGTTTCTTGTGCTGGCCGTGATGGGCTGGATCGGCTGGCTCCGTCATCGTGGGCAGGATGACAAGGCGCTTGTGGTGTCCACACCGCGCCGGGCCGTCCTCCCGTTGGTACTCGTGGCCGTTGCGGCCACCGCCATCATCGCTTTCGCCCTGCACTCATACACCGACTCCACCACCGAGGTCGCTGACGCCGGCACCACGGCGGTCAGCCTGGTGGCGCAGTACATGCTGAACCGGCGCTGGATCGAGAACTGGTTCGTCTGGGTCGCCGTCGACATCGCCTACGTCGGCCTGTACCTGTCGAAGGGCCTTGTCATCACTGGCGTGCTATACGTCCTGTTTATGGTGTTCTGCGTGATCGGTTACCTGGGATGGAAAAAGGCGCGACACACGCAGGTCCCCACGGGGCAATCCCCGACGACGGCCCAACCGGACGACGACCTCCTCCCCAGCGGGCACCGCGGTGCGTAAACCCAGCGATAGGCCCCGGTTCACCCACGGCCTCGTCCTCGGCAAGTTCTACCCGCTGCACAGCGGCCACAGCAACCTCATCCGCACGGCCGTCCGCCAGTGCGAGTCGGTGACGGTCGAAGTCCTCGGCGCAACCGGAGAGTCGATCCCGTTCGAGCAGCGGGCGGACTGGGTCCGCGAGGAACATCCCACCGTCCGTGTCGCCAGCGCGCTTGACGACGCTCCCGTCGACTATGAGTCGGCCAGCGCCTGGGAGGACCACGTCGAGGTGTTCATCGGGCTGCTGGATTCCCCGGTCGATGCCGTGTTCAGCAGCGACAGCTACGGCGCGGAACTTGCCAGGCGCCTCGGCGCTGTATGGGTTCAGGTTGACGCCGGTCGACTCGACAACCCCATCTCGGGCACCGCGGTGCGGGCAGACGTTGAACGAAACTGGAGCGAACTGGCCCCGGCAGCGCGGGCGTGGCTGACCCCGCGGATTGTGCTGCTCGGTGCCGAGTCCACCGGCACAACGACGCTCGCCGCGGCGCTCGCCGCCGAATACAACACGCTGTGGGTGCCAGAGTACGGCCGCCTCTACAGCGAACAGCGAGCAGGAGGGGTATCCGCGACCTGGAGCGCCCCGGAGTTCGAGCTGATCGCCCAGCACCAGTTGCAGTGGGAACGGGACGCCGCCCGCCGGGTGCCCCGCCCGCTCCTGTTTTGCGACACCGACATCCTCACCACGGCAATCTGGCAGCGCCACTACGCGCCGGACAGCGTCAACACCCTGTGGGAACGGGCCGCCGCCCACCAACCCGCCCTCTACATCCTCACCGCCGATGACATCCCCTTCGAAGAGGACGTCATCCGCATCGACGAGGCCATCCGCGGCGAGATGCACACGACCTTCCGCGTAGCGTTGGCCAGCCAGGACGTGCCCTGGATCGAAGTCTCCGGGTTGGTGGCCGAGAGAATTGCGCAGGCCTCCGCCGCGATCAACGGTGTGGTGCGGGTCGCCAGAACCGTGCCAACGAAGACTCCAACGGCCCGATAGGCTGCCGACCATGGATCTGGGCAATCGCTGGCAGAAGGTTTCCGAATCACCCACCCGCGCCAAGGCGGCAGCGGTAACCGGGCAGATCACGGCGGAAGAGCTGTTCTCCGACGCTCCGGCACCCGACAGCACCGTGCCGCTCGACGAGAAGCTCCGCCAGGCCTACTACTGGCTGGTCAACCAGGCGGTCATCTCGCCCTTCTACGACGTCGAGTTCTCCACCGGCGCCCCCATCACCTTCGCCCTCGGGGATGCCGGCGCGGAACTGCAGCTGCCGACGGACCAGTCCTATTCCTCGAACGTCCTGCTGCCGCTGCTGACCTTCGCCGTTGGTGGGCGCTGCCTCCTGGTTGGCGGCCCCGGCCGGGGAAAAACCACCCTGGCAATCCTGATGGGGGTGCTGTCCGGGTCGCCCGCGAAGGACGTGCGCCGACACGTCCAGCAGGGCCAGCCACAGGTCACCGTCAGCGACCTGGTGGGAATGCCACTGCCGCGCGACCTGGTCAACGCCGCCAGCCTCGCCGACATCACCATCGCCTGGCGCAGCTGGCTGACCCAGCCCGTCAAAATTGTTGACGAATACAACCGCATCCCCACCAAAACGCAGTCGGCGTTGCTGACGATGGTGGCGGAAGGCTACGTCGAATCCCACGACCAGGCGCACTCGACCACCCCACCCTCCGGCGTGGAAAGCTGGTTCTTCACCGCGAACGATGACGCCGGCGGCGGCACCTTCCCCGTCATCCAGGCCCTGCGCGACCGGATGGACGTCACCGTCGCTGCCCAGGGCTTCAACAACAGGTTCTTCGACGAGCTCGTCACCCGGGTGGAAGCCGGCGAACGCCCGGAAGATCATGTGCCCGCCGAGATCGTTTTCGGAACGGACGAGCAACGCGCGCTGGAAGCCGCCATTCGCGCAGTCCCCCTGCCGCAGCACGTGCGCCGCCAGCTCGAGTTCTTCGCCGGGCATTTCGAGTTCGTCCAGCACGGCGGTCGCCGGTTCGAGTACCGCACAAAGGACACCGTCACAACCGGCGGCGGCCAGGTCCCCGAGGTCATCGACGAGAACAGTGGCGCCGATCTCAACGTCGACATCGGGTCGCAAACCACAAACAGCCTCTCCGTGCGCTCCCTGCAAACCCTGATCCGTTACGCCAAGGCGATGGCATTCTTTCGGGGGATGCCGGAGGTCAGCCTCGATGATGTGGCGGCGGTGCTGCCCTTCTCCCTCCGCGGCAAACTCCTGCCGAACACACAACACCCGCGCTTCGATGTGGGGGCGGACCGGGAACTGGCCTTCGACTCGGTCAGCTGGCTCGCCGACCTGTTCGCCGAATCCCGCCGCCAGTTCAGTGCGCTCGGCCTCGGCGGCAGCGACCCCGTCGCCGATGAACTCGCCCTCCTCGCCCGCGGCCTCGAGGGTGTCACCGGCATCCAGGCATCACAACGCCTCACCGCGGTCGAATCGCAGATCGCCTTCATCTCCCGGCAGGGCAAACTCTACGGCCGACACTTCGACGACCTGCTCGCCCTCAAATACCTGCACCAGCGTTACACGAACTACGTCGCCTGGCTCGGCTCCGCCCGGTGAGACAGCCACCCTCGCACACGGTGAACCGCGACCTCGTCCTCGACGTCGCGGCAGTCCCCGAGGGACTGGGCGTCAACGTCGAGGCGGCGGCCCACAACGTGCACACGATGCACGGCGCCGACGCCGCCGCCCGGTACCGACACTTCTTCGGCGCGGCGACCAGCGCAGTTCTCACCGGGCCGGTGCAGCATGCTCTGCTGCTCAGCCTCGGGGCAATCGCCGCCTGGCGGGCCGGCACAATCGAGCTGCGCACCGATGCCCTGCGTCGCCTCGACATTCACCTGGCGGAGCCCGTTCCGCCGCTGGCGGCTCTGGCAGCAGCACTCGGCCTCGATCCCGACGAGGTGGCACCCTTCTGCGCGCTGCAACAGGGATCGCGTTTCGGCTGGCCGCTTTTCGCCGAGGGGGAGAACACGGTCGCCACCCTCGGCGGCTTCGCCGGCCTGGACGGGCCATGGATCGCCCCGCCGACCGGCGTCACCGCTGACGCCGAGCCCGGAGTGTTCCACGTTGTCGCCGGCGCCGAAAACTGGCGCCTGGAATGCGATCTCTTCGGGTCGGTACTGACGCCCCTCGGATCGGATCCAGCTGGCCCTCCGGATTCCGCATCCACCAGCACCAGCAGCACGTTCAGCATGGAGGCATTGGGGCCGGTGGAGGACGGCAGTATCCGCGCTCGCCTCAGCACGTCCGAATTTGACTACGTCGCGACGCTGAGCGTTACGGTGCCACCAGCGGCAGGGTCCGTGTTATGAGCCGCGGCCTGCGGCCCCTCGACGAGGCGCAACGCCGCGACTGGGACGCTGCTCAGGACCTCTGGGGAGTGAGCGTTCACGACCCGATCCTCACCTCCGGCTCGCACGAGGGTGCCTTCGCCTGGTTCACCTTCCCACCCCAGGTCACCGTCGACCTCGGCGAAATTCGCCGCAGCGGTGTCGGTCGTTTCCTCGAATCCGTTTTCGCCCACGAAATCGGCCACCACGTCCTTTCGCCATCCACCCGCATCACCAGCCTCAAGATCGTGCACCAGATGGCGCGGGCGATCCAGGCGACCGATCCGTCTGCCACCGGCAACCCGGCCAACACGGCGCATACGCTGTCCAACCTGTGGTCGGACATGCTGATCAACGTGCGGGTCGCCGAACAGCAGCGACGTCGGATCGTTATCACCTCGAACGCGGGGGCCATCAACGGAGTGGACGGTGGTTCCGGCCAGGCGAGCCCCCAAGAGCCGCAGATGATTCGGCTGTGGCGGGTGCTGTCCGCCGCGTCGGTCCCCGGCCCGATGTGGTGGGTGATTTACCGCGGCTACGAGATCCTCTGGGGGCTGCCACCCGGTACGCTCTGCCCCGCCGACCCGCCCGCGGTGGCACAGGATCCTTTGGTGGGTTCAGTGGGTTCAGTGGGTTCCGAGGGTTCAGAGGGTTCCGCGCAGGGGAGAACACGTGGCCCCGTTGTCGCCCGCGGTAACGAGGCAACGAAGGCCGCCATCGCGCGGGCTGTCGAGGAGGCGCAGCACGAATTCGACGGACTCGGCGCGAGCAATCCGATGCTGGACGCGTCGCTGCTCGCGGAGACGGTGAAGACCTTCGGACAGGATCCGGTGAGTGGGGCGCTGCGCTTCGGGATGATCTTCGCGCCCTACCTGAGCCAGCCGCGCCGCACGCAGCGGCGCGGGCACGTGTACTGCGGAGGGGAGGTGGATGTCGCCCCGGCGACGGCGGCCGAAATGGTCGCGGTGCTGGGGGATGGGCGCCTCACCGAGGCGCCGGAACATCCCGCCATCACCAAGGCACGGCTGGCGGCCCTCGGCGCGGCCGGCCAACCGGTTGCCGTCGAAGTACAGCCGGCGGGCTCGATCCCGCAAGCGGGCGGCGGTCTCGGGCAGGGGTACGGCCTCGCTGCGACGATCGCGCTGTACTCGGCGAGCGACGCGAACGACGTGATCGCCGCGTGGTACCAAACCCAGGCCCGTCGCTGGATTCGCCCCATGCAGCAGGTGGCGCCCACCGCCACCGGCGCGGAGGACGAGATCCCCGGGCCGCTGGGGGACTGGGACCTCGGCGACGACCTCACCGATATCGACTGGTCGGCATCCCTCGCCAGGAGTGCCGTGGTCATCCCCGGTGTGACCACCAGCCGCCGCGACAGCCTCGACGACCCACCGCCGACCCGGCGCACCAGCATCGACCTCGACCTGTACATCGACTCCTCCGGGTCGATGCGCTCCCCGTTGGCCGAATCCCCTGCCGTGCTGGCCGGCACCATCCTGATCCTGTCGGTGCTTCGGGGTGGCGGGCGGGTGCGGGTGACCTCGTTCTCGGGTACCGGACAGGTGGCGGGCGGGGACGGTTTCACCCGCAAGGCCGTCGAGGCCCTGCGGTTGCTGACCACGTACTTCGGCGGCGGCACCACTTTTCCCCTCGACCTGTACGGCGACCGCTACCGCTCAGCATCCACCGGTGCAACCGTCATCCGCCGCCACGTGGTTGTGCTCTCCGACGAAGGCCTCGCGTCAATGTTCGGGCAGGGGCAGGACCAGTTCGCGCATGTCGCCGCCCGGGTGAGGCGGCTGTTGGACACCGGGACCCTCATCCTGCAGGATCGCGGCCATTCCATTGCCGGCCCCGCAGCGGCCGCCGGGTATACCGTCGAGTACATCAACACGATGGCCGATGCCCCCGCCGCGTGCGCAGAACTGGCCGAACGGCTACTGCGGCAGCACACGTCGACCGGAGTAAGGAGATACCGTGGTTGACCTTCTTGGGCGTTTTTTCGGGCGCGGCACAACACGGCCGTCGGCGAGCCCTGCCCTGCCGGCGCCACCAGTCCCACCGCCGGCGGCAGCTCCGCCGGCAACAACGCAGCGCACCGCGCAGCATCCCCCTGGCGCCGCGGATAACGCCACCGTGCCACCATCAACGAAGGAGAGGATCCTCGCGCACTGGCTGGAACGTGCCGACGACGTCGAACAGGCCTGGGCCAAATGCGTGCCAGGACCATCCGTGGCTGAGATCACCACACGCCTGTCGCAGGTTCCCACAACGTTCCTCGACGAGCGCGTGCAGGTGAGCGCGCTCGCCGGACATGTCCTCGCAGCCTCACCCACCTCGGCCGGCGGAGGCCGAGTCCTCACCGTCACCCAGGTCGCCCGAAAACTGGACATGCCAGCCCCGCGACGGGGCATCGCCATCGCCCTCTGGCTGTGGGCCAGTGTGGAAACGCAGGGGCCCTTTAGCGTTGACCTGGGTACCCGGTTCGCCGACCGGGCGCTCGCAGCCATGGCGTTCCGGCTCGCCGCCGTTGTGGAGCCCGCGGAATGGATCAGGGACGCCGACCGGCGGGACGAGGCAGCCCGCACCTTCCTGCTCTGGCTCGGTTACCTGCCGGCCGGCGAGGACGTCGCCGCCGCCCGGGGAACCCTCGCCATGCGCGATTCGCTGCAGCAGGACGCCGCCCTGCTGGCCGCGTTCGCAGAACACGAGCACCGGCTCGACGTGAACCGGCGCCTGCAGGCCGCCAGGGCCCGCGAAGCCTCGGCCAGGTACAGCCATGAGTGACCAGACGACAGCCCCGGACTCGGGCGCCGACCAGCCCAGCAACACTCCGATGCAGGCTCCCGTCGGCCCCGACGTGCACGACCCGCTTGCCCTGCCGGAGTACGAACCCAACTCGGCGGTGGCGCTGACCGATGAGGAACGCTGGCCATCGCTCGAGCCCTCCGGCGCGGCGCGGTTGCGCGCGCTCACCGACCATCCGCTGGCGCCGCCGTGGATCCACCGCGCCGGAGACCGGCTGGCGCCGGACGCGGTGCACCGAGCCAGCGTGCCGCTTCCGGTGGATGGCTGGATGCAGGATCACCTGGCGGTCGCCCGGCGGCTGCCCGCCTACCGCCGGTTCGCCGAACACCTGGGCACACTGGAGGACTTCCCGCCCATCAGCCGGGATGACCTCATCGACGACGTCTCGGCGTTTGTGCCGCTGGACGCCGACCTGACCGGCATGATCACCGGTTCGAGCTCCGGCACTACGGGAAACGCCCTGCAAATTCCCGACCACGTCGAGGAAGTCGCCCGCACCTTTACCCTGCTGCGCTCCCTCGTTGCCGCGCAGGGTGTGTCGTGGCGACCCGACCCGAACCGGATGGCGCTGGCCTACATCGTGCACCAGCGGCAGGCGTTTACCTACACCTCCGTGATCAGCGGGTTCGGGCAGGCCACCATGGCGCGGCTGAACCTGCACCCGAGCCAATGGGTTCGCCCTGGGCAGCGCACGGCGTTCCTGCTCGACCAGCAGCCGCAGGTGTTCACCGGAAACCCGTCGAGCCTGGCCGAGTTGCTCGCCCCCGAGCTCGTCGCCGGGCTGCGCCCTCTCGCCTTGTTTTGCGGCGCGATGGAACTGAGCGACGCCCTCCGGCAGGCCCTCGTCGCCGCCTACGGCTGCCCCGTCATCGACATCTACGGGCTGAGGGAGACCCGCCCCGTCGCGGCGAGTGTCGACGGCGGCCCGTTTGTGATCCTCGACCGCCGGGTCCACGTTGAGATCCTCGATGACGCGGGCAACACCGTCGCGCCGGGGGAGCGCGGGGAGATCGTCGTCACCGCCGGTGAGAACCCGCTGCTGCCGCTGGTGCGCTACCGAACAAGCGACTTCGGGCGGCTCATCGAGGTAGCCGGCCGGCCGGCCATCACCGACCTCGAGGGGCGAGCGGCGACGGACTTCGTCGCCGCTGATGGCACCGCGGTGCCCAGCGTCGACCTGACCCAGTACCTGCAGGCGGAGGGCTGCTTCGGCTGGTCGGTCGTTCAGGCCTCAGACGGAACGGTGACCGCAACGGTCGTCGGGGGCGCGGACACGGTGGCCGAACGCCTCGGGCTGCTACTCGGCCGCCAGGTGGATGTCACCGTGGTCGCCCACCTGTCCGACCTGGGGGAGGGCAAACCGCGCCGCTACCGCTCCGACGCCAGCACGGGCTGACCGCGACGGGTTCGCAGCCGGGGTTCCCGTGTTCCTCGCCTCAGTCGGCGCGGAGCAGCATCATCGAGGTGCCCGACATCGTGACCTCGGTGCCGGGCAGGTGCTCCGAGCTCTCGGCGGGGGTGCTGTCGCTGGCCGAGTCCCACAGCATCGTGTAGAGCTTCACACCCTCGTGCTCCGGCAGGGTCAGGGTGATGTCGTCCTCGAGGCCGTGCACCAGCATCAGGATGCGGTTGAAGTCCTCAACCTCCGGGGTGGATGCCGCCAGGTACTGCAGGGTCCTCGCGGTGGGGGAGTTCCAGTCCTCGTCGCTCATCGACAGGCCCTCGGTGTTGTACCAGTCCATCTGGTTCGCCGACGGGGTCGTTTCGCCGAAGCGTCCGAAACGAACCGGGCGCAGCGCCGGGTTCTCCCGCCGCAGGCGCATCAGCTCCCGCGCAACCTTCCACAGTTCGATCTGCCACGGCTCACGCTCCGTCCACGCCAGCCACGTCAACTCGGAGTCCTGGCAGTAGGCGTTGTTGTTGCCCCGTTGGCTCCGCCCGTACTCGTCGCCCGCCGTCAGCATCGGAACCCCGGTCGACAACAGCAGGGTTCCCAGCATGTTGCGGATCGCCTTGCGCCGCGCGGACAGGATGGCGACGGAGGTTGTTGGCCCCTCAACACCGTGGTTGAAGGAGTGGTTGTTGTCGGAGCCGTCCCGGTTGTTCTCGCCGTTGCCCAGGTTGTGCTTCTGGTTGTATGCGGTGAGGTCGGCCATCGTAAAACCGTCGTGCGCCGTGATGAAGTTGACGGAGGCGAGCGGCCCACGTTCGTGGGAGAACACGTGGGCGCTGCCGGCCAGGCGACGGGCGAAACCGCCGATGCCCTGGTTGGCGCCCCCGTTGTGGCGGGCGGCGGCGATGTCGGTGAGCCAGAAATCCCTGGCGCGGTCACGATAACCGTCGTTCCATTCCATAAACCCGGTGGGAAAGTTGCCGACCTGCCACCCTCCCATTCCCACGTCCCAGGGTTCGGCGATCATCTTGACGCCCTGCAGCTGCGGGTCCTCCAGGATTGCCAGCAGCAGGGGATGCTGCGGGTCGAATTCGACGTTGCGGTCCCGGCCAAGAGTGGCGGCGAGGTCAAAACGGAACCCGTCGATCTGTACGTCGTTTGCCCAGTACCGCAGCGAATCGATGACAAGGCGCTGCGCGGCAGGCTGGGAGAAATCGATGGTGTTGCCGCAGCCGGTGACGTCGATGTAGTCGCCGTCTGGCATGTTCCGGTAGTACGACGCGTTGTCGAGCCCACGCAGCGAGGTTGTTGGCCCCATCGGGCCCTCCTCGGCGGTGTGATTGTACACCACGTCCAGTATGACTTCGAGGCCCGCCTCGTGCAGCAACTTCACCATGCCTTTGAACTCCTGCAGCACGGCGCCGGTGCCACCCTGCTGGGCGCGGCGGGACGCGTAACCCGATTGTGGGGTGAAGAAGTTGAGGGTGTTGTAGCCCCAGTAGTTGACAAGGCCCTGCTTGATCAGGCGCTGCTCACTCACCGACTGGTGGATGGGCAGCAGCTGCACCGTTGTAACGCCGAGTTCCTTCAAATAGTTGATCGTGCTCGGGTGCGCGAGCCCCGCGTAGGTGCCGCGCAACTCTTCCGGCACGTCCGGGTTCATCCTGGTGAGGCCACGCACGTGCGCCTCGTAGAGGACGGAGTGATCAAGCGGCACATTGGGTTTGCCGACCCCACCCCAGTCGAAGGTGTTGTCCTGGATGACGGAGCGCCAGTCCCCGGTGGAGGTGCGGGCAAGTCCGCGCGAGTACGGGTCGATCAGGTTGCGGGCGGGGTTAAAATGGTGGGTGGGTCCCTCGGGGCCGGATGCCCGGATCGCGTAGGTGACACCGGGTACCAGCAGCGGCGACTCGCACACCCACACGCCGGACGCCTCGCGCGTCATAGGCAGGATGGTGCCAACCCAGGCGGGGTCGCGGTCGGAAAACACACACACCTCCATACCGGTGGCGTGCTCGGACCAGACCCTCAGTTCCCCTCCGCTACGCGTGGAGGTGAATCCGAGATTCTGCAGAGGGTCTCTAACTGGCATGGCATCTAGAGTAGTGAAGGTACGCGTCCGCGAAGTTCCGGACCTACGCCGCCCCCGAAGGACTCCCATGGCCATCTATCTCGATCACGCCGCGACGACACCGTTGACCGCAGAGGTCCTCGACGCGTACGTCGCAGCCCTCGGGGTTGTCGGCAACCCGTCCTCCATCCACAGCCAGGGCCAGAACGCCAAACGTATGCTCGAGGAGGCCCGGGAGGCGGTCGCCCGTTCCGTCGGGGCCGATTCCGTCGAGGTCACCTTCACCTCCGGCGGCACCGAAGCCATCAACCTCGCCATTAAGGGCCTGTTCTGGGCTCGCAACGGTGCCACGACCACACGGGTAGGGCAGGGGGATGTCTCCGCCCGGCCACGCCCGCGGGTGCTGATCGCCGCTGGGGAGCACCACGCGACCATCGACGCCGCCGAATGGCTCGGCCGCTACGAGGGCGCCATCATCGAGGAGGTGCCGATCAACGAATACGGCACCATCGACCTCGTGGCCCTTGAGGCCGCGCTCGCCGATGACGTCGCCCTCGTCAGCATTCTTATGGCCAACAACGAGGTCGGCACAATAGAACCGATCAGCGAGGTGGCCGCGCTCGCGGAAAGCAGGGGAGTGCCGGTGCACGTTGACGCCGTCGCCGCCTACGGCTACCTGCCCATCGACTTCCACCGCGCCGGCGTGGCCGCCCTCAGCATCTCCGCGCACAAAATCGGTGGGCCGGTCGGCGCCGGCGCCCTGGTCCTCGCCCGCAGCGCCACCGTCATCCCCCTCATCCACGGCGGCAACCAGCAGCGCGGACGCTCCGGCACCCAGGACGCCGCCGGAGCCGTGGCGTTCGGTGTCGCAGCGACCGCCGCCGTCACCGCGCTAGACAACGGCTCGGCCGAGCACCTCCGCGTGCTGCGCGATCGGCTCATCGCCGGGGTCACCGCCGCCGTGCCATCGGCCATCCTGCGCGGCGAGCGGCACAACCGCCTGCCGGGCAACGCCCACTTCACCTTTCCCGGCTGCGAGGGCGACTCCCTCCTCTTCCTGCTCGACGTCGCCGGGTTCTCCGTGTCCACCGGCTCCGCCTGCCAGGCCGGGGTGCCCGAGGCCTCCCACGTGCTGCTGTCGATGGGGCTGAGTGAAGCCGATGCGCGGGGTGCCCTGCGCATCACGATCGGCCACAGCACCACCGAGCAGGAGATCGACGCGTTTGTTGCCGCGCTGCCATCCGTGGTCAGCTCCGCCACCCGCGCCGGCTACGCCGACCAAATCACCACCCTCGGTCGCTGAACGGATCCGCTCGCGGTGACGCTTCCCGGCGCGGGTGAGCGCCCGGCGCGTACACTGGAACCCATGCGTGTTCTTGCAGCAATGAGTGGTGGCGTCGATTCCGCGGTGGCGGCGGCTCGAGCCGTCGACGCCGGACATGATGTGGTCGGTGTTCATCTCGCCCTCAGCCGAATGCCGGGTACCCTGCGCACTGGCTCCCGCGGCTGCTGCACCATCGAAGACTCGATGGACGCCCAGCGGGCTGCCAACATCATCGGCATCCCCTACTACGTCTGGGATTTCTCCGAGCGTTTTAAGCAGGACGTGGTGGATGACTTCGTCTCCGAGTACTCGGCCGGGCGAACTCCCAACCCGTGTATGCGCTGCAACGAGCGCATCAAGTTTGCCGCGCTGCTCGAGAAGGCCATCGCCCTCGGCTTCGACGCCGTAGCCACCGGGCACTACGCCAACATCGTCACCGACCCCAACGGCAACAAAGAACTGCACCGCGCGGCGGCCTGGGCCAAAGACCAGTCGTACGTCCTCGGTGTGCTCACCACCGAGCAGATCAACCACAGCATGTTCCCGCTCGGTGCGACGCCCTCCAAGGCCGAGGTGCGCGCCGAAGCGGCTGAGCGTGGTTTCAGCGTCGCTTCCAAGCCCGACTCCCACGACATCTGCTTCATCCCCGACGGCGACACCCGCGGCTGGCTCGCCGAGCGGGTCGGCGCTGAGAAGGGCCAGATCCTCGAGCGAGACGGCTCCGTGATCGGTTCCCACGAGGGCGCCCACGCGTTCACCGTCGGCCAGCGCAAGGGCCTGCACCTCGGGGTGCCTTCCCCCGACGGCCGCCCGCGCTTTGTGCTCGAGGTGCGCCCGAAAGACAACACCGTGGTCGTTGGCCCGAAGGAGGCCCTCGACATCGCCGAAATCGGCGGCATCAAGGTGAGCTGGGCCGGACTCGACCCCGTTCGCTCCGGCATCATCGAGTCGCCGTCCGACGCCTTCGACTGCGAGGTGCAGATCCGCGCCCACGCTGACCCGGTGCCCGCCGTAGCGCGGATGACCGACACCGAGCTTGTTATCGTGCCCAACGTGCCGCTGAACGGTGTGGCCCCCGGCCAGACCGCCGTGGTCTACGTCGGAACCCGGGTGCTTGGCCAGTGCACGATCGACCGCACCGTGAGTGCCGTTCCCGTTGGGGCATCGACCCCCGCCTGAGTTCTCCACGGATCACCCGAACGGGGAGAGGTCTGGTCGGTGGTCCCTCCTAAACTGGGAGGGTGGCCAAGACATACTCGATAGACCAGTTGGACGCGGCGAAGGCCGAGCGTGATGAGGTGACCACACGCATCCTCGAGTTGCGTGAGGCGTACTACGAGCGAGATTCCGCGATCGCCTCCGACGAAGAATACGACGCGCAAATGCGCCGGCTCGAAGAGCTGGAACGTCTTTTCCCCGAGCTGCAGAGCCAGGACAGCCCCACCCAGACCGTGGGTGGGCGCGCTCAGGCAACGCTGTTCGACCCGGTCGAACACGCCGAGCGAATGCTCAGCCTCGACAACGTGTTCTCCATCGATGAGTTCCTGCTCTGGGCGGCGAAGGTCGAGCAGAACTCCGGCCGACGGGTCGACTATCTCTGTGAACTTAAGATCGACGGCCTCGCCATCAACCTCCGCTACGAAAACGGTGTCCTCGTCTCGGCCGCCACCCGCGGCGATGGTGTGGTCGGCGAAGACGTCAGCGAGAACATCGACTTCGTCACCTCCATCCCGCAGAAGCTCGCCGACACCAACGAGCCGCACCCCGCCCTGGTCGAGGTGCGTGGCGAGGTGTTTATCCCCGTCGAGGCGTTTAAGGAATTGAACGCGGAACAGACCGCGGCCGGTGACCGCGTTTTCGCCAACCCACGCAACGCCGCTGCGGGTAGCCTGCGGCAGAAGGCCGAGGGTAAAAACGACGAAAAGCTCGCCCTGATGCACAAACGCCTCGCCAAGCTGGAGATGCTGGTGCACGGCATCGGTGCCTGGCAGAACCCCCCGGTACAGAGCCAATCCGAGGTATACGGGCTGCTGAAAAACTGGGGCCTGCCCACCAGCCCCTACTTCAAGGTCGTCCAAACGGCCACCGAGGCCGCAGAGTTCATCGAATACTTCGGCGCCCACCGCGGCAGCGTCTCGCACGAGATCGACGGCATCGTTATCAAGGTCGACGAGCTTGCGCTGCACGACGAGCTTGGCGCGACCAGCCGTGCCCCGCGCTGGGCGATCGCCTACAAGTACCCGCCTGAGCAGGTCAACACCAAGCTGCTCGACATTGTCGTCAGTGTTGGGCGCACCGGCCGGGCCACACCGTTCGCCGTGATGCAACCGGTGCGCGTGGCCGGCTCCGTTGTCCGCCAGGCCACCCTTCACAACCAGGACGTCGTCAAAGCCAAGGGTGTACTCATCGGTGACACCGTGGTGCTCCGCAAGGCCGGCGACGTGATCCCCGAGGTCCTCGGCCCGGTCATCGAACTGCGCGACGGCACCGAACGCGAATTTGTGATGCCAACGGACTGCCCGGAGTGCGGCACCCCGCTCGCACCGGCCAAAGAGGGCGACATCGACTTGCGCTGCCCCAACGCCCGGGCTTGCCCCGCCCAGGTGCGCGGCCGGGTCGAGCACATCGGCAGCCGCGGTGCGCTCGACATCGAAGTCCTTGGCGAGGTGACGGCCGCGGCCCTCACCCAGCCCATCGTCCCCAAGGTCCCCCCGCTGGTCACCGAGGCCAGCCTGTTCGACCTCACCGTTGAAGACCTGTTCCCGATCCGCGTTGTTGTCCGAGACAGTGAGACCGGCGAGATCAAACTGGTCGATGCAGCGGCGACAGCCCCGGTCGCCCCGGACTCCAGTGGATCTGAACCCAACGTCGCCGCCGCCGACGACGGGGCCACGGAAGTGGCCGGCACAGCGGAACCGGGACGGTCGGTGCCCAAGGAAGTCTCGCCGTTCCAGCGTAAGCGCCGCAAAACCGGCAAAAATGCCGACCCCGAGTTTGACCCACGGGCCGAGGTCTTTGCTGGCGATCCGGAAAACGTCCTGTCCAAGGCCGCCATCGACCTGATCAACAACCTCGAGAAAGCCAAAACCAGCCCACTGTGGCGCATCCTGGTTTCCCTCAGCATCCGCCACGTCGGCCCCGTCGCTGCGCGGGCCCTTGCCAACTACTTCGGTTCCCTCGACGCGATCCGCGCCGCCACCCGCGACGAGCTCGCCGCGGTGGAGGGTGTCGGCGGCATCATTGCCGACGCGGTCATCGACTGGTTCACCGTCGACTGGCACCAGGAGATCATCACCCGCTGGGCCGCCTCCGGTGTGCAGTTCTCCACCCCCGGCCACCCCGGTCCCGGCGCAGCCGGTGACGTGGAGGGAACGCTGGCGGGCCTGACGGTGGTGGCGACGGGAAGCCTGGAGGGATTCACCCGCGAGGGCGCGCAGGAGGCGATCATCGCCGCCGGCGGGAAGTCCGCCTCCAGCGTGAGCAAAAAGACCGACTATGTCGCCGCGGGCCCCGGTGCCGGCTCGAAGCTGGGCAAGGCCGAGGCGCTCGGTCTGCGCATCATCGATGCCGCCCAGTTCCAGCTGCTGCTCGATGGTGGCCCCGACGCGATCGCCCTGCCCGTCGAGGATGTCGGCGCGAAATCCGACGCGGGGGAAACGGTTGAGGGAAGCCCCGAATAGCGGGTCTTATTGGTCCGGCCAGCATGGGGTGCACAGACAAATCTGTAGACCGGGGCTGATCTCACCGTGTGCCTTTAATCCCACGTACACCGGTTGGGGAACAATGTACCCCGAATATTCGGGATAAACGGCGGAATCACGGCGTTCTGTAACCCAAATTTAACGTGGAATTCTCGTTTTCGTACTATCCGCGCCCCTAGAATCGGGATGCGCAACATCCGTCCTCGGGGCGAATACGATGGTGAGATTGTGTGAGGGGACGGTCCGGTCGTGATGTTCGACCTCACCGCCGTCCTTGTCTTCACCACGCTGAATCCCGCTCGGGAATCGTTCACAAGCTCCGGTTCCGAGGCCTCGATCGTCGCGAGTCCGCTCGGTGGCCAGGACACGCAGGTCTCCTCGACGCTGCCCGGCAAGGCGATGTTGCAAACCATGCCGGCGGCTGTTTCGTTCCTGGCCCCCACGATCATCAACGCCGCCCAGGTGCCCAGCGCACTGTCGGCCACCTCCAGCGTCGCGCAGCTCTCCCGATCAGAACTGGCGTCAATGAGCGGAACACCCCTGCTTCAGCAGCTCGGTATGCTCGGGGGCGCCGACCTCAGCCGGTTCGTCATCGCCAATCCCGATGCCATAAACACACTTCTGGCTGACCCGCCGGCCGGGCGTGAGGTGACCGGGTGGTGGCAGTCGCTCGGGCAGGCGGAACGCTCCTCCCTGCGTACGGGTGCAGCCCAGCTGATCGGCAACCTCGACGGCATCCCGGTGGAAACTCGCAACGCTGCCAACCGCAATTGGCTGACGTCAGCCGCCGCCGCCCTCGACGCTACCGTCAACACGTCGACCACTCCCACCGTTGTCAGCGAGTCCCGCCATCAGGCGCACCTGCTCGCCGAGGTATCCGCCGCCCTGGTCGAAACCGAGGGCGGCCCGCAACGAAGTCTCCTATCGGTCGACGACGTTGACCAGGGTCGCGCCGCTGTAGTCCTCGGCGACCTGGCCAGCGCCGACTTTGTCACCTACCTGGTTCCCGGGATGTTTTTCACCGTGGACGGGCAGATGTTCGACTGGACAGAAGCCGCCGAGGGCATCTACACCGAACAGGCCCGGTGGCTGCAATTGCTCGCAGGACGTGACCGCACCTTCAGCGACAAAACCGTCGCGGTTGTCGCCTGGATGGGATACGAGACCCCCGACCTCACCAACATCGGCTCCCTTGAGCTCGCCGCGAAGGGAGAGGGAGCCCTTGCCACGGTCATCCAAGGACTCCAGTCGGAGAGGTCAGGGGCCGAGCCATACATCTCGATCATCGCCCACTCCTACGGATCAACAACGGCGATGATGGCCCTCGCCGATTACGAGCTCAACATCGACGCACTCACGGTGCTCGGTTCCCCCGGCAGCCCCGCGACGTCGGTCGACGACCTCTCGGTGCGGGGCGGCAACGTGTTTGTGGGGGAGGCGGCCTGGGACCCGGTGGCCCACACCGCCTACTTCGGCAGCGACCCCGGTTCGAGCCAGTTCGGCGCGAAGACCATGGACATCAACGGCGGCATCGACGCCATCACCGACGATGACCTGTCGGCGGCCATTGGGCACAACGGATACTTCGACGTGGGCAGCGAGTCCGTGCGCAACCTCGCACTGGTGGGAATCGGGCAGGCCGAGCTGGTCACCGACGGCTCAACCAGCGACGAGACAAAAACCCTCGCGCTGGTGAGATAACCGACGTCAGACCCGCCCGGCTCCGCCCGGTCCCGCTACTTTTTCGCCGCCAGCACGCGCGCGGCATCCCGTGTGGCTGCCGTATTGCTTTTGCCGGCACGCGATCCGGCTAGCTTCTGCGAGATGTGCTCATCCACCGTGATCGGCGCGAACAGCGGCTCCTCACCGTCTGCAACACAGGACGCTATAGCGGTGATCACGGCGTCGGCGTTGCCGTCGTGGAAGTACGCGGCGGAGCGGCGTCGTTCGATGGTGCCATTGATGATCGGGGGCTTCACCCGGTGCAGGGTAGACATCCACCGCTCGTTCGTCCAGCGCGCCGTGAGGTCGCCCAGGTTGACCAGCAGCGCGTCGTCGGCGGGGGAGACGTCGTTCCAGGACCCGTCAGCACCGAGCACCTGCAGGCCCTTGACCTGGTCGGCCCAGAGCACGGTGACAATTCCGAAGTCGGTGTGCTCGCCCATACCGGTGAGGTCACCGTCGAGGTCAACTGTCCCGGGCGGCAGGGCGTAGTTGTTCATCCGCAGCACATCGATCGAGTGGTCGGCGTAGCCGTCGAAGAAGTCCGGCTCCAGGTCGAGGGCGGCGGCGAAAACGCGCATCAGGGTGCGGGCCACCCGTCCGGCCTCGGCGAAGTAGGCGTCGATCGCCTCCCGGTAACCGGGTACATCCGGCCACAGGTTCTCGGCGTAGGTTTTTGGGCTGAGCTCCAACTGCGGAAAATCCGAGGCGGCGGCACCGACGTTGAACGCCTCGAAGAAATCGTTCATCCGGGATGCCGCCTCCACCCCGAGACTGAGGCTGAGGGACTCCGCCTTGGGCGGGGTGTACCCACGGTTGGAACCCTTCGGGGCTATCGCGGTCTTTTTGGTCTCGAGGTCCTGGCCGAAAAAGTCGTCCATCGCCCCGGCAAGGCCATCGAGGACGGCCCGGGGGATACCGTGGCCGAGGATTTGGATGAACCCGACCTCACGGCAGGCGGTATCGATGGCCGCGATAACGGCCGCGCGCTCCTCGGTGGATCCGTCGCCCACCCATGCCGAGATATCAACGGCCGGGACAGTGAAGGGGGAGGGGGAGGGGTTCTGGACGGGGACAGCTATAGACATGGTCGCTCCAACTAACTAGCTACAACCACTTCGAGGTTTCTGTTGAACTCGGCCTGGCGGCGCCAGCGGAGGTGTCCGTTCCACTTAAGTGTGCTTCCGATTCTAGACAGCGCCCTGTTTCGGCCGTGTTACATCACAGCCGCGGTTGTAGCGCTGGACCATTTCGCTGCCTCCCCGGGACTGACACAATTTTCATATATTCCTGAACCAACGGCGACCGGGAGCGTAACGAGATGGCTGGACGACGCAGACGCACGATCGTCCTGTGGACCGTTGGGGTACTGGTCGCACTGGGCGCGATCGCCTACCTGGCTGGCCCCCCGCTGTATGCCAGCTACCTGCGCAGCGTTGT
The DNA here is from genome assembly GCA_025463465.1 of Glaciihabitans sp. GTDB lineage: Bacteria > Actinomycetota > Actinomycetes > Actinomycetales > Microbacteriaceae > Glaciihabitans. The sequence goes on along the minus strand of JAODAO010000081.1, from coordinate 4,237 downwards.
GGCGCCGGCACCGACGCTGGAGCCCGTGCCGACCGATCCCACATCGGCAAATAGCACACCGGCAGGGCCCACTGACGGGAGCACCGGGACCACATCCCCCGACGAGCTCAGCGGAAGCTGGAGCGTGGCGGCCGACTCCTACGGCGGTTACCGCGTCAACGAAGTGCTTCGTGGTGATCCCGTCACCGTGACGGGACGAACCGACAAGATCGAGGGCACACTCACCGTCGACGGGTTTACGCTCACCGCGGCGGAGCTGACACTGGACGTCGCGTCCATCGCGACGACAGAACCGCCGCGCGACGCCTACTTCCGGGACACGGCCCTGGAAGTGGGAAAATTTCCCACCGCCACGTTCGTGTTGACCGGGCCGGTCACCATCGGGGCCCCCAGCGTCGGCCAACCACAGTCGCTCACCGCCCCCGGGGACCTCACCCTGCACGGCGTCACACATCCTGTCCAGGTGCAGCTCGATGCCGTGTTGACCGCGGCCGGGGGGCAGGTGAGCGGAAGCATCCCCATCACCTTCTCCGACTACGGGGTAGAAGCACCCGACCTCGGTTTTGTCGCGGTGGAAGACACCGGGTCCGTAGAATTCCTACTTAACCTGAGCAAGCACTAACGTGCGCACCCGCATCCTCGTGGTGGCCTGGGGCGCGGCGGCTGTCCTTGTGCTCGGCGCTGTCTTCGCGTTTTTGGGGTCCTCCGTGCCAACACCGCACGATTTCGAAATGCTCTCGACCGCCGATCCGGTCCCCGCGATCGCTCCCGGCTCTCCACCCGCGATTTCCGCGGGCGCGGCCGCCGGTCTCGACGGCCGCTGGAGTGTGGGGGACGGTTCGTTCGCCGGATACCGGGTCGAGGCCGTCGCCGGCCAGGACGCCGTGTGGATCACGGGACAGAGCGGCGACGTCTCCGGGACCATCGAGGTGCGGGGCACCAGTGTCACCGCCGTGACGATCACGGTGGGCATTGCCGCCCTCACCAGCTCGCTGCCCGCCAGGGACGACTACATCCGGAACCGGGTTTTCCAAGCGCCACTGTTTCCCACGGCTACCTTCCGAACGTCGGTGCCCGCCGTGTTCTCGCCACCAGCGGTGGCCCGGCGTCAGGCCATCTCAGCGGCTGGCGTCCTCACCGCGCACGGCGTCAGCCGCGGTGTGGTCGCCGAGTTTGAGGTGGTCGTCGGGAGTCCGCGGCTGCAGGTAACCGGCAGCATCCCCGTGACCTTCGCCGACTACGGCCTTGAGCGGCCCACCGGCGGGAAACTCGCCGTGGCCAATTCGGGGTTTTTCGATTTCCGGCTCGTCCTGGCCGGCCCGCATCGGTGAATGCTCGCCACCCGACGAGCGCACCTGGTGAGTGACCTCGCCAACCGGGCGCTTCGCAGCTACGCAGCGGCGCCCTGACGACACAACGCCACCGACAGCGCGCCGCACCGACAGCACAGTACTCCGACAGCACAATGCCGCCGGGGAATCCAGAGGATGACCGTTCACGCCGGTGTCGATAGCGTCGGGTGACAACGATCGCCGGAGGTCACCATGGCTGCGTTAACCAGCGCAGCCGTGTACACGGTTGCCCGCGACGACTGGAGCGACTTCTTTGTGATGACGGGAGGGGCTGCGGCGGCGCTCGCCGGCCTCATCATCGTCGCGATGAGTGTGAATGTTGCGGTGATCATCAGTATTCCGGCGATGACGTCCCGGGCAGCGGCGACGATCGCCACCCTGCTGCTGATTGTGGTCAGCGCGGGGGCCGTCCTCATCCCGGGCCAGGACCTTCGTTGGCTGGGGGCAGAGATCCTCATTGGCACTCTCGCCGCTACGGCGTTGGAGGTCGACTCGAGTTTGCGAATGCTGCGGGCGGTCAACTCGTCGCCATCGCTCCGCGGCTCATCGACCGGCACACCATCCGGGGTCGGGGACAGCGGCAGGCGGCCCCTCCCCAAGGTCGTCCTTGCTGGCATCCAGGTCCTCCCCTTCCTGCTGGGGGCGATCATGCTGCTCGGATCGGATCCACACGGACTGTACTGGATCGCCGGCGGAACGCTACTGGTGTTCATCGGGTCCGTCGCCAACGCCTGGGTGCTCCTCGTCGAGATCCTGCGCTGAACGCCGCGGCCTCGGGTGCTCGTCCTGTGGCGGAACCTCCCGCGGCCCCGCCGGATTAGACTGGGGCCTGATCTGTTCTGCCGTTTTACGGCCAATCAATCGCACGGAGTCGCATGTCTGAAATAACCCCCGATGTGGTTCGCCACCTCGCCGGCCTGTCGCGAATCGCGCTGGAACCCGAGGAGATCGAGAAGCTCACGGGTGATCTCGGCGCCATCCTCGAGAACGTGGCCAAGGTAAACGAGGTCGCCACCCCCGACGTGCCGGCCACCAGTCACCCCATCCCGCTCTCCAACGTGTTCCGCGCTGACGTGCCGGGCGAGACGCTCACCACCGAGCAGGCCCTCGCCGGGGCCCCCGACCACGATGGCAGCCGGTTCCGCGTCAGCGCGATCCTGGGAGAGGAACAGTAATGTCGTTGATCCACCTGAGCGCCGCCGAGCTGAGTGTCAAGCTCACCAGCGGCGAAATCTCCTCCGTCGAGGCCACCCAGGCCCACCTCGACCGCATCACCGCTGTCGACGGCGACATCAAGGCGTTCCTGCACGTCAACGCGGCGGCGCTGGAGACAGCGGCCGCCGTCGACGCCAAACGCGCCGCGGGGGAAACCCTGCATGAACTCGCCGGTGTGCCGATCGCTATCAAGGACGTGCTCTGCACCATCGGCATGCCGTCCACCTCCGGGTCGAAGATGCTCGAGGGCTGGATTCCCCCCTACGACGCAACCGTCGTCACACGCCTGCACAACGCCAACCTGGTCCTGCTCGGCAAAACCAACATGGATGAGTTCGCGATGGGTTCCTCCACCGAACACTCCGCATACGGCCCCACCCACAACCCGTGGGACCTCGACCGCATCCCCGGTGGATCCGGCGGTGGCTCCGCGGCTGCCGTGTCCGCCTTCGAGGCGCCCATCGCCCTCGGTTCCGACACTGGTGGATCGATCCGCCAGCCTGCAGCCCTCACCGGCTCGGTCGGCGTCAAGCCCACCTACGGCTCCGTCTCGCGCTACGGCGCCATCGCGCTGGCGTCCTCGCTCGACCAGGTCGGCCCCGTCTCGCGCACCGTGCTTGACTCGGCCCTCGTGCACGACATCATCGGCGGACACGACCCCCGCGACTCGACCTCGCTGAAGGACGCCTGGCCGTCGTTCGCCGCGGCCGCCCGCGCCGGCGCCAAGGCCGAGTCCCTCAAGGGGCTGCGGGTTGGTGTGGTCAAGCAGCTGGACGCCCCCGGCTTCCAGGCCGGTGTCAGCCAGCGTTTCCACGAGTCCCTCGAGCTGATGGCGGATGCCGGAGCCGAGATCATCGAGGTGAGCGCCCCGAACTTCGAGTACGCGGTCGCCGCCTACTACCTGATCCTGCCCGCCGAAGCATCCAGCAACCTCGCCCGCTTCGACTCCGTGCGCTTTGGCCTGCGGGTCAACCCGAAGGGCGGTGGCACCGTCGAGGACGTGATGGCCGCCACCCGCGGTGCCGGATTCGGTGCCGAGGTCAAACGCCGCATCATCCTCGGAACCTACGCCCTCAGTGCCGGGTACTACGACGAGTACTACGGCAGCGCCCAGAAGGTTCGCACCCTCATCCAGCGCGACTTCGACGCTGCGTTCGCGCAGGTCGACGTACTTGTCAGCCCGTCCGCCCCGACGACGGCATACAAGCTGGGGGAGAAGCTGGACGACCCGATGGCGATGTACCTCGGCGACGTCACCACGATCCCGGCGAACCTCGCTGGTATCCCCGGGATGAGCCTGCCGATCGGCCTCGCACCGGAGGACGGCCTGCCCGTCGGAATCCAGATCATGGCCCCCGCCCGAGGTGACGAGCGTCTCTACACGCTCGGCGCAACACTCGAGCGGATGCTCGAGGAGAAGTGGGGCCACACCCTGCTCAGCCAGGCACCCGATCTCGGCGCCACCGAAATGTTCGCAGCAACAGAGGGAGCCGTCTGATGGCTACAGCAGAACTGATGGACTTCGACAAGGCACTCGAGCTGTTTGAGCCCGTGCTCGGCTTCGAGGTGCACGTCGAACTGAACACCAAAACCAAGATGTTCTCGGACGCCCCGAACTTCTTCGGCGGCGAACCCAACACCAACATCACCCCGCTCGACCTCGGCCTGCC
>JAODAO010000007.1 GCA_025463465.1 Glaciihabitans sp. | reverse complement strand
ACGGCGGTGGTGGAGAACGCGATCTCGATGCCCAAAATCTCGAACGTCTGGCCAAGCAGCCCACGGCGCCCGTAGGTGTAGAGGAGGGCGATACCGCCAACAACGGGCGGCAGCACCAGGGGAAGCAGCACTAGCGACCGCAGGATTCTCTGCCCCCAGAAGTTGCTGCGGGCGAGCACAATCGCCATCGGCACCCCAAAAATGACACACAGAACTGTCGCTGCGGTCGAGGTCCGCAGGCTCAGCAGCAGGGCAGCGACGGACGATTCCGAGGTGACGAGGGGGATGAATTCCGCCCAGTTCACCCGAAGCACCATCGCCACCAGCGGCAGCAGCACAAAGGCTGCGCCGACGGCGGCGATGACGATGACCCAGCGGGGAACACCGGAGTAGCGAGCCGGGGCAAAGGACATAACGGTTAGGGAGCCCCGAACCCGGCGGCCTGCAGCACGTCCTGCCCGGCGTCGCTCGCGATGTAGTCGACAAACGCCTGGGCGACATCCACCGAGTCCGAGTCCTTCAACGCAACGATCGGATACGTGTTGACGGCCTCGCTCGACTCGTCGAAGGGGATTCCCTCGACCGCGTCGCCTGCGGTCGACACGTCGGTCACGTAGACCAGGCCGGCGTCCGCCTCACCCGAGGTCACCTTGCCCAGCACGTCCGTGACGGAGGACTCCTCGCTGACGGGAGTGAGGGCGACTCCGGACGCGGTTTCCACGGCAACGGTGGCGGCACCACACGGCACCGCGGGGGCGCAGACGACCAGCTTGACGTCGGTCTCGGCGAGGGAAGCGAGGTCGGTGATCCCGGCGGGGTTTCCCCGCGGGACGGCGATTTCGAGCACGTTGGTCGCGAAGTCGACTGGCTCCCCCTCATTGAGGGACGCGGCGGTGACCTTGGTCATGTTTTTCGTGTCGGCGGAGGCGAACACGTCGGCCGGGGCACCCTCGGTGATCTGGGTGACCAAATCGGAGGACCCGGCGAAGTTCAGCGCGACGGTCGTGCCGGGGTTGTCGGCCTTGAAGTCAGCGGCCAGTTCGGTGAAGGTGGCCTTCAGCGATGCGGCGGCAAAGACGGTGACGTCCCCGGAGAGGGCCGCCGTGCTGGCGGTAGGTGTCGCGGCCGGTGTGGATTCCGCCGAGGTGGATGCTGCGCAGCCGGCGAGCGCGAACACTGCCAGGCCCAGCGATGCGACCAGTGCCGTAGCTCGGATAGCTCGGGCATTTTGTGCAGAACGGGCAGCTCGGGCAGACCGGGACATGTCAGGCCCTTTCCAGCGGGGTTTCGACCATCACGGTGGTGGCTTTCACAACGGCGATCGCCACGGATCCGAGTTCAAGGCCGAGCTCGCGAACGGCTTCGCTGCTCATCAACGACACGACCCGGTGGGGTCCGCACTGGATCTCCACCTGGGCCATAACCGTGTCCATCACGATGTCGGTCACCAGGCCAACGAACCGGTTGCGGGCGGACCGCCCGACGTCCGAGGTGTCTTCGGGCAGGACGGCATTTTTGCGGGCGAGGTGGGCAAGGGCGAGTCCGTCGACCACCGTCCTCGACGAAGAATCCTTCGACGCGGGGAGGGTGCCATTGTCAATCCAGCGGCGCACGGTATCGTCGCTGACCCCCAAAAAGGCGGCGGCATCCTTAATTCGAACCTGAGGCATAAACATCACTCTATCCCCGTTTATGCGTGGTTAGAGCTGTCCTCACTCCGCATCCGCGGATGGATCGGCTGCCTGCTTTCCGCTCCTGGGCACAGGCCGTGCGATCAGCACAGACACCAAGGACGCCGCGTCCGGAACGCAGGCCAGCATCGGACAGGCAAGCATCGGACACGCCGGCATCGGGCTGTGGAAAGAATCAGATCCGGGCGCCGGAACGGCTGAGCTCGGTGCGCAGATAGACGGAACGCGCGAGCAGGTAAAGGCCGTAGGCCACAAACCCACCACCGACGATCGCGGTCATGGTGGTGCCGAGCGGCAGGCGACCGAGGTAGGCGAGGGCTCCGTCCAGGCCAACGACCTGGCTGGGATCGGTAAAGATCGCGGCGTATCCGGCGAGCGCACCGACCACCACCAACGCGAAGCCCTTGGCGATGTAACCGAAAATGCCGAGCACGTCGACGATGTACCCCACGGCGCCGTGCAGGTCGGCGTTCTCCTGGCGGAAGTTGCGGGAGGCACCGCGAAAGATCGAGGTGATCCCGAGCGTGATGATGGTGCCACCGGCGACGATCAGCAAGATGGCGCCCTCGGTAGTGCCGAGCAGCGTCTCGCCCACCTCGTAGGTGGTTGGCTCATCCCCGTCGGTCAGCCCAGCAGCGACAACGGCGGTGGCCGTGCCGATGGCGGCGAAGCTGATCGCGCGGCCGACGTTGCCGAGGCGGCGGGTCACCCGCAGGCGACGCTTCGGAGCGGTCACCCAGACCGCGTCGGTCAGCTGCCACAGGGACAGTGCCCAGAGTGCGCCGGCGCCGACCCAGAGGATGACGTAGCCACCGGGATACTTGGCGATGGCCTCAAGCGCGCTGCTGGTGCTGGCGTTCCCGCCGAGACCCAGCGCGACGCTGATGGCGAGGGCGCCGAGCACGATGTGCACAAGAGAGTTGACCCCGAGCCCGATACGGGCGGCGACACGAAGGGTGCGGTTGCCGTTGATCCTGCGGGCGACCCGTTCCACCCGCACCCTGCGCCGCTGGAAGCGTTGCCTGATCATCGCGCTGAGCGAGGTGGATGTTTTCACCGGGGCATCGGGAACGTCGGAGCTGGAGCCGGGGGCAGTGACGGTAGAGCCAGCTGCGGCGCCGGCGCCGGTGCCAACGGGGTTCGCCGCGGGCGGTGTCGTCGAATCGATCGTTGGCATTGTCCACCCCCTGTGCGGCCTGGTCCGTGGGCGGCGCCACACAAAACGGACACTGGCGATCACCTCGGCAGCGGCGTCGGGGGCAGTATCCCTTCGCAGAGTTTATCCGCAGCCGGGCCAACGCGTGTCGAACAATGACCGGTGGCTCCCCGGGGCAACCGTCTGCCCCTACGCTCGAAAGTGTGAAGCAGAGTACCGATCGCATCCTGACCACCCACACGGGCAGCCTCCCACGCACCCCCGAGCTGACAAAGCTGCTCGTCGCGCGCGAGCGTGGCCGCGCCTACAACCAGGAGGACTTCGACCGCGAGGTCAAAAAGGCCCTCGACCTGGTGCTCGATGGCCAGCGCGACGCCGGCATCGACGTGGCGAACGACGGTGAAGTTCCGCGGGTCGGTTTTAGCACCTACGTGACCGAGCGGATGAGCGGGTTCGGCGGCATCAGCCAGCGCAAGCAGTCCCTCGACCTGCAGAAGTTCCCCGAGTGGGCCAAATTCGGCGAGAGCCAGATCGGCATCGCCGAGGACCTCGCCCGGGTCTGGGACACCGCCCAGGCGCAGGACGCTGTGCACTACGAGGACGACCTCGCCGGCATCAGCTACGACCTCGGCGTCTTCGACGGCGCCCTCACCGAACGCCCTGGCCAGTTCGCCGAGACCTTCATCTCCGCGGCATCCCCCGGCATTGTCACCACCACCATGCTGCGCTCGAAGGACAACCCGGCGTATGCCACCGACGCCGACTACGTTTTCGGTGTCGCCGAAGAGCTGCGCAAGGAATACGAATACATCGTCGGCCAGGGCCACATCCTGCAGCTCGACGCCCCCGACCTCGCCATGGAGCGGGTCATCGAGTTCGGCGACCAGCCGCTGAGCGTGTTCCTCGACCGGGTGCGCCTGCACATCGAGGCCATGAACCTAGCGCTGGTGAACATCCCGGCCGAGAAGGTTCGCCTGCACGTGTGTTGGGGAAACTGGCAGGGCCCGCACCAGGACGACGTCCCCGTGGCCGACCTGCTTCCCCTTTTGTATGAGGCGAAGGTGGGCGCGCTGAGCATCCCGCTCGGCAACCCGCGCCACGAGCACGAGAGCGTCGCGTTCCGTGACCAGCCGCTGCCCGACGGCATGCTGCTGATCCCCGGGGTCATCGACGTCACCACCAACTACCTCGAGCACCCCCAGGTTGTCGCCAACCGCATCCAGGCCTCCATCGACGCGGTTGGTGATCCCACCCGCGTTCTCGCCGGCATCGACTGCGGCCTCGACACCTTCGCCAGCTACGAGTTCATCGCGACCGACATCGGCTGGGCCAAGCTCCGCGCCTTGCGCGATGGCGCCGACATCGTCTCGAAGCGTATCTGGGGTTAACGGCAACCAAATGGACGAGCGCGAGTCGCGGCCGCAGCGAAATCTTCCAGGCAGGGGGATGCTGCGCGCCGCGGCCAGCGCCCTTCTCCTGGTACTCCTCGCCGGCTGCACCGCCACCGGCACCGCGTCCCCCGGCACCGTCCAGACGTCGACCGGCGACACATCCCCCGACGCTTTGGCGCTTACGGACGACCTCGCCCGGCTCGAGGTGTCTGTCCTGCAGCACCGGGAGGACTACTCCATCCGCGGCCTGCAGATCCAGGTCACCAACAACGGCGAGCGCACCGTCACCGTCGAGTCGGCGGAGTTCACCTCCGACTACTTCGCCGAACCGGTGTCAGCCCCCTCGGCACCGTCCCGGGTGTTCGCCGGGGCGACCACCGACTTCAAGGTACGACTGCCGGATCCGAACTGCGACACTGACTCCGACACCAACACCAACACCAACACCGACATCAACACCGTTGAGGCGTCCGTGACCCTCACCATCTCCGACGAGGACACCCCGGGCACGGGGGCCGAGTCCGCGACCTTTACCCCCGCCGACCCGTTCGGATCACTCGAGCTGGTGCACGCACAGGACTGCAGCCGCGAGGCCTTCGAGGCGGTCGCGGCCATCACTGTCGCCGAGCAACTGCGGGTGGTGGATGTCGCAGGCCAGCCCGTCGCGCAACTCGACCTCACCGTCACTCCCACCAGCGCGGCCGGCGAGGTGCACCTCGAGTCGATCGGCAGTACCGTGCTGCTGCAGCAACCCGAGGGCGAACTGCGTGAGCTCGACCTGGCGTTCACCGCCACCTCGGAGCCCCACACCGTGACCCTGTCGTTCACGCCGGCGCGCTGTGACCCACACGTGGTCGCGGAGGACAAGGTGGGAACGCTGCTGCCATTCCACGTAGACGCCGGCGCCTTCACCGACGCGACGTTCACCCTGCCGTCAAGCGACGAAGTGAAACAGCAGTTTTACAACTACGTCGCGCTCGCCTGCGGCTGGTGAGATAGCCGCCGGGGTAGGCAACTCAGCCGAGTTGCGCGGCACCGGCCAGGTTGCTTGCGGCCCAGTGGCGCACGTCCTGCACGTCGACGATGAGCTGGGCGACGAGTTCGTCGGAGCCGGCGAACTTCACCTGGCCGCGCACCAGTTCGTGCAGGCCAACGGTGATGGGGATGCCGTAGAGGTCCCCGGCGAAGTCCAGCAGGTGGGCCTCGAGCAGGCGTACCCCGTCGGAGTAGTAGGTCTGTCTGGTGCCGATGGAGATCGCGGCGACGTACTCGACCTCGCGGCCGGGGTTGCCGGTCTCCTCGTTCGCGCCCTCGACGAAGCGCACGGTTCCCGCCCACACGCCGTCGACGTCGTGGTTGTCCAGCGGAAGGTTGGCGGTGGGGAAACCGAGCAGGCGACCCCAGGCATTGCCGTGTTCAACCACACCGGTGATCTCGAGGCGCGGGGTGCCGGGCTGCCACACTTCGGGGGCGGGCTTCGCCACGGAGGTGGGGACGACGCTGGGCGCGCTGAAGGTCGGGTTCTCGCTCACTATTGTCTGGTTGTTCATTCCACGCCACCTCCCGCGGGACTGTTCCCACATCACCGTCAACCGACCCGGCGGCGCATTTATGCCCGCGCCATCCAGCGGCACCGATGCGCGAGTTATGGTGAAGCATGACCTCCTCAGCACCGGGTGAAGTCGGTCCCCTGCGCGACGCGAACGTCGCCATGCAGGAGATCCGGCTCGCCGAAGCCACCAGGGTGCTCGGCATGCTCGAGGCCGGTGCCCTCGATGCCGAGGCATCGGGATGGCTGCTCGACGGGGTTGATTCCCCCAGCCTGCACAGCCTCGCGAAAGCCGCCGACGCCGACCAGCTCATTCTCCTGGCGGACACCGCGCGCGAGCTCGGGTTGTCCTTCCGCAGCGTGCAGGACGCCCGCGCCTTCCACATCAACGCGGTGCTCGCCGAGGGCAACATGCGGGTGGCGATGGAGTCGTTCAGTATCTCCAATAACTTCTCCGACCACCTGTCGTCCGCCTTCCGCCGAATGGTGGATGTTTTCACCGGCTGCTTCCGCAAACGCGGGTAGTCGTCACCGACGGTGGCGCCCCCTACAGTTGCATCCATGAGCTCTCCCGCACCGGCACCGGCGCCCACCCCGGCAACAGGCAACCAACCCGGTGCTCGCCACAACCGTGCTCGCACAAACGATGCGGGCAAATTTGGTGTTGGTCTGCAGTTCGCAGCGATGGGTGTCATCTGGGGCGCGAGCTTCCTGTTTATGAAGGTGGCGCTCGGCGGCGTCTCCTTCGGCCAGGTGGCGTGGAGCAGGCTGGTGCTCGGGGCCATCACTCTCGGCCTGATTATGCTGGTCACCCGCACAAAGCTGCCGCGCTCCCCCGCCCTCTGGGGCCACTTCGCCGTGGTCGGCGTCACGGGCTCCGCCATCCCGTTCCTCTGCTTCGCCTGGGCCGAGCAGTATGTTTCTTCCGGGCTGGCGAGTATCTACAACGCGACCACCCCGATCGCCACCGCCCTCATGGCGACCCTCGCGTTCCGGGTGGAGAAGCTGGTGCGCGCCCAGGTCGTCGGTGTTGTTGTGGGCATCCTCGGGGTGGTGGTGATCATCGGTCCGTGGCGGTTCGGGGCGACGGGCGCAACGGATTCGCCCCTGACGGAGCTTGCCGGACAGCTGGCCTGCCTCGGCGCCGCGATCTCCTACGGGTTCACCTTCGCCTATCTGCGCAAATTCGTGATGAACCACGGTGTCCCGGGGCTGACGAGCGCGACGATGCAGATCGGGATGGGGGCGGTGGTGATGTTGCTGCTCACCCCCTTCATCGCGCTCGGCCCGGTGTCGCTGAACCCGCCGATTGTGCTCAGCCTGCTGGTGCTCGGCGCCATCGGCACGGGGGTCGCGTTCCTCTGGAACATGAACGTCCTGCGGGCGTGGGGTCCCACCGCCACCTCCACCGTCACGTACATCACGCCGGTCGTGGGGGTCGCGCTCGGGGT
>JAODAO010000456.1 GCA_025463465.1 Glaciihabitans sp. | reverse complement strand
GATCCGTCGGGTGGTGAGAACAGGCGGCGTCCGCGCCTCCTAGACTGTCCCCTCGTGAGCACCAGCCAGAACCGCGTCCCGGAGAAGCCCGCCCTCGAAGGTCTCGAGGGCCGCTGGAGCCAGGTCTGGGAGGAGCAGGGCACCTACCGCTTCGACCGGTCCAAGACCCGGGACCAGATCTTCTCGATCGACACTCCCCCGCCGACGGCATCCGGTTCGCTGCATATCGGTCACGTCTTCAGCTACACGCACATGGACCTCATCGCTCGGTACCAGCGAATGCAGGGCAAGCAGATCTTCTACCCGATGGGCTGGGACGACAACGGCCTGCCGACCGAACGGCGTGTGCAGAACTACTACGGTGTGCGCTGTGACCCGTCGCTTCCCTACGACCCGTCGTTCACCCCGCCGCTCGAGGGCGGCGACAATGCGTCATCCAAAGCGGCCGACCAGCTGCCGATCTCGCGTCGCAACTTCATCGAACTCTGCGAGAAGCTCACCGTCGAGGACGAGAAGCAGTTCGAGGACGTCTGGCGCAAACTCGGTCTGAGCGTCGACTGGACACAGTCATACCGGACCATCGGCGACGAGGCACAGACCGCAGCCCAGCGCGCATTCCTGCGTAACCTCGAACGCGGTGAGGCATACCAGGCCGACGCACCCACGCTGTGGGACATCACGTTCCGCACGGCTGTGGCCCAGGCGGAGCTCGAGGACAAGGAAATGCCGGCGGCCTACCACCGCCTCGCCTTCCACGCCCCGGACGGTACCGACATTCACATCGAGACAACCCGCCCGGAGCTGCTCGCAGCCTGCGTCGCCCTCGTTGCCCACCCCGACGACGAGCGCTACCAGGCGCTGTTCGGGAGCACCGTCACCACGCCGCTGTTCGGTGTCGAGGTTCCCATCGTCGCCCACCACCTAGCCCAGAAGGACAAGGGATCAGGCATCGCCATGATCTGCACCTTCGGCGATGTCACCGACGTGATCTGGTGGCGTGAACTTGACCTGCCGAACCGCACCATCCTCGGCGCAGACGGACGCATCATCGCCGAGGCCCCCGAGGCGATCACCTCGGAGGCCGCCCTCGCCGCGTACGCCGAGATCGCCGGCAAAACCGTATTCAGCGCCAAGGCCAAAATCGTTGAACTGCTGCAGGCCAGCGGCGAGATGATCGGCGATCCCAAAAAGATCAGCCACTCCGTCAAGTTCTTCGAAAAGGGCGACAAGCCACTCGAGATCATCTCGACCCGCCAGTGGTACATCAAAAACGGCGCCCGCGACGCCACATTGCGCGAGAAGCTGCTGAGCAGTGGCAAGGAAATCAACTTCACCCCTGACCACATGCGTGTGCGCTACGAGAACTGGGTCGGCGGCCTGACCGGCGACTGGCTGATCTCCCGCCAGCGGTTCTTCGGTGTTCCGATCCCCGTCTGGGACGAACTCGACGCGGACGGCAACAAGTCGACTCCGATCGTGCCAAGCGAGGCATCCCTGCCCGTCGACCCGGCGTCGGAAACGGCCCCCGGTTACGACGAGTCACAGCGTGGTATCCCCGGCGGATTCGCCGGCGAGGTCGACATCATGGACACCTGGGCGACGTCATCCCTCACCCCGCAGATCGCCGGCGGCTGGGAGCGCGATCCCGAATTGTTCTCACTCGTTTTCCCGTATTCCCTGCGCAGCCAGGGCCAGGACATCATCCGCACCTGGTTGTTCTCCACCGTCCTGCGCTCCGAACTGGAGCACGGAGTTGTGCCGTGGAAGAACGCCGGCATCTCCGGCTTCATCGTCGACCCCGACCGCAAGAAGATGTCCAAGTCCAAGGGCAACGTGGTCACCCCGGCCGCGATGCTCGACGACCACGGCTCTGACGCGGTCCGCTACTGGGCAGCCTCCAGCCGCCTCGGTACCGACGCGGCTTTTGACCCGCAGAACCCCAAGCAGATCAAGATCGGCCGTCGCCTGGCGATCAAGGTGTTGAATGCGGCCAAGTTCGTCTATTCGTTCCCGGAACCGACCGTCGAGACCGGTGTGGCGAACCCGCTGGACACCGACTTGCTCGCCGAGTTGGATCGGGTGGTCACCGTCGCCACGGCTGCGTTCGACGCATTCGACCACGCGAAGGCCCTGGAGAGCGCGGAGCAGTTCTTCTGGACCTTCTGCGATGACTACCTCGAGCTGGTCAAGGAACGCGCTTACGGTGCCGGTACGCCCGAGGGCCAGGCATCCGCCGTACGCACCCTGCGCGAGGCCGTCGATGTTCTGCTTCGCCTCTTCGCTCCCTTCATCCCGTTCGCGACGGAGGAAGTGTGGAGCTGGACCCACGAGGGTTCCGTGCACGTTGCCCCCTGGCCGACCACGCGCGGTGAGGCGGAGCCGTCCGGCCTGCTTCCCCTCGTCAGTGAGGCCCTGATCAGCATCCGCCGCGCCAAGACCGACGCCAAGGCGTCCCAGAAGACCGAGGTGGTCTCCGCGACCATCAGCGGGCCGGAGCAGCTGCAGCTGGCGCTCGACGACCTCAGCGCGGTCGGCCGCATCGCCGAGGTCAACTTCCTCGCCGCCGATGCCGTTTCGGTCACCGACATCGTCCTGGTGGAGCAGGCGGAGGTATGATCACCGTCCGCGATTTAGCCACCGGTGACCGCGAGGCCTGGCAGCGCCTGTACGCCGGGTATGGCGAGTTCTACAACACGCCCCTCGGCGACGATAAAGCCGACCGCGTCTGGGCGTGGTTGATGGATGCCGGCTACGAGGCGTTTGGCCTCGTCGCCGTGGACGACAATGATCGCCCCGTCGCTCTCGCCCACTACCGGCGCTTCGCGCGGCTTCTCGGCGACGGCATCGGGGTGTACCTCGACGACCTATTCACCGCTCCCGAGGCCCGCGGCAGCGGGGCCGCCACCGCCCTCATCGGTCGGGTCAATGACATCGCCCGTGAAAGTGGCGCGCCCATGGTGCGCTGGATCACCGCAAGCGACAACCTCGACGCGCAACGCCTCTACAACACCCTCGCCGCCAAAACGACGTGGGTCACCTACGACATGGCGGTGAAGTGATGCAGCTTGGCACACGGTGGAGCGTTGGGGCCGAGGCCCCCGCTCGCCTCAGCGCAGACGTTGTCGCCGCGATCGCATCCGTCGAGAACGACCTCGCCGGTGTGGAGACCGGCCAGTGGCGCTGGACGCTCACCTGGCTGGAGGGCCGCCCCGTTGTGGAGCTGGACGACGGCACCGTAATCCGGGTGAATTCCGGCGGCGAGATAACCGTGCGCAACCTGGATGACGAGCAGGACTACAACCACTGACCGACCGGCTTCGCCTGCTCCGTTGTCGGAGCCGGCGAGGATCCGGTGTCATTGGCGTCACCTGGCGGGGTTATAAACCGACCACACGAGCGCCACGGTGACTTCGTAGTCATTGCAGTGCACATCAACCGTTCGACCCCGCCCGCCGCATACGCGACACGGCGGTGGTGGGCGGAGCCCCGCCTAGGCTGGGCAGATGACGAACCCGTTCCTCACCCCCAGCACCCTCCCCTACGGATTGCCGCCCTTCGCAGAAATCCGCGACGAGCACTACCGTCCCGCTTTTGAGCAGGGCATGGCCGAGCATCTCGCCGAAATCGCCGCGGTGACGGGCAACCCCGACTCCCCCACGTTTGATAACACCCTGCTTCCGCTCGAGCGCGCCGGGCAAACCCTCGAACGGGTCGCCACCGTTTTCTTCAATAAGTCCTCGGCGGACAGTACCGATTTCACTAACGATCTCGAGGAGGAGATCGCTCCGCTGCTTGCGGCACATTCCGACGCCATTCGGCTCGACCCGGCACTGTTCGCCCGCATCGACACCCTCTACAACGAGCGCAACTCGCTGTGCCTCGACGCCGAGGCCATTTATCTCATCGAGCGATACCACACCGAGTTCGCCCATGCCGGGGCCGGACTGGACGAGGACGCCAAAACGAAGCTGCGCGACTTCAATCTCCGCCTCTCCACCCTCACCACACGGTTTGAAAAAAACCTTCTCGCCGACACCAACGCCCTCGCCGTTGTGGTGGACGATATTGATGAACTCGACGGGATGGACGCCGGTGAAATCTCGGCAGCGGCAGCCGCAGCTGCCGAGCGAGGCCTCGACGGCAAGTTCCTGATCACCCTCGTTCTTCCCACGGGGCACCCCGCGCTGTCCGCGCTGACCAGCCGCACCCTGCGCGAACGGATCATGACCGCCTCCCGATCCCGCGGTATCCGCGGCGGCGAGTTCGACAACCGGGAACTTGTCCTGGAAATCACCAGGCTTCGGGCGGAACGCGCCGCCCTCCTCGGCTACAACAACCACGCGGCTTTCGTCACCTCAGACGAAACCGCCAAAACGCCCGAGGCCGTCGATTCCATGCTGCGCCGGCTTGCCCCGGCCGCCGCGCGTAACGCCCGCGCCGAGCAGGCCGAGCTGCAAAAGGTCGTCGGCGATCGCTTCGATCTCGCCGCGTGGGACTGGGCCTTTTACTCTGAGAAGGTTCGTAAGGCTACCTACGACGTCGATACCGCCGAGATGCGCCCCTACTTCGAGGCAGAACGGGTCCTGCATGACGGTGTCTTCTACGCCGCGACCCGCCTCTACGGCGTCACGTTCAGCGAACGCGCTGACCTGGTCGCCTATCACCCCGACGTGCGCGTCTTCGAGGTGTTCAACGAGGACGGCACCCCACTCGGCCTGTACACCTACGATCTCTACACCCGCGACTCCAAGCGCGGCGGCGCCTGGATGAATTCCCTGATCTCCCAGTCCACGCTGCTGGGGCACCAGGTCATCGTCACCAATAACCTGAACGTGTCCAAGCCAGCGGCCGGCTCGCCTACCCTGCTCAGCTACGACCAGGTGAACACCCTGTTCCATGAATTCGGACACGCCATACACGGGCTGTTCGCCACCGTCAGCTACCCCAAGTTCGCTGGCACCAATGTGTTCAGGGACTTCGTTGAGTTCCCCAGCCAGGTCAACGAGATGTGGATGCTGTGGCCGGAGGTTCTCGCCAACTACGCCGTGCACTATCAAACGGGCGAGGCTATGCCCCAGGAGTTTGTCGACAAACTGCAGGCATCGTCGGCATTCAACGAGGGCTTTGCGACCTCTGAATACCTCACCGCAGCGCTGCTCGACCAGGCATGGCATACCATCGGCGCCGGCGACACGGTGACCGACGTCGCAGAATTCGAGGCGGCGGCCCTGGCCGACTTCGGCCTCGATAATCCCGTCGTCCCGCCGCGTTACTCCAGCACCTACTTCGCGCATACCTTCTCCGGCGGCTACGACGCCGGCTACTACTCCTACATCTGGAGCGAGGTACTCGATGCCGACACCGTCGAATGGTTCAAGGAAAATGGCGGACTGACCCGTGCCAACGGAGATCGCTTCCGCTCACGCCTCCTGGGGGTGGGTGGATCGAAGGACCCGCTCGAGGCCTTCCGCGACTTCCGCGGCCGCGATGCCGAGATCGAGCCGCTGCTCAAGCGCCGGGGCCTGGCCGACTAAGGCCGCCCGCACTCAGGCGCTACGAATCTCTTCCAGGGTCCGGATCTTGTTTTCAAGGTCCGGACTCTGCGGGGCGACGATGACCTCGTCCGCGCCGGTCTGCTCCGCGATTGTGGTGATGCGGTCGGCCACATGGCTGATGTCGCCAACCGCCTGCTGGGCGTTTCGCTCAGCGACGAAGGCCAGCTCCGCCGGCGTCCATGGGTGCCGTTCGGTCTCCGCCAGCGTGGGGATGCGGGTGGGACGGCCGTTGCGCAGCCGGATCATAAACAGCCCCTGCGGCGCGGCCAGCCGTGCGGCGTCATCCGCGTCGTCACCGACGAGAGCTCCAACGGCTACTGCGGAATGCGGCTGCGCCAGCACCGATGAGGCCTCGAAACTGCGCCGGTAGAGGTCGAACGCCAGCGGGGTATTGTCGCCCCCGGCAAAATGGTGGGCGAAGGCGAACGGCAGGCCAAGCGAGCCGGCGAGTTTCGCGCTGTAGCCGCTTGAGCCGAGGAGCCACATCTGCGGGGTGTCGCCGGCGCCAGGCATAGCGACGATGCGGCTACCGATACCGTTGCCAAGCGGCGGGATGGAACCGAACCAGGCGAGCAGCTCCATCACCTGGCGGGGGAAGTCCGCTTCGGTCTCGGTGTCGATGTTGCGGCGCAGTACCGATGCGGTCAACTGGTCGGTGCCGGGAGCTCGGCCGAGGCCGAGGTCGACGCGGTCGCCGTGCAGCGCCACGAGAGTACCGAACTGTTCGGCGATGACCAACGACGAATGGTTGGGCAGCATTACGCCGCCGGAGCCCACCCGGATCGTGCTGGTCGCCGCGGCGATCGCCCCGATCAGCACGGCAGGAGCGGAACTCGCCACCGCCTGCATCCCGTGGTGCTCCGCCACCCAGAACCGCCGGTAGCCGAACTCCTCCGCCCTGACAGCGGTCTGCACGGTCTGACGTAGCGCCTCTCCCGTGCTCATACCGCTGTAGACCGAGGCAAGATCGAGGACGGACAGGGGAAGGTTGCTAGGAATACTCACTCCATGGCAACGCCCCGGCGGCGTCCACCATTCCCTCCGCGCGTCTCCGGTGCGGGCGACCGGTGCGGTGAATCAGCGCGCTGCTGGGCTCATACGCGACGTCCGGCCGAGCCAGAGCATCACAAGGCCGCCGACGACGAGCCCCCAGAAAGCCGAGCCGATGCCCGCCACAACAATGCCGGAAGCGACGACGAGGAAAGTGAGAATCGCCACGAGACGATGCTGTGGCTCCTCTAACGCCACAGTGATGCCCGAAATGAGGGCACCGAGCATCGCCAGGCCGGCAACCGCCGTGATCAGCAGGGGCGGGCTCGCCGCCACGAGGGCCGTGGCGAGTCCCGCTCCGAGCCCGAGAACGACGTATGTTGCCCCACCGGCAAACGAGGAGAGCCAGCGTTTGTGGGGGTCCGGGTGCGCGTCAGGGCCCGCCATCAGCGCCGCTGACAGCGCTGCGAGATTGATCGCGTGGCCGCCGAACACCGAGCCAACGGCGGCGAGGGCTCCGGAGCCAACAAGGACGGCGGAGGCGGGCGGGTTGGTGTACCCGAAGGTGCTGAGGACGGCAAAGCCAGGGACGTTTTGCCCCGCCATTGTGACTACGTACAGCGGTAGTCCGAGACTGACGATAACCAGCGGATCGAACTGCGGCAGGACGAACTCCAGCTGAGGGACGATCGCTGCGCCGGACAGCCACCCGTCCGTCGCGGTGAACCCGATAATGACGATGGCCACAATCAGGGCCGCTGGTACCGCCCAGCGCACGGCGAACCGGTACAGGACCAACCACACCACGATGATGGGGAGCGCGAGTTGCGGGATCTCGACCGCCGCGGTAACGGGAACAATGCAGATCGGGAAGAGAATACCGGCGAGCATGGCGCTCGCGATCGGTTTGGGAATCCGCGTCATCGCGCGGGTGAGCGCTGGCCAGAGCCCAGTAACAACGATCAGCAGCCCACAGACGACAAAGGCACCAACGGCGGCTGCGAAGTTGCCGGTGGTGGACTGGGCCGCGACGAGCAGAGCCGCTCCAGGGGTCGACCAGGCGAACGAAAGCGGGAGTTTGTAACGCCACGAGAGCAGCATCGCGCTGATGGCCTGGCTGATGCACAACACCAGAAGCCCGGATGCCGCCTGCGCCGGGGTGGCCCCGACCGCCTGAAGACCGGCGATAACGAGCGCGAACGTGCTGGCGAAACCCGTGATCGCCCCAACGACACCTGCGGAGATGGGCTGGATGATGGCGATCGATCCTCCGGTGAATCGGCATCGGATGCCGCTAATGAATTCAACTGGCGCCACAAGAACCCACTGGCCGGCCCACCGCTATTGCGGTGGCACCGACCAGACGGTCTCGACGCGACCGTGTGAGGCTGTTAGGCCGACTTCTCTTCGCGCAGGGTACTGCGCGGCACAATGGTGGGAGCCGCATTGGCCAACACTGTTTGCTTTGTCACAATCACCCGGGCGACGTCGTCGGTGGACGGGATGTCGAACATGATCGGCCCGAGCACTTCTTCCATGATGGCGCGGAGCCCGCGGGCTCCGGTCTTTCGCAGAACGGCCAGGTCGGCGATGGACTCGAGCGCTTCGGCGTCAAAGTCGAGTTCGACGCCGTCGATCTCGAACATGCGCTGATACTGGCGGACCAGGGCGTTGCGTGGAACGGTGAGGATTTCCATCAGGGCTGCCTGGTCGAGCGGCGTGACCGTGGTAACCACGGGGAGGCGACCGATGAATTCGGGAATGAGTCCGAATTTGTGTAGGTCTTCCGGTAGTACTTCACCGAAGAGGTTCACGTCATCACCCTTGCTGTGCAGCGGGGCGCCGAAACCGATCCCCTTTTTGCCTGCGCGCTGAGAGATGATCTCCTCAAGGCCCGCGAACGCGCCAGCCACGATGAAGAGAACGTTTGTGGTGTCGACCTGGATGAACTCCTGGTGCGGATGTTTGCGCCCACCCTGCGGGGGGACGGAGGCGACGGTGCCTTCAAGGATTTTCAGCAGCGCCTGCTGGACGCCTTCGCCTGAGACGTCGCGGGTTATGGAAGGGTTCTCGGCCTTGCGGGCGATCTTGTCGATCTCATCGATGTAGATGATGCCGGTCTCGGCACGCTTGACGTCGTAGTCTGCGGCCTGGATAAGCTTGAGGAGAATGTTCTCCACGTCCTCGCCCACATAACCGGCCTCGGTGAGTGCTGTCGCATCCGCCACGGCGAAAGGCACGTTGAGACGCTTCGCCAGGGTCTGGGCGAGATAGGTCTTCCCGCATCCGGTGGGTCCGATGAGCAGGATGTTGGACTTCGCGATTTCCACGTCGTCCATCAGCGCATCGGCGGGGCCGATGGTGGCACGGGCACGGATGCGCTTGTAGTGGTTGTATACGGCGACGGACAGTGCACGCTTGGCGGCGTCCTGGCCAATGACGTATTCCTCGAGGAACGCGTAGATCTCGCGTGGCTTAGGCAGGTCGAATTCACTCGACACTTCCTCGCCAGCTTCCGCCAGCCGCTCCTCGATGATCTCGTTGCAGAGCTCAACACACTCGTCGCAGATGTAAACGCCAGGTCCGGCGATCAGCTGCTGGACCTGCTTCTGGCTCTTTCCGCAGAAAGAACATTTCAGCAGGTCTGCGCTTTCCCCTATGCGGGCCACGGTCGTTCTCCCTCGTCCAACGTGCTTGGTCTTACTTGAGCCTAACCCGTACCGCTGACAAGGGTGGGCATGGTGGCGCTTTGCGCTGGTGGCGCGCCGCTCGCATGGGGAGATTGGGGGCCTCGCGCACGCTCAGGCTGATGGGCTGTGGGACGATAGTTACCGGAAAGGGGCCGCGGTGGATCAGGCAACGAGATGGGCACGCGTCCTGCGCGGGACCCTCGCGGCATTTTTCGCCACCTTCGTCGCCGCCTTCTCCCACGTTCTCGGCGGTGGAGCACTGCCCTCCGCGGCCGCATTGTCGTTCACCCTCGCGATGTCAACGCTGGTCTGTATCGCCCTGGCCGGACGCGTCATGTCCCTGTGGCGGACTACGCTTGCTGTCGGTGTCAGCCAGGTGTTGTTCCACGGCCTGTTCAGCACGATGAGCAGCGCCGGTACCGTGAACGATTCGGCAACGGCCTCGTTGTTTGAATCGGCCGCGCACGCGGGACACTCTTCCGGCTCCGTCACAATCGGGGTAATCGCCGACGGGGCGCCGATGGTGACCCACTCCTCAGCCATGTGGCTGGCGCACGTGGTCGCAGGCCTGGTGACGATCCTCGCGGTGCGCTACGCCGAAAACGCACTCGTTACGGTTCGCGAGACGGCGTCCCTCTTCCTTGCAACGCTGCGTGCCCTCATTTCGTTGCTTCCCGTCGCCACTCACCCGGGGTTTGCCCGAGTGGGCTGCGTCGACCGTATCCTCCCCCGCGTCATTGGCACCCTCATCTCGCCGATGCGACACCGCGGACCGCCGGTATCACTTACCGCCTGATCACGCCCTCGTTGGCAACAGCGCGGTTCCTCCGCTCATTCGAGCACCCCGGGCACTCGCCCGCCGCATACTCGCGGCATCCCCCGCCCCATCTTTTGTGGCGCCCTGCGCGACCACGTATACCCAAGGACTCACCCACAATGAACAGAAACACCCTGACCAAGTCCACCATCGCGATCTTTGCCGGAGTCGCAATGGCCGTCGCCGTTCCCCTGGCGGCCAGCGCCCACGTCTCCATCAACCCGAACGCCGCCGTCGCCGGCAGCTACTCCTTGGTCACCTTTAAGGTGCCAAACGAATCGGCTACCGCGGCGACGAACAAGGTGGAGGTGTCCTTGCCTACGGACACACCCTTCACCAGCGTCAGCTACGTACCGGTTACCGGCTGGACGACGGAAATCGTCCGCGAGACACTGCCGGAGCCCGTCGAGGTCGGCGAGAGTGAGATCACCGAGGCCGCCACGTCCGTCATCTGGACCGCTGACTCCGGCTCCGAGATCATCTCGGGCCAGTTGCAGCAGTTCGCCCTGTCGCTCGGCCCGGTCCCCGACACGGGCTCGATTGCGCTGCCCGCCGAGCAGACCTACACGGATGGCACCGTTGTCAGCTGGAGTGAGACCGAAGACGACGCCGAACACCCCGCTCCCGTCCTCTACATCAACGACTCCGCTCCGAGCGACCACCATGGTGCGGCGACGACAGACGACGACCACGCTGAGGAAGATACCGACACGGCAACCACCTCCGATGCCGGCACCGACGACGTCCTGGCCCGTATCCTCGGCCTGGCCGGACTCGTCCTCGGCGCGGTCGGTCTCGTCCTCGGCATCACCGCCCGTCGCAAGAACGCCGCGTAAGCCTCGTGTCGCGTTCCACCGCTTCGGCCGGCGATCTTCGCTCGCCATCACAGCGCGCCATCACCCGCTTCGTTGTCCTCGCTGCGGCCGCGGCGGTTGTCGCGGCCGTGCCGGTACTCGGTCTCGCCTCCCCGGCGCAGGCGCACAACTACCTGGTGGCATCAACGCCGGCCGCGGGCGAAACCCTGACGGAACTGCCGGAAGAGTTTTCGATCACCACCAACGAGGCGCTCCTGGACCTCGGCGGCGAAGGAAGCGGCTTTGGGCTTCAGGTGAAGGACGCTGACGGCCTGTACTACGGCGACGGGTGCGTCTCGGTGACCGACGCGACCATGTCCACTCCAGCGGCCATCGGCGCTGCCGGGACCTACACGGTAATTTGGCAGGTCGTGTCGGCGGATGGACATACCGTCGATGACGAGTTCACCTTCACCTGGGCGCCGATAGCGGAAACACCGGTAAGCGCTGGCAGTTCCTCCGCCCCCGTGTGTGGCACAACACCCGACAGTTCGGCAACCGCGGCACCCGAGGGCGACACCCCCGACGCCCCGACAGCGGCCGCGGATGCTGATCTGACCGACGTCCTCTGGATAGGCGGCGCGGTTGTGGCGGTCGGCATTGCTATTGCTGTCACGCTCGTTCTCACCAGCCGTAAAAAGAAGTAGCCCAACCCTCACCAACAACACAGAAAAGCGGCCGCCCCCGAGGGAGCGGCCGCTTTCCTGTTACCGGCGTGAATGCCGACTTGACCTACTTGACGAGCGTCGGAAGGTTCTTCCGGCTGGTGAGGACCTGGTCGATGAGTCCGTATTCGAGAGCCTCAGCTGCGCTGAGAATCTTGTCGCGGTCGATGTCTTTGTTGACCTGCTCGACCGTACGGTTCGAGTGCTTGGA
>JAODAO010000437.1 GCA_025463465.1 Glaciihabitans sp. | reverse complement strand
ACACCGTGGCAAGTGCCCAGTCGTCCATGGCGACATCGATCGCGGTCTGCTGTACCCCCAGCTCGGTTTCGATCGCTTGCAGGGCCGTGATCAGCTCGAGGATAGACGCCGGTCGGTGTTCCGGCTTGCGGGACATGCCCGCAAGCAGCAGCCGCTCGAGGCTGGCCGGCACATCGTCACGGCCGATGGGCTGCGGTTTTCCCCGGGTGATTCGCGAGATGAGGTCGGCCGAGGTGTTGGAGCCGGCGGGATTCTCGAAGGGCGACCGGCCGGCCAGGAGCGAGTACACGGTCGCGGCGAACGACCAGATTTCGGCCCGCACACTGCCGGCGACCTCCTCGAGCAGCACCTCGGGCGCCGACCAGGGAATCGACATTCCGACGCTCTCCTGGCCGTCCATCTCGCCGAGGGTCGCGGCGATCCCGAAGTCGGAAAGGACGGGATGCCCATACGCGGTCGTGAGGATGTTGCTCGGTTTGACGTCGCGGTGCAGCACACCGGCACGGTGGGCGGTCTCCAGGGCGCTGCCGATGCGAACGGCGACACGCAGCACCTCGGTGACCGGGAGCTGTTCGGTGCGGTAGCGGGCGCCGAGGGCCGACGAGCAGAGTTCCATCACCAGGTAGGGGCGGCCGTCTGCGGAGACGCTGGCCTGGTAGACGGTGAGGATGGAGGGGTGGGCACTGAGCTGGGCCATCAGGTTGGCTTCGGCCTGGAACATCTGGCGCACCTGGTCATTGACGACCTCGCTAAGCAGGACTTTGACGGCCACCTGGCGGCGCGGCATGTTCTGTTCGTAGAGGAAAACGTCGGCGAAACCACCGGAGCCGAGCACATGCATATGGGAGAAGCCCGGCAGGACAGGCGGACGTGACGGCAGGCGGCGAGCCATCTAACCCCCCTCGCTAGTCGACAGCTGGTCCCATTCTAGGCATCGGCGAGATCGCCGAGCCTGTGAACGTCACTCCGTGTCGCCCCCAGCACGGGGGAGACCGATCTCATGCTGCAGGTTTACCGGTGCTTCGAGCACGTCGACGACAATAACGGTGACGTTGTCACGACCGCCGCTGGCCAGGGCCTCAGCGACGAGCGCATCGGCCGTTTCCTTGGCGGGCAGCCCGGCGGCGAGGTGCGAGAGCACGTCGCGGTCGCCGAGTTCTTTGCTCAGCCCGTCCGAGCAGACCAGCAGTCGAACACCGGCGGCGAGCGGCAGCATCCAGTAATCGGGAGTGGGTGGGGAGCCGAAGCCGACGGCCCGCGTGATGATGTTGCTGTCGGGGTGGTGTTCGGCCTGTTCGCGAGTCAGCATGCCAGCATCCACCATCTCCTGTACAACGGAGTGGTCGACGGTCACCTGGTACAGGCGCCCGCCTTCGTAGGCGTAGACGCGGCTGTCACCGATGTTGAAGACAGCGAAGTAGGGATTGTCGTCCTGCACGGTGAGAACGGCTCCCGTGGCGGTGGTGCCAACGCCGAGCTCGCTGCCCGCGCTGACGATGTCGATGTCCTCGGTTGCCCGCAGGAGCGCCTGGTCGATGACGTCGGTGGTGATGAAGTCGGTGGTGTTCACCTCGGCGAGTCGGTTGACGACCGCCGCGCTGGCAAGGTCACCGGCCGCGTGGCCACCCATCCCGTCGGCGACCGAGAAGATCGGGGACTTGGCGAGGTAGCTGTCCTCGTTGGCACTTCGGCGCAGGCCGACGTCCGTGCTCGCCGCCCAGGCGAGTTTCACCACGCTCTCGGGGTGGCCCGGTATGGCCACTGAAAACCCGGTGGTATTGCTGCCGATCTCCGTCACGGATGCCTTCCTGGTGATGTCCTTGACTCGTACTGCACTACTGATGCTGCATTGGAAGGATCTCGATGAGGATACCGTCCCCGATGTCCACCAGCGCGCCCGGGGACACGGTCATCGACTCGCCCTGCCGTAAATGTCGCGGCGTCGCCCCGGGTACGCGCACCGTTGAACCGTTGGTAGAGCGCAGGTCGGTGACGATCACGGAGCTGCCACACTGCCGAATCTCGAGGTGGGTACCCGACACCTCGTGCTGCGGGGACGTCACCCGCACGAGGCGAGGCATACCACCCTGGAGCACCCGGGGTCGGCTGGGATTACGGCCTATGTAGGCATCCTTGTCCAGCTCGATGACCGTCTGCCCGATGCGAAAGCGGTAGCTGGCTGTGACTGCCGGGGTCGGTGCGGCGGCCGGCACCTGTTCGGCTGCGGGCGCCTGCACGGCTGCTGTGATCTGAGCGGATGCGGGCGCCTGGGCACGTGTGTGCACCGGTGTTGACGCGGCGAGGCCGTCTCCGCCGTGTCGGCGCACGATGATCGTTTCGTCGATGTCCGCAATACTCGTGTCCGCAGTGCTAGTGTCCGCGACGCTGGTGTCCGCGATGCTGGTGCCCGAGTCGCTGGTACCCGAGTCAGGGCCGTCCGGCAACAACGCCGGGGCTACGGAGGAAAGCGCGGGAGTCGATGGACGGGCGGAAGCCAGGATTGTGTCTTCCAGATCGCCGTGCACGTACCCATTCTGGTGCTTGCAGACCCGAAACCATGCGGCGGCACAGGCGATTCACCCCAACCCGCACCTCAATTTGATTGCAATTCTCGTCCCGAAGCACCCGCCTGTGGCGGTCATAGCGGGACGACAGCGTCACAACAGGGGCATAACAGGGGGATGACAGCCACATAACAGGGGGATGTTTGGCTCGGCGCAAGCTCGGCGAAACTCGACACCAACGTGCTTTGAGCTTGGCTGCAGCCCCGGCGGGGGCACTGACGCCGCAACATCCACCTCGCCCCACTGTCGATCTGCGCGGTGAATACGCTCAAGTAATGCGGAATCGCTGGTTATGTCACCCTGACACTGACAGGATCTTCTTATGAGCGCCACTTCGCGAACCCCCGGTTCAAAACCGGTCCAACTCGACGACGTCTCCAAGGCCATCATCGAGCAACTCCAGACCGATGGCCGGCGATCCTACGCCGAGATCGGCAAGGCGGTGGGTCTCAGCGAGGCGGCCGTGCGGCAGCGGGTGCAGAAACTCACTGACTCCGGGGTGATGCAGGTTGTCGCGGTGACCGACCCCATGCAGCTCGGTTTCTACCGCCAGGCGATGATCGGCGTGCGGGTCACCGGCGACACCACCCTCGTCGCCGATCGCCTCGGTGAGATCGAGGCCGTCGACTACGTTGTCCTCACCGCCGGCAGCTTCGACATCCTCGCCGAGGTGGTCTGCGAAAACGACGAAGACCTGATCGATCTGCTGAACAAGGAAATCCGCAATATCGAGGGCGTGAGGTCGACCGAGACCTTCGTCTACCTGAAACTGCAGAAGCAGTTCTACAACTGGGGAACTAGGTAACACGCGATGACTATGCCCACTCCCGTCGACTCGGCCGGCGGTTACAACGAGGCCGACCTCCAGCAGAAGGCCAAAGACCATCTGTGGATGCACTTCGCTCGCCAGTCGGTCATGGAAGATGGCCACGGGGTGCCGATCATCGTCAAGGGCGAAGGTCACCACATCTGGGATTCGAAGGGCCGCAAGTACATCGATGGCCTCTCGGGTCTCTTCGTCGTGAACGCCGGCCACGGCCGCAAGCGTCTTGCCGAGGTGGCGTCGAAGCAGGCTGAAGAACTCGCGTTCTTCCCGCTCTGGTCGTATGCACATCCTGCTGCCATCGAACTAGCCGACCGTCTCGCCTCCTATGCCCCGGGTGACCTGAACCGTGTCTTCTTTTCAACCGGTGGCGGTGAGGCCGTCGAAACCGCCTTCAAGCTCGCCAAGCACTACTGGAAGCTGCAGGGCCGACCGACCAAGCACAAGGTGATTTCTCGTGCGGTCGCCTACCACGGAACGCCCCAGGGTGCCCTCGCGATCACCGGAATCCCCGCGATGAAAGAGATGTTCGAGCCGATCACGCCGGGTGGCTTCCGCGTGCCGAACACCAACTTCTACCGCGCCGAGGAGATGGGCTTTGTCGCCGTTCCGGGAGCCGGGGATCCGGAAGAGCAGTTCGGCGTCTGGGCTGCCAACCGCATCGAAGAGATGATCCAGTTCGAGGGGCCGGAGACTGTCGCCGCGATCTTCCTCGAGCCGGTGCAGAACAGCGGAGGATGCTTTCCCCCTCCCCCCGGATACTTCCAGCGCGTGCGCGAGATCTGCGACAAGTACGACGTGTTGATGGTGTCCGACGAGGTCATCTGTGCCTTCGGACGAATCGGCCACATGTTCGCCTGCGACGCATACGGTTACATCCCCGACATGATCACCTGCGCCAAGGGAATGACGAGCGGGTACTCCCCGATCGGCGCCACCATCATCAGCGATCGCCTGTACGAGCCGTTCAAGCACGGCAACACGTCGTTCTATCACGGGTACACCTTCGGCGGACATCCG
>JAODAO010000434.1 GCA_025463465.1 Glaciihabitans sp. | reverse complement strand
GATGCCCTCGAAAACCCAAGCGATCCGCGCGATGACCGATCCGGCGTTGCATGCCCTGCTGGCACGAACCCGCCCGCGTGCGATCGACCCACCAGCCGCGTCCTCCGGCGACTCGTACCCTGTACCGCTTGGTGCCACCATCATTCCGATGATTCCCACACCGGCGGGTGCGGGCGGAACCGCGGTGAGGTTTGTGTGGTCGGACACCCTGTGGGACGACGAACCGGTCCCCGAGCCAGACGGATAACAGCATCACCCGAAGCGCCGGAGAGGCCCTTTCGAGGACGGGTCCGACTAAGCGTCAGCCCTGCGTGGCAGGTAGCGGTCTTACGGGATCAGCGCGAGCTTTCCGCCGGGGTGTGTACCTGCCAGCAACTCCAGCGCTTTGCGGGCATCGGAGAACGGGAACGTCGCAGCCATGGGAACCACCAGCTTCTCCTCGGCCGCCAGCTGGATCAGGTGGGCGCGGATACCGTCCCGGAAGGTGGCGCTCTGTGGCATGGTGCCGCCGATCGCCCGGAACCCGTCGCTCTTCGCGCGCCCGGCCGCGGCGATCGAGACAATCCGGCCACGGTCGGCGGCCAGCGCGAGGGAGACATCCACCGCGTCGTCCGTACCGACGCAATCGAGGGCTGCCGCGATACCCTCGGGGGCGAGGGTGCGCACCCGTTCCTCCAGGCCCTCGCCGTAGCTGACGGGTTCAGCACCGAAGCGGCGGACGGTGTCGAAATTGTGTTCGCTGGCAGTGCCGATAACTCGCACCGCCAGAAGCTTGGCTTGTTGGAGGAGGCTGACACCAACGGCGCCGGATGCGCCGTGCACGAGGATGGTCTCGCCGGCGGACACGCCGGTGACATGCAGCATTTCCGCCGCGGTGGCCCCGGCGAGCAGGAGGTTGGCGGCCTCGGGAAACCCGAGGTTGTGTGGCTTGAGGAACACCTTCGATGCGGGCACGGTGAGTGCGGTGGTGTATCCGCCGGTGATGCGGAAGGCGAGAACCTCGTCTCCCACCGACGCCTCGCCAGAGGCTATCCACGTGCCCTCGCCGATCGCCGAGATCACCCCGGACACCTCGTAGCCGAGCGGAAGCGGCAGCTTTTCACGGTCTGTGCCGGAGACGATGCCCTTGTAATCCGTGGGGTTCATCCCGACTGCGCGAACCTCGATGGTGACCTCGCCGGGTCCGGGCGCGGGAACCGGCGTGTCCATCTCGGTGAGGCTGTCCAGGGAGAAGTCGGTTGCGAACCATGCTGATGCCATAACTCATCTAAGCGTTCGCAGGTGGAAGGCGCCAGAGAACAACCGACACCATGCTGGGCGAAACTGGACGGGGATCCGTTCGTCCCTACCCCGTCAGAGGAGATTCAGCCTCGGCGGGCGAGCCACCACGCGCGGACGCGCAGGGCGATCCTCAGGACGAGCCGCAGCGGCGCATAAACGGGCCCGGAATAGCGCCGCGAAAGGAACAGGTAGGCGCTCTCGTGATGCGCGGTGATCATTCGTGCGGAGTGCGAGCGTGTGGAGTGGCCACCGGTGTGGGTGATGCTGGCGCTCGGAACGTAGAGGTTGCTGTAGCCGTGGTCGAGGAAGCGGCGGCCGAGTTCCACGTCCTCGAAATACATAAAAAAGGCCTCGTCGAAACCGCCGACCTCGGTGAACACCCGACGGTCAACGATGAGACAGGCGCCGGACAACCAGCCGACGGTGCGCTGGGTCGGCTCGAGGGTATCGAGTTCCTGGCGGTAGGTGCGCGACCAGGGGTTCGACGGCCACACACCGGAGAACAGGGCATGCCCCAGTCCGGTGCGCAGCGACGGCTGGTTGCGCGCCGACGGGTAGACGGTGCCGTCCGGGTTGAGAACGCGGGGGCCTGCGGCGGCATAGTTGGGGGATGCCGTGAGCGCGTCGACGAGGGTGGAGATCGCACCGGGGGCGACCGTCAGGTCGGGGTTAGCGATCAGCACGTAGTCGATGTCGGCGGGAAGCCCGGCAACAATGTGGTTGATGGCCCCGCCGTAACCCAGGTTGGTCGGCAGGTAATGGTACGAGGCGCCGAACTCTTTAGCGATCCGTTCGGTTTCCGCGGCGTCCGGGGACGCGTTCTCGGCGATCCAGACTCGCGGTGCAAGCTCCCGCGGCACATCCTCAGACGCTCGCACCGTCGACAGGAAGTCGGCGATGGTGGCGCTGGAGTTGTACGTCACCGTCACCACGGCGACGGAGCTGAGCTTCTGCGAAACCATGGTCATCAACTGTTGGTTCGACGCGAACGCGTCACCGGGAAATGTCGGGCTCAATGGTTGCGGTCGCATCAAACTGCAATGCGCCCGCTCCTGATTCGTCGTTGGCGAAGTCGATGTGCCCGGCGTGTGCCAGGTTGTCGATGGTGGTTCCATCGAGGGTCGTGGCACCGGCGCTGATGTTCAGGCGGTCGTTGCCGAAGTTGGTGCGCGGGATGACAAAACGAACCCGGTACTCGCCCGGCTCCGATGGCATAACCAGCTTGAGGCCTTCGCTGTTGAGGCGGTACATCGCCTGGCCGAGGGTGGTCTCGAGCGTGAACCCGGTGATCCACTCGATGGGCTTTTTCACCGTCACGTGGATGGTGATGGCGAGGTCCGTGCCACGGGGGATCGGATCCATACCGAGCGGCTGGCCCTCGGCGGTGGTGACCGTCACGTCATTGACCCGCACGGAGTCGATTGACGCGAGCTGTTCGGGGGTTTTAGTGCCGGCGACGATCTCCGGGTCCGCGGCATCAGCGGCGGCCTGGGCGGCAACCTGGGCCTCGACGCGGTCGCGCTCGTAGCCTTCGCGCAGGACACGAATGCCCTCGCCAACTCCACCATCGTGCACAATCACACCGTTGTCGAGGACGATCGTGCGGT
>JAODAO010000423.1 GCA_025463465.1 Glaciihabitans sp. | reverse complement strand
GTGGATGCCTGGGCGGTGGATGCCTGGGTGCTGTTGGATGCCTGGGCGATGGTATCTGCCCGGGTGGCCTGGTCGCGGCGTTCTCGGCGTCGGCGGCTGGCTCGCACCAGCGTGGTAATGAGACTGGTCACCAACAGCGCCACGGCGATGAGGATGGCGATGCCGAGGGCGAGGTATGGCCACACCGGTGGCGCCTGCTCGGCCGCGGTGGGAAGGGTTGCCGCGTGTGCAGTGACGGTGACGTTGGTCTCAGCGACGGACGCGGAGGCCGCGCCGTTCAGAACGAGCAGGTGGGTTCCCGCGCGCAGGTCGGAGGGCAGCTGGAGCACCCCGGCGACCTCACCGGATGGGCCTGCCGTCAGCGGGCCGACGGCGGCAACACCATCGTCCAGGGTGGCAACGACCTGCTCTCCGGCGGCGAAGCCCTGGCCGGTGAAGCTAAGCACGTTCCCGGCGACGGCCGACGCGGTGGTGTAGCCGACACGGGTCGCGCCGGCGGCGGCCGGGGATGCCGCTGCGGTGTCCGGTGTGGTCGCGGCGGGCGTTCCTGCGGCTGCGTCACCGGTTCCGGTCACGGGGGCAACCGGGGCAGCCGCGGCCGCCGGGGTGACGAAGTTGATGGGGGTGAAGGTCTCGTTGTTCCCGTTCTTGACACCGTGGGCGCCGATGGTGATGATTCCGCACTGCACCTCGAGGCAGTTCACCTCGCTGACATCCCCCGCCCGGTCGAGGCTTTCAAAGCTGGCGCCTGGCACCACCATGTCGACGCTCCAGCTTCCGTCTGCCCCCATGATGGCGTTGGCAGCGTCCTCGGTGTCGCTGCCGGGGAAGGCGATGAAGCGCTGGAAGCCGGCGTTGTCCTTTGATTCGGCGTCGGGAACGTAGCGGTAACTGTCGCCGGCGCTACCGCCGGCGGTGGGGGCCCAGGACGACCCGGCCGGGTCATCCACCCAGCCGAAGAGAACGTAGATGCCGCCGAAGCCGCCCTGGATGGACTGGAACCCGTTGCCCGTGATGGTCATCGGGGTCGCGTAGTCGGGGTCAGCGGAGGGTGCGCCCGACGCGTTTGCGACGGTGACCGAGCCGGTCGCGGCGTAGGCGGGCTGGGCGGCGAGGGCGACGGGGACCGCGACCAACCCGGCAAGGACCGCGAGCGCGACGGCGGCCGTGCGGGGGCGACGCTTCAGGTGGCGACGCTTCGAAGAGCTGCGCTTCGCCGAACGGCGGGGAAGAATGTCAGTGAACACGGGCGGGCTGCTCCTCGCGGGTCGGGGTGGGTCGGCGCGGTTGGATGATTCGGTGGTCAACGCCCTCCACCTGGTGGATGGCGAGGGGATACCGGTAGACGTCACTCAGCAACTCCGGTGACAGCGCCTCCGCCGGTGGTCCGTCGGCACGGATGCTGCCCGCCTCCAGCAGAACGATGCGCTGGGCGTATGCGGCCGCGAGGTTCAGGTCGTGCAACACAACAATGGCGCTGCCTCCCGCCGCGGCGTGGTCGCTGAGCTGCTGCATCAGGCGTTCCTGGTGACGGATGTCGAGGCTCGCCGTGGGCTCGTCGAGCATCATGATGTCGCAGCCCTGCGCGCGCACCCTGGCGTAAGCGACGCGGGCACGTTCACCACCGGACAGTTCCGGCACATTACGTCCCTCGAAACCCTCCAGCTCGCCGTCGCGCAGTGCACCCCTGATCAGTAGCTCATCCTCCTCCGCCGTTGACACACCGGCCCACGGGGCGCGGCCCATCGAGACAACAGCCTCGACGGTGAAGGGGAAG
The DNA here is from genome assembly GCA_025463465.1 of Glaciihabitans sp. Classification (GTDB taxonomy): domain Bacteria; phylum Actinomycetota; class Actinomycetes; order Actinomycetales; family Microbacteriaceae; genus Glaciihabitans. Next base: position 4,468 of record JAODAO010000423.1, on the reverse strand, counting down.
GAGACCTCATTGGATTGGGTCAGCACCGAGCGCACCCGGGCGAGCTCGCGCGGGCGGTAGCTGCGAAGCGGCCGGCCATCCAGTTCGACCTGGCCGCTGTCGGGTGTGCGGTCCCCGGCGAGCAGGTGCAGCAGGGTCGACTTGCCGGCGCCGTTCGGGCCGACAAGGGCCACCAATTCACCGCGGTGCAGGTCGAGGTCGACATGGTGAAGCACCCGGTGGCCGCCGAGGGTGAGCGAGATGCCGCGGGTGCGCAGGCGCAGGTCGCTCATCCCCAGCCACCGGCCTTCACCCGGGTGCGGCGCAGCAGCCAGAAGAAAAACGGGCCGCCGACGATCGCGGTGAGCATTCCGATGGGCAACTCGGCGTATGGCACGGCGGTGCGGGCGCCGAGGTCGGCTGCCAGTAGCAGCAGGGCCCCGCCGAGCGCACTGGTGGGGATCAGCGCGCGGTGGCTCGGGCCGAGCAGCATGCGCATCAGGTGGGGGATGACGAGCCCAACGAAAGAGATGATGCCGCAGAGGGCGACCGCCGCGGCGGTGAGAACGGCGACCACAACGATGCCGATGATGCGGGTGCGCTCGACGTCGACGCCGAGGTGGCGGGCCTGGCGTTCGCCGAGGGCGAGCAGGTCGAGCCGCCCGGACAGCAGCAGGGAGCCGAGGACGCCGACGGCTGCGACCGGCAGCACGATGGCGACGTCCTGCCAGCGGCTGCCGTTGAGCGAGCCGAGCTGCCAGAAGACGATCTGTTCGCGCTGCTGGGTGGTGCCGGCGAAGGTGAGGAAGGCGATGCCTGCGCCGGCGACCGCGTTGACGGCGATGCCGGTAAGAACGAGGGTGACCACCTCGGTGCGGCCCTCGGCGCGGGCGGCGAAGTAGACGACGAAGGTCGCGGCGAGCCCACCGAGGAAAGCGAAGGCCGGGGCGATAAGGGGGCTGAGGCCCGCGGCGCCGAACACGATAACGGCGCTGGCACCGACGGCGGCTCCCGAGGAGACACCGACGATGCCGGGTTCGGCGAGCGGGTTGCGGAAGACGCCCTGCATGACCACACCGGCCGTGGCCAACGCTGCGCCGACGACCATCGCCATCACCACGCGCGGGAATCGCACGATCCACAGGGTGGCATCGGCGTTGGGGTGCTCCGGAACGGCGAGGATTGGCAGCCGGACGGCGTCGAGGCCGATCGCGGCTAGCGCCGAGTTGACGCGCGCGGCGAGGGACCCGGCGATCTCGTCGGCGGGGATGTGCAGCTGGCCGATCCCGGCGGAGAGAATCGCCATCACGGCGAGTCCGATGGCCAGCGCGGTAGTGACCAGGGCGGCGCGGGGCGCGCCGCCGACGGCGAAGCGCGGGGGCGGCGTCCGCTTCCCGGTCGACGTCGCGACGTCGGGTGAGGGCGCGGGGTTGCCTGCGGAGGTGTCGGCTACCGCGGTGGTCACCGTCACTCGGCGTCCTCCGGGGCGTAGATCGCCACGGCGAGCGCCTCAAGGGTCAGCGGCGTCGCCGGCCCAAAGCTGAGGATTTCGGTGTCGGCCATGTCGACGATGCGGCGGTGCTCCCCCGCCGGGGTCTGCTCGAGCGCCGGCAGGTGTTCGAACAGGCCGTCCACCCCACCGACCGACTCCAGCCCGTCTGTCATCATCAGGATCAGGTCGGGCGCCGCGGCGATGATCCCCTCGTCGGTGATCGGGCGCATCCCGGCCCAGCCGATCTCCGACGACACGTCGATACCGCCGAGCGAGGTGACGAGATCGTCGGCGCCGGATCCCTCACCGAACATGTAATACACCCCGGCCTGGCCCCGAACGTAGAGGAAGATCATCCGCAGTTTGTCTGCGGCGGCAGCAGGGGTGACGGCGGCGATGGCCGCGGTGGTCTCCTGCACGGCCGCGGTGATGCGGGTGTTGAGCACCTCTCCGCGCTGTGGCACACCGACAGAGGCGGAGACCTGCGCGACCAGGCTGGAAATGGTGTCGATGGACCGCTTGGAGTCCACCACCACAACGGAGATGCCGGCGTCGCGCATCTGCAGGATGACGTCCCACGGCCCGAGGCTGCTGTCGGTGATGATCAGGGTGGGGGCGAGTTCGAGGATGGCCTCGGCGTTCAGGTCGTGGCCGTTCTGCGTGACCAGTGGCCGGTCGGCGATCTCGGGGAAGCCGCTGGAGATGTCACGGCCGATGACGTTATCGCCGAGGCCCACTTCGAAGACGATGCGGGACAGGGAACCGTAGAGGTCAAGCGCCAGGATGCGGGAGGTGTCGGTGACGGTCACTGCGGTGCCCTGGGTGTCGGTCACCGAGGCGGGCAGCACCTGTTCGCCGTCCAGCACGGGGTCGACCGGATCGGAACCGAGCCGGGCACTCGACGCCCCCTCCCACTCCAGCGGGTTGCTGATGGTGGTGACCTCGGACAGGCGTGGGGTGGGTTCGGCGTTGTCATCGGTTGTGGTGGCGGCACCGGCGCAGCCGCTGAGCAGCATAGTGATGACGGCGATGGAGCCGAGCGTCGGGAGTCGGGATCGACGGGAGCGACGCATGGAACGTACCTTTCACCGCAGTTTAGGTAATGCTTACCTAACACCGGATCAGGCTACCCTAATCTTCGATTACTGACCAGAACTCATCTACCTCCCCCGGCGAACGGCGACGAGGGGGATGTCTCAACGTCCGCACGGCAACGGCCGTCCGACTGCACATCGGTGCGTCGCCCGAGGCCTGCTCGTCGCCAATTCGCGGCGGGCGAAGCATCCCCCTGCACGTTCTCCCACCCTCTGCCCCAGCGCCGCCGGACAGGCGGTGTGGAGGTGTTCCGGGCGTAGGGTGGGGATGCATTAATAACTTGCAAATGTCAATTAGCAGGAGGAACACCGTGTCAACAGCAGCACCCATCCGTACCGTTATGAGTCCCGGCCGTTACGTCCAGGGGGTGGGCGCGATCGAGCGTCTTGGCGAATACCTCGCCCCGATCGGCGACACTCCCCTGCTGATCGCCGACGACATGGTCTGGGGTTTTGTCGGCGAACAGGTCAGCGCATCGCTCACCGCGGCGGGCCTCCCGGTCAACCGGGAAAGCTTCCTCGGCTTCGCCACCGCGCAGAAGGTCAACGACATCGTTGAGCTAATCAGGTCAAGCGGCAGCAACGTCATCGTCGGTGTCGGCGGCGGAAGCACCATCGACGCGGTCAAGTCCGCCGGGCACCTCGCCGGCATCCGCTGGGTCTCCGTGCCCACCGTCGCCTCGACCGACGCCCCCACCTCGGCCCTCGCCGTCATTTACACCTCGGAGGGTGAGTTCGAGGAGTACCGCTTCTTCCCCCGCAACCCCGACCTCGTGCTGATCGACTCGCAGCTTGTTGCCAATGCCCCGGTCGCCTTCCTCGCCGCCGGTGTCGGCGACGCCCTCGCCACCTGGCTGGAGGCTCGCGCCACCCAGCGCTCCAACTCCACCACCATGGCCGGCGGCCTGCCCACCCTCACCGGTACCGCCCTTGCCAAGCTGAGCTGGGAGGTCATCTGGGAGAACGCCCTTCCCGCCCTCGACGCCGTGCGCGACCACATCGTGACCCCCGCGGTCGAGAAGCTGATCGAGGCGAACACCCTGCTGTCCGGTCTCGGCTTCGAGTCCGGTGGACTGGCCGCCGCCCATGCCATCCACAACGGCCTCACCGCTGCCCCGCAGACCCACGGCCTCGCCCACGGCCAGAAGGTCAACATTGGCTCGCTCACCCAGCTGATCCTCGAGGGTGCACCGACCAAGGAGATCGAGGACTTCATCGTCTTCACCACCAAGGTCGGCCTGCCCACGACCCTCACCGAGATCGGCCTGACCGTCGACGATGAGGCCGAACTGCAGGCCATCGCCGCCGCCGCGACCGTGCCGACCGAGACCATCCACAACATGCCGTTCGCCGTGCGCGCCGAGGATGTTGTCGCAGCCCTCAAGTCACTCGAGCGCTTCTCCCGTCGTGTGCGCGCCGAGGCCGGACTGCCCGAGCCCGTCCTGCACGTCGCACCGACGCACCACTAGGCCACTGGGCCACTAGGCATTACCGAGCATCACCGGCGGCACCTCAGCCACAGCAAAAAGGGAGCCTGGTCGCAGTTGAACTACGACCAGGCTCCCTTTTATCGTTTGGCGCGTGTGCCCTGCGGTCAGTTGCCGCGGCGGGCCAGCAGCACGTAGAGCAGCGGCACCACCGACACGGCCATCAGTACCGTGCCGAACACCGCGTCGTCTGCACGCAGGATCGCGCCGGCGATGAGCAAAGCACCGAAAACCAGCGCCCACACGATACGACGAACAACCCGGTCGAGCCGGGCAACCTGGCGCTCGAGCTTGTGGCTACCGACCGACAGCGAACCGTCCTCTAGTCGGTTGATCAGCCCGTCCAGCCGCTTCGGCAAGCGCAGGGCAACACCGGCAATATCGACCGCCTCGCCGAGCACGTCCTGCGCGAGATT
>JAODAO010000417.1 GCA_025463465.1 Glaciihabitans sp. | reverse complement strand
ATCGGTGCCCTGCGCGGGCTCGAATCGCCGGACCGGGCGCATGTCGAGCTGATGCACACCTACGCCGTCGGCTTGTGGAAGACGTTACTGCGCCTGCGCCTGCCCGCCAGCGTCCCCTACCTGTTGCCGGCGCTGCGGCTCGCGGCGGCAAACGCCGTGATTGGAACCGTGGTTGCCGAGGTCTCCATCGGCCTGCGTGGGGGAGTCGGCCGCATGATGATCGAGTTCGCCTCCTCCGCCAGCGGGGACCCCGGAAAACCGTGGGCTCCGATCTTTGGCGCCATCCTCATCGGCCTTGTGGCCGCCACCGTTGTTATTTTGCTCGGCCTGCTGCTCGGCCGCTACCGAAGAGGAGAGGTGCCGGCGTGAGCCTTCCCGCACCCCACGTGTCCGTATCCCCAAAATCCACCGTCGACGCCGTCACCGTTGTGGGGGCTTCGAAGATCTTCGCCGTTGCAAAGGGCGCGGAGGTCGTCGCCCTCGACAACGTTGACCTCGTTGTGGCGCCGGGGGAGTTCGTCTCCCTCATCGGGCCGAGCGGTTGCGGTAAGTCCACGCTCCTGCGACTGATCGCCGACCTCGACACACCGACCTCCGGCTCGATCAGCGTGTTTGGGAAAACGGCTCGCCAGGCGCGGATCGACCAGGACTACGGCATCGCCTTCCAGCAGGCCGGCCTGCTTCCGTGGCGCACCGTCGCCGGCAACATCGAGCTCCCGTTGGAGATGCACGGCGTTGGCAAAACCGCGCGCCGAGCCCGCGCCGCCGAACTGCTGTCGCTGGTTGGGCTGTCCGACTTCGCCGACCGTTATCCCGACCAGCTGTCCGGCGGGATGCAGCAGCGGGTGGCGATCGCGAGGTCGCTGGCAGAAAGCCCGGAGTTGCTGCTGATGGACGAACCGTTCGGTGCGCTCGATGAGATGACCCGTGAGCGGATGCAGACCGAGCTGGTGCGAATCTGCGGTGAGACGGGGGCTGCTGTGGTGTTTGTCACCCACTCCATCCCCGAGGCCGTTTACCTGTCCAACCGGGTTGTGGTCATGTCGCCCCGCCCCGGCCGCATTCGCGAGATCATTCCCGTCGGCCTCGGCGCCGCCGGGCAACGCGACGACGCCCTCCGCGAGGACGCCCAGTTCTTTCGGGCCGTCAGCGCCGTGCGCGAGGCACTGCACGGAGCGCCGGCAACGGGTGCCCGCGGGGTGGAAAACCGGTGACGTCCTCCGCGGGACTCGCGCGAACGATCATCGCGCCGCTGGCGCTCGGGGTGATCGTACTGGTGCTCTGGCAGCTGCTGGTGGTGGCGCTGGACATCAAGCCATACGTGCTGCCCAGCCCGTTGTCCATCGCCACCCAGTTCGGCAACAGCTTCGCGACCGTCTGGGCCGGGACGAAAGCTACCGGGGCGAATGCCCTGGTCGGGCTGGTACTCGGCGCCGTTGTTGGCATCATCGGGGCCATGCTCTCGGCGCTGGTGCGTTTCATCGACCAGCTGAGCGTGCCGGTCGTGACCGCCGCCGCCGTTGTGCCGATCGTGGCGCTGGCGCCCGTGCTTTACACGATGTTCGGGACCGGTGCGGAAACCGCACGCCAACTCATCGCCGCCCTCGCCGTGTTCATTCCCGTGTATCTGAACACCCTCAAGGGGCTGCGCCAGGTGCGCCCCGTGCACCGCGACCTGATGCGCGCGTATGCCGCCTCCCCGTGGGCAGCCACCCGCATGGTCACCCTGCCCGGCGCCCTCCCGTTCCTGTTCACCGGGCTGCGCATCGCCTCCTCCCTCGCGGTGATCTCCGCCCTGATCGCCGAGTATTTCGGCGGACCCATCGGCGGCCTCGGGAAGTCAATCACCTCGGCGGCGGCATCCAGCAACTACCCCCTCGCCTACGCCTACGTTCTCGGCTCGATCCTGCTCGGACTGGTCTTCTACGCCGTCACCCTCGCCCTGGAGAAACTGGCCACCCGGCACAGTGGCCCTCCCCTCTAAACGTCCAGGTGCGCTCCCGCGCCCCCGGCGAATCACGATTCCACTTCAGCACCAAAGGAGGAAGCAAAAATGAAGCACAGCAAACGAATCTTTTTGACTACCGGCGCGATGATGGCGGCGGCAGGGCTGGTACTCGCCGGCTGCAGCAGCAGCGGTGACGACAACACCGACGATGCGGCTGGCGAAGGTGGACTCACCGACGTCACCCTGCAGCTGCAGTGGTTCGCCCAGGCCCAGTTCGCCGGCTACTACGCCGCGGTCGACCAGGGTTTCTACGAGGACGAGGGCCTGAACGTCACCATTAGCGAGGGCGGTGGCGACATCGTCCCGATCGATGCCCTGGCCTCCGGTGACGCCGACTACGCCATTTCCTGGGTGCCCAAGGTGCTCGGCTCGATCGAGCAGGGGACCAACGTCACCGACGTCGCCCAGATCTACGAGCGCAGCGGAACGACCCAGATCTCGCTGAAGGACAAGGGAATCACCGAGGCCGCTGACCTCAAGGGCAAAAACGTGGGCAGCTGGGGTTACGGCAACGAATGGGAGTTGTTCGCCGGAATGCAGAAGGCCGGCATCGACACGACCAGCGACATCAGCCTCATCCAGCAGGCGTTCGATATGCAAGGCTTCCTCGCTGGTGACATCGACGCTGCCCAGGCGATGACCTACAACGAATACGCCCAGGTGCTCGAGACGATCAACCCCGATACCGGCGAGCTGTACACCGCAGACGACCTGAACGTCATCAACTGGAACGACGAGGGCACCGCGATGCTGCAGGACGCCATCTGGGCGGACACCGAGCGCCTCGACAGCGACAGCGACTACGCCGACCAGACGGTTGCCTTCATCAAGGCATCCATCAAGGGCTGGGCGTACGCGCGCGACAACGCGGAGGAATCGGCCACCATCGTCACCGAAGCCGGATCCACCCTCGGAACCAGCCACCAGTTGTGGATGACCAACGAGGTCAACAAGCTGATCTGGCCGTCAACCGACGGTGTTGGCATGATCGACAAGGGTGCATGGGACCAGACGGTGTCCATCGCCATGGACACCAAAAACGAGACGGGTAGCACCATCATCACCGAAGAGCCCCCTGCCACGGCGTACTCGAACGAGTACGTTGAGAAGGCGCTCGCTGAACTCGAGGAAGAGGGTGTCGACACCAAGGGTGCCGACTTCGCCCCGCTGACCGTTGAGCTCAAGGAGGGCGGCGAGTAACCCTCGCTCCACCCGCACCATGGCGCCCAAATACGCGCCAATACGCACCGGATAACAAGAGTGTGCGGGGTCGGCCACCCCGGCCCCGCCCACCCGGAAGAGAGACCACGATGAATGACCTGACCCCCACGGGAGTGCTCTCCGCCGCACCCTCCGTTCCCGCGCCCGACCCGGAGGCGGGCCAACGGGCCCGCGAGCTCGACCGGGCGCACGTTTTCCATTCCTGGAGCGCCCAGGGCTCGCTCACCCCGTTCGTTGTCGCCGGGGGCCTCGGCAGCACGATTTGGGACTACGAGGGAAACAGCTACCTCGATTTCTCCAGCCAGCTCGTTAACACGAACATCGGGCACCAGCATCCCGCCGTGGTCAACGCGATCAAGGAACAGGCCGACCTGCTGACAACCGTCGCCCCGGCCCATGCCAACCTGGTGCGCGGCGAGGCGGCCAGCCGCATCCTGCGCCATGCCGGTCCCACCTTCAGCAAGGTGTTTTTCACCAACGGAGGCGCGGACGCCAACGAGAACGCGATCCGAATGGCGCGCCTGACCACCGGCCGCGACAAGGTACTCTCCACCTACCGCAGCTACCACGGCAACACCGGCGCAGCCATCGTCGCCACCGGTGACTGGCGTCGGGTGCCCAACGAGTTCGCCCGCGGTCACGTGCACTTCTTCGGCCCCTTCGCCTACCGTTCCGAATTCTGGTCGGACTCTGCCGCTCAGGAATCCGAGCGTGCCCTCACCCACCTCGAGCGGGTCATCCAGTCCGAGGGAGCCAACTCCATTGCCGCGATCCTGATTGAGACCATCCCGGGAACCGCCGGGGTGCTGGTTCCACCGCCCGGGTACCTGCAGGGTGTCCGCGCGCTGGCCGACAAATACGGCATCGTGCTGATCTTCGACGAGGTGATGTGCGGGTTCGGTCGCACCGGCGAATGGTTCGCGTTCCAGGGCTTCGCCGGCGACGGCCCGGTCACGCCCGACCTGATCACCTTCGCCAAGGGCGTCAACTCCGGCTACGTGCCAGCCGGCGGCGTAATCATCTCAGACTCCATCGCCAACGCCTTCGAGGATGAGGTGTTCCCGGGCGGGCTCACCTACTCCGGGCACCCGCTGGCGATGGCATCCATCGTCGGGGCCCTCGACGCCATGGAGTCGGAGGGCATCATCGACAACGCCAAATCGATCGGCGCCGACCACCTTGCCCCCGGCCTCGCCGAACTGGCGGCCAAGCACCCGCTCATCGGTGAGGTGCGCGGTGTTGGGGTGTTCTGGGCGCTCGACATCGTCAGTGACCCGCTCACCCGCCAGCCCGCCAGCGCCCCGGTGATGGCGAGCCTGAAAAAGGAAATGTTGGCGCGTGGCCTGATGCCGTTCCTCGCCGACAACCGGATCCACGTTGTCCCGCCGTGTGTGGTGACCCCGGAGGAGGTCGCGACAGCGCTGGCAATCTACGACGCGGCGTTCAGCGCCGTCGAGGCGTAATATACCGCGGCAGCTTCCGTACCGTTCTGCATCATCCCGTCTCCCCGCATGGATTGTTGGCTCTCAGGGGAGCTGCCCGCCGTCGCACTAAAGTGACTGCGAAACGACCGGGAGAAACCCATGACAGTACTGATCGCCGGCTGCGGCGACCTTGGCACCGAGGCAGGCCTGCGCTTCGCCGCACGGGGGCACCGGGTGGTGGGGGTGCGGCGTTCGATCGACCGGCTCCCCGGCCTGATCGAGGGCCAATCCGTCGACCTGCGCCGCAACCGCCCCGTTGTGCCCGTCGACACCAGCGTCGTGGTCATCGCCCTGACCGCCGGCCAGCGAACCGCCGAGGCGTACCGCGAGACCTACCTGCGCGGCCTCGGCAACGTGCTAGACGGGATCAACGAATCCGGGGCGAACCCGCGCCGGGTGATCCTCGTGTCGTCGACGGCCGTCTACGACGTCGCCGATGGTAGCTGGGTGGATGAGACAACCCCGGCGACCTCCGACAGCCCCACCGCCGCCGTGCTGCGCGAAACGGAAGACCTGTTGCGTGAGCGGGCACCGGGCGCCGTAGTGCTGCGGCTCGGCGGGATCTACGGACCGGGTCGTGAACGCCTAATCAACCAGGTGAGGGAGGGCAGCGCGCGCATCCCCGCCAGCTCGCTCTTCACCAACCGCATCCACCGCGACGATGCAGCGGCGGCGATCGTGCACCTCGCGTTGACCGACAACGAGGTTGGCCCGCTGTATCTCGGCGTTGACAACGAGCCGACCCAGCTGGGGGAGGTGCTCGGCTTCCTGGCGGGGGAGCTCGGCGCAGACATCCCCCAGCAGGGCAATGAGAACAGTCGCGAGCAGGGCGGCGACAAACGCTGCAGCAACGCTGCCCTGCGTGCGACCGGTTTTGAGCCCGTCTACCCGACGTTCCGCGAGGGCTATCGCGCGGTACTGGCCGGAGTTGGCACCCAGCACCCGTAACGCTCCGGGGAAGCGGGCAGCTGGGGGAATTCAACCCAATGCCGTGCAATACGAGCGGGATGATGTAATTACGGCCTAAGATAGACGGTTGTGTCTAACTTCACCCTTACCCCCTTCACCCTTCCGGTGTATGACCTCATACATCGCGCGGGCGAGATGCGCGAGCGCTCGCTCGACATCGTTGTACCCGAAGGGTTCGGCAATGCCGTCATCGGTGTGCGTGACGGTGCAGAAATGCACCTTGACGTGCGCCTCGAGTCCCTTCACGACGGCATCCTTGTCACCGGAAACGTTGACGCGGTCGCTGAAGGAGAGTGCGTTCGCTGCCTGATTGACATCGACCTGCCTGTCGAAGTCGATTTTGCTGAGCTTTTCGCGTACTCTTTTGACGAAGCTTTTGATTACACGGTTTCCGACGATCATGTGGATCTGGAACCGTTGGTCAGGGACGCGGTGGTGTTATCACTTCCGTTTCAACCGGTCTGTCAAGAAGATTGCCTCGGCCTGTGCCCGCAGTGTGGGGTACGCCTTCTGGACAACCCGGGTCACGAGCATGACGAACCCATTGATCCTCGATGGGCCGCCCTTGCCGGACTCGAGGCCCTGACCGAAGCCTCCACACCAGACGTCGATGGACCTGCTAGCAGCAGTTCCACGGAAGAAAAGAGATAACCATGGCTGTTCCGAAGCGCAAAATGAGCCGCGCGTCCACCCGTATGCGCCGCGCGCAGTGGAAGGCCACCGCGCCGACCCTGGTCAAGACCGTTGAGGGTGGCAAGACCACCTACAGCCTCCCGCACCGCGCCAAGGTCGTCGAAGACGCCACTGGCACCCCCCTGTACATGGAGTACAAGGGCCGTAAGGTCGCGGACGTATAGTCCCTGCAGCTTTGCCCAATCGGCCCGTGTCTGGTGATCAAGCCAGCCGGGCCGATTTGGCGCGCGCGCTCGGCGTTCACGTGAGTGACGTCCTGTTGGAACAGGCCCTGACCCACCGGTCTTACGCCTACGAAAACGGTGGCCTCCCGCACAACGAACGTCTCGAATTCCTGGGCGACTCCATCCTCGGCCAGGCCGTCACGGTCATGTTGTACACCGAGAACCCGCATCTCGACGAGGGTGACCTCGCCAAGCGACGGGCCAGCCTGGTCTCCAGCGTCGCCCTGGCAGAGGTTGCCCGCTCGATCGGTCTCGGCGTTCACATCCGCCTCGGTCGCGGCGAGCTGCTGACCGGCGGAAACGACAAGTCGTCGATCCTCGCCGACACCGTCGAAGCCGTTATCGGCGCGGTCTACCTCGACGCGGGCCCCGACGACGCGACGGCCTTTGTGCTTCGCCTCATCCGGCCCCTGCTGGAGAACCCGGAGCGTTTCGGCGCAGCCATGGACCCGAAAACGTCGCTGCAGGAACTCGCCGCCCGCCTCGGCCGGCCCGCACCGGTCTACACAATCAGTGACACCGGCCCCGACCACTCCAAGCGTTTCTACGCCGTGGTGGTGCTTGGTACCGAGGAAATTGCCGGCGGCACCGGCACAAGCAAAAAGCAGGCCGAGATGGCCGCGGCGCTCGAGGCGTGGACCGTTTTGCACACCGCGTCGCAGGCCACTGCGAAAAACGCGAACTAGGTTCGGCCGCGGTGCCCGAGCTCCCCGAAGTCGAAGTGGTCCGAGCTGGCCTGTCGCCAGCCGTCACCGGAGCGACGGTCTCCGCCGTCACCGTCTTTGACGAGCGTTCCCTGCGCCGCCACGTTGGCGCCGGCAGCGACTTCGTCGACCGGCTCACCGGTTCCCAGATCGTCGGCGCCTCCCGCCGCGGCAAGTTTCTCTGGCTTCCGCTGCTCGACACCGCAGCACCGGTTGCGAGCATCGCCCTCGTTGTGCACCTCGGAATGAGCGGCCAGGTGCTGCTTCGCGATAGGTCAACCGACGACCGGCTCACCCGCATCCGACTCGACATCGAACACCCACAGCACGGCTCCCTGCGATTGAATTTCGTCGACCAGCGCATCTTCGGGTCGATGGCCATTGACGCTTTGGTGCAGAGCGGCGACGTTGCCGGCGACCGGGTGCCCAGCCAGGTCGCCCACATCGCCCGCGACCCGCTCGACCCCCACTTTGACGATGCCCGGTTCTTCGCGGCGCTCGCGCGCCGCAACACCGGCATCAAACGTGCCCTGCTCGACCAGACCCTGATCAGCGGGGTCGGCAACATCTACGCGGACGAGTCGCTGTGGGCATCCCGCATCCACTACGACCAGCCGGCGTCCTCCCTCAGCCGCGCCCGCGCGAAAACGCTGCTCGCCGAGGTTCGCCTTGTGCTGGCGAAGGCCCTCGCCGAGGGTGGCACCAGCTTCGACGCGCAGTACGTCAACGTGAACGGCGCCTCCGGTTACTTCTCCCACTCCCTGAACGCCTACGGGCAGCAGGGCCGCGAGTGCCCGCGCTGCGGGCGCACGATCGTGCGGGAGAGTTTTATGAACCGCGGGTCGCACCTCTGCCCGTTCTGCCAGCGCCTGCGCACCACGGCTGCAGCCTGATCGCCCTGATCGCCCCGGTAGCCGCGAAAGCTGCAATGGTAGCCATGTGACTCGGCCCCGTATTGTCCCGCTCGGCTCAGGGCGCCTTGTCCTCGAGCCGCTTGCCATTGGACACGCGGAGGAGATGTCCGCGGTGCTCGCCGACACCGCAATCTACACGTTCACCGGCGGGGAGCCACCCAGCGTCGAGGACCTGCGTCGCCGGTATACCGCCCAGGTTGTGGGGCATTCGAGCGACCGCGCCGAGTTGTGGTTCAACTGGATTATCATGCTGCGCGACACGGGCGCCGCCGTCGGATTTGTGCAGGCTACAGTCCAGGCCACCGTCCACGACGCCGGGCCGGCCCCGGTGGCTGAACTGGCCTGGGTGATCGCCCCGCGGGCCCAGCGCACTGGGCTAGCGTCGGAGGCTGCTCGTTTAGTGCAGGCGTGGCTGCAATTCGCCGGCATCCACCATTTCACCGCGCACATCCACCCGCTGCACCATGCCTCCATGGGGGTCGCGCGGCGCCTCGGGCTGAGTGCGAGCGCCGTGGTGCTGGATGGCGAGACTCGCTGGCAGTCGGCCTGACCACCGTTGGCCGGCCGCGTTGGCCTGACCATCTTTGGCCTGACCGTGATCGTTCGAACGCGGCGGAGCCGGCGACTGCCGGTCTACTGCTCGATGAGGGGCTCACCCCAGCGCTGCCCCCACGCCACCAGGGGCTGCAGGGAGGCGAGCAGGTCGCCGCCGCGGGCGCTGAGCCGGTAGTGCACCTGCACGGGAGTGGTGGACAGCACCTGGCGGTCGACCATTCCGGCGGTCTCCAACTCCTTCAGCCGTTGCGCGAGAAGACGGTCGGACAGCCCGGGCACCGCGACAACGATCTCGCTGAACCGGGTCGACCCGCGGCCGATCGCCAGCAGGATGCCAGAACTCCAGCGTTTGCCCACCAGTTCAACAGAGGCCTGGAACCGGCGGCACTCCGCATCGTTGATGGAATGGATGATCGTGGGCTCCGGGACGGTCACGGACGGCTGGTCTGTCACTTACCTATCGTAAGTCACTAACGGGGTGTTTGTGGGTGTATCACGAAACCGGCAGAGTAGGGGGATGCCCGACTACGGTTCCCCCCTCCTTTTTGGCACGTTCATCACCCCCACCAACCGGCCGGCCGACTCGGCCGTCGGCCTGGCGCAGCTCAGCGAGAAGTTCGGCTTCGACCTGGTGACCTTCCAGGACCACCCGTACCAGCCGTCGTTCCTCGACACCTGGACCCTGATGAGCTGGGTGGCCGCGCGCACGGACCGCATCCACATCTCCCCGAACGTTCTCAGCACACCGTTGCGCCAGCCCGCCGTTACCGCTCGCGCCGCCGCCAGCCTCGACCTGCTCTCCGGCGGACGCTTCGACCTCGGCCTCGGCGCCGGCGCGTTCTGGGATGCCATCGAGGCCATGGGCGGCCGCAGGCTCACCCCCGGCCAGGCCGTCGACGCGCTCAGCCAGGCCATCGACGTGATCCGTGGGGTCTGGGACCTGAATGACCGTGGCCCTCTGGAAGCCGGCGGTGAATACCACTCCGTCTCCGGCGCCAAACGCGGCCCGGCCCCCGCCCACAACATCCCCCTGTGGATAGGTGCGTACAAACCCCGCATGCTGCGCCTCACCGGGCGAAAGGGGGATGGCTGGCTGCCCTCGCTTTCCTACATGCAGCCCGGCGATCTCGCGGCGGGCAACGCGGTCATCGACGAGGCCGCGCAGGGGGCCGGGCGCGACCCCCGTGAGATCCGGCGGCTGCTGAACATCGGTGGGCGTTTCGCCGCGACCAACGGCGGCCCGCTTTCGGGCCCGCCCCGCCAGTGGGTCGAGGAACTGCTTCCCTACGCCCTGGAGGACGGGGTTGGCACCTTCATCCTCGCCAGCGACGATCCCGCGGTGATGCAGCGTTTCGCCGAGGAGGTCGCCCCAGCGCTCCGCGAGGCGGTCGCCGCGGAACGCAGTGCCCGCGGGGTGCCCTCTAAAATCGTGCGCCCGGCATCGATCACCAACCAGCGTCGCCCCGGCATCGACTACGACGCCATCCCCATCTCGATCGCCGCGGCCGCCGTTGAGCCCGGTGACCTCGACTACCACCGCGTGCGCTCCACCTACATGCGCGGCGGCGCGCCTGGCCTGGTGCTGCGCGTCGGTAGCACCGCCGACGTCGTCGACGCCCTCGCCTACGCCAGGGCGCAGTCGGTTCCGCTGGCCGTCCGCAGCGGCGGGCACGGCATCAGTGGCCGTTCCACCAACGACGGTGGCATTGTGATCGACCTCGCCGCGCTTATCGCCGTCGAGGTGCTCGACGTCGCCACCCGCCGGGTGCGGCTGGAGCCGGGGGCGCGCTGGGTGGATGTCGCGGCGACCCTCGGGCAATACGGCTGGGCACTCAGCTCCGGCGACTACGGCGGGGTGGGCGTAGGTGGGCTGGCGACCGCCGGCGGCATCGGCTGGCTCGCCCGCGGGCACGGCCTCACCATCGACCACCTGCGCGCCGTTGAGATTGTGCTCGCCGACGGCAGCGTTGTGCGGGCCAGCGCCGACGAGAACCCCGACCTGTTCTGGGCGGTGCGCGGCGCCGGTGCAAACTTCGGCATCGTCACCTCCTTCGAATTCGAGGTTGACGAGGTGGGCGAGCTCGGCTGGGCACAGCTCGCGTTCGACGCGTCGGACACCGCCGGGTTCCTGGAAAGCTGGGGCGCAACGATCGAGGCCGCCCCGCGCGATCTCACCAGTTTTATGATCATGGGCGCGCCCCGCGCCGATGGGCAGACCGTCGCACAGGTGCTCAGCGTGGTCGACTCCGCCGATCCGGACACCATCATCGGCCGCCTGCAGCCGCTCGCCGGCATCGCACCGCTGCTGCAGCAGTCCGTGCAGCTGGCCAGCTACGCCGACATCATGGCCAACAACTCCGACGCCGACCACAACGGGCAGGGTGACCCGCTCGCCCGCTCCGGCCTGCTCGAGCACATCACCCCGGAGTTCGCCGCCGATGCCGCCCGTCTGCTGGCCACCGGTGACGTCTACTTCTTCCAGATCCGCAGTGTTGGTGGGGCGGTCTCCGACGTGCCACGCGACGCGACCGCCTACGCGCACCGTTCCGCCAACTTCTCGGTCGTGGCGTTCGGCTCCCACCAGCAGAGGGTGGATGACGCGTGGGACGCGCTCGGCCAACACTTCAGCGGTCTTTACCTGAGCTTCGAAACGGACCGCCGCGACGAGCGCCTCGGCGAGGCGTTCCCCGTTGACACCCTGCGCCGGCTGCGCGAGCTCAAACTGCGCTACGACCCGCAGAACACGTTCCGCGACAACTTCAACATCACCCAGGAGGCCGTCCTCGGCTGAGGCTACCGGCCGGCGTCGTCGTCCCGACATCCACCCCCACGCGTGGCCCGGCGGGCAATGTCGGCGCCGTCCGGTACCGTGGACCCAGATATTTACTGGAATTTGCTGCCATAACCAGCGCTCAACCCGGGGGTGATGACGTGTACCTGAAGAGCCTGACGCTCAAAGGCTTCAAGTCGTTCGCCCAACCCACCACCTTCGCCTTCGAGCAGGGCGTGACCTGCGTCGTCGGACCGAACGGGTCAGGAAAATCGAACGTTGTCGACGCGCTCGCCTGGGTGATGGGGGAGCAGGGCGCCAAAACCCTGCGCGGCGGCAAAATGGAAGACGTCATCTTCGCCGGCACCTCCAGCCGCGGCCCACTGGGGCGCGCCGAGGTGCTCCTCACCATCGACAACTCCGACGGCGCCCTGCCGATCGATTACACCGAGGTGACGATCAGTCGCACCCTGTTCCGCAACGGGGCAAGCGAGTATGCGATCAACGGCAAGGCCTGCCGGCTGCTTGACGTGCAAGACCTGCTCAGCGACTCCGGCCTCGGCCGGGAGATGCACGTCATTGTGGGACAGGGGCAGCTCGACGCCGTTTTGCGGGCCAGCCCAGAGGAACGCCGCGGGTTCATCGAAGAAGCCGCCGGCATTCTCAAACACCGTCGCCGCAAAGAAAAAACCCTGCGCAAACTCGACGCCATGCAGGCCAACCTGACCCGGCTGAGCGACCTCGCCGGGGAGATCCGCCGCCAGCTCAAACCGCTCGGCCGCCAGGCCGAGGTGGCCAGGGAGGCCCAGTCGATCGCCGCCATCGTGCGCGACGCGAAGGCGCGCCTGCTCGCCGACGAGGTGGTCGCTGTGCGCGGCAGCCTCGCCCTGCACAGCCGCAGCGAGTCGCAGCGCAAAACGGAACGAATTGTGCTGCAGGAGCAGCTCGACCAAGCCAAACTGCGCGAGGCGCGCATCGAGGCGCTGCAGGTGGGTGACGCCGTCGACGAAGCGCGGCGCACGGCATTCGGGCTCGAGTCGGTTCAGGAACGCCTGCGGGGCCTCTACAACATGGCCAACCAGCGGCTCAGCCTGCTGGGTTCGCAGGCGCAATCGACCGAGGTCACCTCCGGGCTGACCCCGCAGATGGTGGACAACGCGAAGGACGAGGCCGCCCGCCTGACCACCGCGATCGCCACCGCCGACGCCGCATGGCGTTCCGCGCAGGCCGCCACCGCGAAGGCCCGTGCCAACCTCGACGCCCTCGACGAGGAAATCTCCTACCAGGCCGCCCTGGTGTCCCGGCATGACCTCGAACTGTCAAAACTCACCGGGCAGGCCGAAACCGCCGCCTCCCGGCTGGCCGCCGTGCGCGGTGAGGTGCTGCGCCAGCAGAATGCGCTCGACGCCGCCACCCAGCGTCGCGACGCCGCGGAGGCCGCCTACGCCGAACTTGTGAACGCCGCGGAGTTGGACGAGGGAACGGACTCCGACCTCGACGCGCTCTACCACCAGGCCGAGGCCCAGCTGGTCACCGCCGAGACCGACATCGAACAGCTGCGCGACACCGTGCATACCCTCGAACGCGAGCGCGATGCCCTGTCCGCTCGGCAGGGCGCCCTCTCCAGCGCCCTCGACCAGAAGGACGGCTCCAGCGCCCTCGTCGCCTCCCGCCGCCCCGGCATCCGCGGGCTGGTGGCCGAACACGTGCGGGTACGCTCCGGTTTTGAAGCCGCCATCGCCGCCGCCCTCGGAACCCTCTCTGACGCCGTCCTCGCCGACGACCGCGCTTCGGCGACCGGCGCGCTGGAGTTCTCCGCCGGTGGGGATCTCGGTCGCATCGAACTCCTGGTCGCGGACGCCGTCAGCAGCACAGCATCCAGCGCCGATCCCGGCGCCGGGGCCATCGCGGCGGCATCCGTGGTCACCGGCCCGCCCGGAGTGCTCGGCCTGCTGGCGAACGTGATCATCGCAGACGACGCCGACGTCGCCGCCCGGGTCTGGCAGCAGCTCGGAGCAGACGGCAGCGACGCCGTTACCATCATCACCCGCGCAGGCGACGTACTCAGCCGCTTTGTGTTGCGCGGTGGATCCGGCGCCAAAGTGTCCCGTCTCGAACTGGTCGCCGACCGCGACGCCGCCGTGAAGCGTCTCGAAGATGTCACCGGGCTCATCGAGGACGCCCGCTTTGCCCTCGCCGAACAGCGCGGTGCCGTGCAGGCCGCGAAAGAACAATCCGTTCGGGCCCTCGCAGCGCTGCGTGAGCATGACGCCCAGCTCGCCGCCCAGACCGAACGCCTCAACCGCGGACGTGTGCAGGCCGAGGCTGCCGCCGCGGAGGCCGAACGCCTCGAGCGGGCCCTGGTGCCCGCGACCCACGCGGTAACCGAAGCCCTCGCCGCATCAGAGCGGGCTCAGTCGGAACTCGACATCGTGCGATCCCGGCCCCGGCCGATCCTCGACGCCAGCGCGCGGGACGGCGTCTCCGGTGCCGTGGACGCTGCCCGCGAGAGTGAGGTCGAGGCCCGGCTGCGGGTGGAGACCGCCCGCGAGCGCGTCCGCGCGCAGGAACAGCGCGCCCTCCAGCTCGAGCGACGCCTGCAGGCCGAGCGAGCCGCCGCCGAGGAAGCGGCCCGCCGCGCGGTGATCCGCCAGCACCAGGTCGACAACGCCAACGCCGTCATTACCGCGCTGCCCGCCGTACTCGATTCCGTCGATCGCTCCGTCACCGTGGCGCGGGTCGAACTCGCCGAGCGTGAGGCCGAGCGCACCAGGCACAACACCGAACTGGCGGCCCTGCGCCGCAGCGAGACAGAACTGCGTGACCGACTGCACTCCGTCAGCGAGTCGGTGCACGGCCTCGAGATGCAAATTTACGAGAAGAAGCTGCACCTCTCCGGCCTGCTGGAACGCGCCAGCACCGAACTCGGCCTCAGCGAAGACGTCCTCGTCGACGAATACGGCCCCCACCTTCCCGTGCCAGACGCCCCCGTCAGCCGGGCACACAGGACACCCGTTACCGCAGACGACGCTTCAGGCGACACTGCAGACGACGCTGCGAACAACGATGACGAAGATGACGACGTGCAGGGGGATGTTGAGGCCGCCGTTTCTCCCAACGTTGCCGCTTCCGCTGCGACGTCCGCCCTGTCGGCCTACCCCGACGCCGTGGCCGTCGGGGTGCCATACGTGCGTGCCGAGCAGGAAGCACGCCTGGCCAAGGCGGAACGCAAGATGGCCCAACTCGGCCGGGTCAACCCGCTCGCTCTCGAGGAGTTCGCTGCGCTCGAGCAGCGGCACCGTTTCCTCAGCGAACAGCTCACCGACCTCACCAATACCCGGCGCGACCTGCTGACGATCATCGAGGACATCGACGAGAAAATGCAGGACATCTTCTCCAACGCGTTCGACGACACCCAGGCCGCGTTCGCGCAGGTCTTCCCGGTGCTGTTCCCCGGCGGAACCGGCAGCATCTTCCTCACTGACCCAACCGACCTGCTGACCACCGGCATCGAGGTCACCGTTAAACCGGCTGGCAAAAAGATCGAACGGCTGTCGCTTCTGAGCGGAGGCGAGCGCTCACTGGCAGCGGGCGCCCTGCTTATCGCCATTTTCAAGGCCCGCCCGAGCCCGTTCTACATCATGGACGAGGTGGAGGCGGCCCTCGATGACGCCAACCTGGGCCGGCTGCTGACGATCTTCCAGGATCTCCGCGAGACATCCCAGCTCATTGTGATCACCCACCAGAAGCGCACCATGGAGATTGCCGACGCCCTCTACGGGGTATCGATGCGCTCGGACGGTATCAGTGCGGTGGTCGGTCAGCGGGTCGCCCAGCCTGAAGAACGCGCCAGTTAGCGCGAGTCAGACCGCGTCGAGCGCTACAACGGGTTCGTCGTTGA
>JAODAO010000411.1 GCA_025463465.1 Glaciihabitans sp. | reverse complement strand
GCCCTCGCGCCGGCCACCATCACCGTCTACACGTCGGAACCGCAGGCCAAAATCGACGCCGTGGTAGAAGCGTTCAACGAGGTCCAGCCGGACGTCACCGTCGAGGTGTTCCGCGCCGGCACCGGCGACCTGACCGCCCGCATCGAGTCGGAGCGCGCCACCGGCGACGTCCAGGCCGACATCCTGCTCGCCGCCGACGCCCCCACCTTCGAGGGCTACAAGGCAGACGACCTGCTGCTGGCCTACAGCCCGGCCGACGTCGAATCCCTCAACCAGGACGTTGTCGACCCCGACGGTTTCTACGTCGGCACCCGCATCATCCCGACCGTCATCGCCTACAACACCACCGCGATCAGCGACCCGCCCACCTCGTGGGAGGCACTGACCGACAGCGAGTACGCCGACAAAATCACCATGCCGAACCCGGACGTGTCCGGTGCCGCCGCCTACAACGCGGCTGTCTGGCTCGACAACGCCGACCTCGGCGAGAAGTGGCTGAGCGCCCTCGCCGCGAACAACCCGGTCATCGCCGAGAGCAACGGCCCGGTATCGCAGGCCGTCGCCACCGGCACCCAGCCGGTTGGCATCGTTGTGGACTACCTCGCCCGCGAGCTGAAAGCCGCCGGTTCCCCCATCGACATCTCCTACCCGTCCGAGGGTGTCCCGTACGTGTCGCAGCCGGTGGGTATCTTCGCCAGCACCGACGAGGCAGAGGCGTCCGAGGCGTTCGTCGACTTCCTGGTCAGCGAATCGGGCCAGGCCCTCGCCGTCCAGCAGTCCTACCTGCCGGTGCGTAGCGATGTCGGAACCCCGGAGGGCGCCCCGGCAATGGACGACATCACCATCCTCTCCCCGGACCTCGACGTGATCAGCGACACGCAGGACGGAGCCGTCGAGCTCTTCAACAAGCTCTTCAGCTAAATGAACCAGACCACCAACACCACCACCCGGGTGCCCGACGAGTCCGTCGGCGCCCCGGGTGGTGGTCCCCGCGTAGGCGGCGCTGCCCCTCGCGGCGGCTCGCGCGGTGACGGCGTTGACCTCGTCCGGCTGGCACTCTGGCTGGCCTGCGCTGGGTTTATTCTGGCGCCCCTCGGGGCGGTTGTTGCGCTCGCCCTCGGCGGGAATCACCTCCCGCTCCTGCTCAGCGGCGACGTGGTCGAAGCCGGCCGCAACAGCGTGGTCTCCTCGCTACTGTCCGCGGCATTCGCGGTCGCCGCCGGAACGGTCCTCGCCCTTGTCCTCGACCGCAGCGACCTGCGCGGTCGCAAGGCCCTTCGCCTGTTCGCGCTCAGCCCGCTGCTGGTGCCCCCGTTCGTTGGCGCGATCGCCTGGATCACCATCTCCGGGCCCACCGGCCCGGCCAACGTGTTGTGGACGCAGTGGTTCGGTGCTCCGCTCTGGAACATCTACGGCGGTGACGGAGTGGTGTTCCTGCTGACCGTGCACTCCTACCCGATCGCCTACATCATCATCTCGGCGGCGCTTCGCCGGGTGCCGGCCGACCTCGAGCAGGCCGCCCGCATCTCCGGCGCAGGGGCGCTGCGCGCCACCGGCTCGATCACGCTGCCCCTGCTGCGCCCCGCCATGCTCTCCGCGTTCACCCTGATCGCCGTCGGCAACCTCGCCGACTTCGGCATCCCCTCGATCATTGGCCTGCCCGAGCGTTACGTCACCCTGTCGACCCTCGTCTACCGGTACATCCAATCGGGCACCGTGGACAAACCCCTCGAGGTCGTCGCGACCATCGGGGTGGTCCTGCTGCTGCTGGCCGGCCTCGCGATGGTGGTCGACATCCTCATCTCGCGCAGCCGCTGGGAACTCGATACCTCTGCAGCACCGCCACAGTTGCTGCGCCTTGGCGCCGCCCGGCTGCCCGTCACCGCGATCAGCTGGCTGGTTGTCCTCGCCGTCACCCTGCTTCCCCTGCTCGCGCTGCTCAGCCAGGCGCTGCTGCCGGCGCCAGGCGTCCCGCTGACTTTCGCCAACCTGACCCTCGACAACCTGGCGAGCGCCCTGACCGCCCGCGGCACCGTCACCGGCGCGACCACCTCCGTCAGCCTCGCTCTGCTCGCCGGGGTGATCTGCACGGGGCTCGGCCTCGCCATCGGCACCGTGGTCACCCGCACCAACGCCCGCTCCAATCCGGCGCTGCGCACCGTCGCGATGCTGCCGCAGGCCATCCCCGGGCTCGTCATCGCCGTCGGCTGGCTCATCATCGCGCCGAGCATCGGGCTGTTCAACACCCCGTGGCTGATCCTCTGTGCCTACGTGATGTCGTTCACCGCGATTGTGGTGCAGGCGGTCAGCGCACCACTGCGGGCCACCCCGCTGGTGGCGGAGGAGGCGGCCCGCATCGCCGGGGCAAGCCGCCTTCGCGCCCTGCTCGATATCTCCTGGCGGATGGCCGTGCCTGCCGCCATCGCCGGTGGCACCCTCGTGGTGCTGACCGCGGCGCGCGAGCTGACCATTTCGGTGCTGCTGCTCGCCCCCGGCGCGCAGACCCTCGGGGTGAACATTTTCAGCCTGCAGCAGGCCGGCGCATACAACGCCGCCTCCGCACTATCGCTGGTGATCACCCTCGTTGGACTCGCCGGCCTTGGCCTCGCCGCCCGGCAGGCCCGCTGAATCTCGCCGAGGTGCCCTGGGTCCGGCTCCCGCATCCATCTATCCACTCCAACACCACCTCGGAAAAGGTACCTGATGTCATCCGTCACCATCTCCTCGCTCTCCCTCACCTACCCGGACGGCACAGTGGGGCTCGAGGGCATCGACCTCGCCATCGCGAACGGCGAGTTCATCGCCCTGGTCGGCCCGAGCGGGTCGGGTAAAACCACGCTGCTGCGCTCTATCGCTGGGTTCCTCGCGCCGACGAGTGGCAGCATCACCATCGGCGACACGGTGGTCGCCGACGCGAAAACCCTGGTCGCCCCGGAGAAGCGGGGGCTGGGTATGGTCTTCCAGCAGCACGCCATCTGGCCGCACTGGGACGTCGCCCGCAACGTCGGTTACCCCCTGAAGCTCGCCGGGGTCTCTCGCACCGACCGCGCCAAACGGGTCGCCGAGGTACTGGAAACCGTTGGCCTCGCCGGCTATGAGAAGCGCAACCCATCGACCCTCTCCGGCGGCCAGCGCCAGCGGGTCGCCCTCGCCCGCGCCATCGTCGGGCGCCCCAGTGTGCTGCTGCTCGACGAGGCACTGTCCGCCCTCGACGAACCACTGCGCGACGCCCTGAGGCTCGAGTTGCAGACCCTCACCCGCTCGATCGGGCTGACCGTGGTGCACGTCACCCACGACCGGGACGAGGCCCTCGCCCTCGCCGACCGGGTGGTGGTGCTCGACGCCGGTCGCATCCTGCAGATCGGCGCGCCCCCGGAGCTGGTCACCCGCCCGGCCTCGGCCGCCGTGGCCCGCTTCCTCTCCGACGCCACCCTGTTCCCCGGCGAGCTCAGCACCGCCGGCTTCACCGCCACCGACCACCCCTGCTCCGTCGACGCCGCCGCAATCGAGACATCCACCGGCCCTGCCGTGTCAGCCGGCACGCTCGCCGTGCTGCCGGAGGACGTGCAGCTTCGCCCCGCCCAGGAAAGCGCCGGATCGGCCGTCGTCACCTCGTCATTGTTCGGTCGTTCCGGAAACGATGTTGTTGTCGACTGGCGCGGTGTCGCGGTGCGCTGCCGGGTCGCGTCCTACCGCCCGCTGGTGGGAGAGAACGTTGCCATCAGCATCGGCCGGGCCCTTTTCTTCGCCGACGAGAGCGAGCTGGGGGATGTTGGGGCGCCGCACGGCTCCTCCACGACGAGGGTGTTCTGAGCGGCCAGAAACTGGCCGAGAATTTCCCCAATCCGGAACGGGAGCGGCTCCGAATACAGCACATCGGGGCAAAAGAGTTCCCGGTTACCCGGGGGGACACCGATGAACGTACAGCCGCAGCACAAAATTGGTTCAGCGTTCGCCGTCTTCGCCATCTCTGTGATGGCGCTGGCCTCCGGATTCGCGGTGGTCAACGGCATCGACATCGCCCGTTTCATCCCGATCCTGCTGATGGTCCTCGCCGGCGGCACCGCCTACATCGTTGTCGAGGCCACCCGCCCGACGCGGGCTGCCAGCGCACCCTCACGTCCGGCCATCGTGTCGAACATTTCCGCGAGGCGCTGAGCGGCGCGAGCCTCACGGAGCGCCTAAATTGCTCCCCGGCCGCTCGCGGCCAAAAGCGTATCGAGCTTCGGTCCACACGTGATGTCCAGCAATTCCGCTGCCGTGTCGTCCGAGTCGTAGATGGTGGGAAGCCCGGTGGCAACCAGGGTGTTGAACATCATTCCCTGGGCCATGAAGCTACTGGCGTCGGCTGGGCTGAAGTGAGCCTCGTCCCTCAGCAACCGGTAGATGTCGAGGAATCCTGACCGTGCGGCCGCGCCGATCACCGGGTCGTGGCCGAGCACAAACGAATGCATCAGGGACAACAGGATGCCCCGGTCGTTGATCAGGTCGATGTAGGCGTAGCCGAGGTCTCGGGCCAGCGGGTGTTCCGGGGCGGGATCCGCCTCGCTGTGGCGGGCGATCACCCCGCGCAGTGTGGTCATCAAGATGTCGAGCGCCCTGGCGTGCACCTCGATGAACAGTTTCTCCTTGGTGCCGAACATCCGCACCACGTAGGGCTGGCTGATCTGGGCGGCCTGCGCGATCTGGTCGGTGGTGGCGCCCGCGTAGCCGCGCTCGGCGAACACCTGTGAGGCGCTGGCCAGGATCATCTCGCGTCGCTGGGCTGCCGGGATGCGCTCGGAAGTTTTTTCTGCGGTGGTTTTACTCACGCTTGACATGTTATCAGTCGATAACTTAGCTTTATGTAATCATTCGATTACAACAACGGATCGGACCCCGATCCGTTATCCCAGAGGAGCACCGTGATCCCCCGTCGCGTTCCCGTTTGGCTGGCCATCGTCGCCGCCTCTCTCCCCGTTTTTATGGCGACCCTGGACAACCTTGTGGTCACCAGCGCCCTTCCGGTTATCCACGAGAAGCTTGGCGCGAGCGTTGTTGACCTGCAATGGATCACCAACGCATACACCCTCAGCTTCGCGGCCCTGATGCTGCTGGCCGTCTCCCTTGGCGACCGCCTCGGCCGCCGCCACGTTTTTGTCGCCGGCATCGTGATCTTCACCGCCGCCTCCGCGCTGTGCGCACTGGCGTTGGAACCGTGGGCCCTGATCGCGGCCCGGGCGCTGCAGGGTGTCGGCGCCGCCGCACTGATGCCCCTGTCGCTCACCCTCCTCGTCGGTTCCGTCTCGACTCGCCAGCGACCCCTGGCCATCGGCATCTGGGGCGGAATCTCCGGCCTCGGTGTCGCCCTCGGCCCCCTCATCGGCGGAGCCGTGGTGGAGGGCCTCAACTGGCAGTCGATCTTCTGGCTCAACGTGCCGTTCGGCCTCGTCGCCATCCCCCTCGCCCTGTTCGCCCTGCCCAACAGTCTCGGCGCGAAGCTGCGCGCCGACTACCTCGGGGTCGTGCTCGCCGGCCTCGGCATCCTTGCCGTGGTCTTTGGCATCGTGCGGGGCAATGATGCCGGCTGGTCGAGCGCCGAGGTCCTCGGCTCCCTCGCCGCCGGTGTCGCGCTGCTGGCCGCCTTCCTCTGGCGCGAGGCGCGCGCCGCCGCACCGCTGCTTCCACTGCGCCTGTTCCGTGACCGCAGCTTCACCCTGGCCAACGCCGTTGGCCTCACCTTCAGCTTCGGCGCGTTCGGCTCGGTGTTTATCCTCATCCAGTTCCTGCAGATCGTGCAGGGCGCGAGCCCGCTCGAGGCCGGCGTGCAAACCATGCCATGGACCCTCGCGCCGATGATCATCGCGCCGCTCGCCGGGATCATCTCTCCCCGCGTCGGCACCAGGGTGCTGATTGTGGCCGGGCTGTTCTCCCTCGCGCTCGGCATCGGCTGGCTCGGTCTCACCATGACTGCCGACGTCAGCTACCTGCGTATGCTTCCCGGCTTTATTCTCGCCGGCCTCGGAATGGGGCTGGTCTTTGCGCCGAGTTCCACCGCGGTGCTGGTGAATATGGCGCCGGACGACCACGCGAAGGCGTCCGGTACCAACTCCACCCTTCGCGAGGTGGGTGTCGCCCTCGGCATCGCTGTCCTGACCGCCGTGTTCACCGGGGCCGGCGGTGAGCTCACCCCCACCGGTTACGTGGACGCGGCGATCCCCGCGGTACTCGTCGGCGCCGCCGTGCTTGCCCTCGCCGGAATCATCGCACTGTTCCTGCCGTCTGGCATAGTCCGGGCTGGCACGGACGCCGACGCGACCTCGATCAATGCATCCTCGATTGACGCATCGAGCAGCGCACCATCCACCATGGGTTCGGGAATCGGCGCGATCAGCACCGGCGCCGAGTTCGAACCCACGGCACGCTAACCGTGCGCGCGGTGGTTTCCGCGCGCACGCAACCACGCATACGGAATCTGCCAATCAGGTTGCCGCCACCCGTGTGGGCTCAGGCTAGAGGCCGGGAACGTGGCGGATGTTCGACTTCGCCATCTTCACGGCCTCACCGGCGCCACCGTTCAGCACCAGCTTCGACAGGGCGAGGGCGAAGCCTTTGACCTGGGTGGGGGTGATGGTGGGCGGCAGGGACAGCGCGAGCGGGTCGGTGACCACGTCGACGAGCGCCGGGCCGTTGTGCGCGAGGGCCTCAGCGAGGGCTCCCTCCAGCTCCTTCGGGTCCTCTACCCGGCGGGAGAAGAAGCCGAGGGCCGCTGCGACCGCGGCGTAGTCCACCGAGGGAACGTCTACTCCGAAGTCGGGGTAGCCGTCGACGAACATCTCCAGCTTCACCAGCCCGAGGGTGGAGTTGTTGAAGACCACGATCGTCACGGGAAGTTTGTACGCGGCGACGGTGACCAGCTCGCCCATCAGCATGGCGAGCCCACCGTCACCGGCGATGGCCACGACCTGCCGCTCAGGGAAGGCGATCTGGGCGCCGATGGCCTGCGGCAGGGCGTTGGCCATCGAGCCGTGCAGCCACGATCCGATCAGGCGGCGTTTGCCGTTCGGGGTCACGTAGCGGGCCTGCCAGACGTTACCCATCCCGGTGTCCGCGGTGATGATGGCGTCCTCCGACAGCAGGGAATCGAGGGTGGATGCCGCGTACTCGGGGTGGATCGGGGCGCGCTTGGCCACGTCGGTGTAGGTTCCGACAACACTGTCCATCAGCTTGTTGTGGCGCTTCAGCGTTTTCTCGAGGAACGAGCGGTCCGCCTTTTTCTCCACCAGCGGGCTCAGCGCCGCCAGGGTCGCCTTCACGTCGCCGTGGATGGGGAACTGCACACTCGCGCGCCGGCCGAGGTGCGACGGGTCAACGTCGACCTGGGCGAGCTGCACCTTATCGCCGTCCGGCAAAAACTGGTCGTAGGGAAAGTCGGTGCCAAGCAGGATCACCAGTTCGGCGTCGTGGATGCCGGCGTGCGCCGCCCCGTAGCCGAGCAGCCCGGTCATTCCCACGTCGAAGGGGTTGTCGTACTGGATCCACTCCTTACCGCGCATGCTGTGGCCGACCGGCGCGGCAACCAGGTCGGCGAACGCGACGACCTCGTCGTGGGCGCCGCGCACCCCGATGCCGGCGAAGATCGCGACGGTCTTCGCCGCGTTGATGGCCTCGGCGAGCGCGGCGACATCGGTCTGCTCCGGCACAACGGCGGGGCGGGCGGGCACCACAAATTTGGGGCTGGTGCCGACGGCCTCGAGTTCGGCGACGTCACCGGGGATGGTGACAACGGCGACACCGCTGAGGCCCACCGCGTGGCGCAGCGCCGAGTTGATTACCCGCGGGGCCTGCGCGGCGCTTGAGATGAATTCGGCGTAGTTGGAGCACTCGACGAACAGGCGGTCAGGGTGGGTCTCCTGGAAAAAGCTGCTGCCGATCTGCGGGGTCGGGATGTGGCTGGCGATGGCCAGCACCGGGGCGCCGGAGCGGTGCGCGTCGTAGAGACCGTTGATGAGGTGCAGGTTGCCGGGGCCACAGCTGCCGGCGCAGACCGCGAGTTTTCCGGTCAGCTGGGCTTCGGCCCCTGCGGCGAACGCCGCGGCTTCCTCGTTGCGCACGTGCACCCAGTCGATGCCACCCTTGGCCGCCCCACCGGAGCGGCGGACGGCGTCGACGATTGGGTTGAGGCTGTCGCCGACGATGCCATAGATGCGTTCCACCCCGGCTTCGATGAGCTGGGCAATGAGTTGGTCTGCGACAGTGTGAGCCATCTCTTTATCTAACCCGCCAAGCCGTCGCCGCGGCAGGTCCGCCGGGGGCCACCCAGTGAAGTCACAGCGGCGACATCCCCCTGCCCGGCCGTGTGCTGCTGTCATTCGTCGACGGAGCCGGTGGGCGAGGGGGATGTCGAGCCGGTGTGTCCGCCTGCCCGCAGAAGGGGTTCAGGCAGGAGGCGGTTCAGACGCTGGGGGTGCGGTTTTCGGCGCTGACCATCCAGGCGTACTGCTCCAGCTTCAGGATGATGGCGTGCAGCAGGTCGGCGCTGGTGGGGTCTTCCGCGTCCACGGTGTCGTGCACGGCGCGCATCCTCGCAACGGTGGTGTCCAGCCGCGCGGTGATCAGGTCAACGGTCTCGGCCGTGTCGATCTCGCCGTTCGGATACGCCGGCAGCGTTGTGGTGGCTGCCACGGTGTCGCTGCGGCCATCCGGGGCGGCGTGCAGGGACCTCAGGCGCTCGGCGACCTCGTCGCTGAACTCGCGGGCTGCCTCGATGATCTCGTCGAGTTGCAAGTGCAGGTCGCGGAAGTTTTTGCCCACAACGTTCCAGTGCGCCTGCTTGCCCTGCAGGTGTAGCTCGACCAGGTCGACGAGCACCTTCTGCAGGCTGTCTGTCAGCGTCTTCGAGGCCTGGAACCCCTTCTCCGCGTTCTCCCGGCTCGTTTTGTGCGCTCCACCGCCGGCGGGCACCTCCACGGTGCGCTCTGGGGCGGTTGCCGTCTTCTCGCGGTTGTCTACGGTCGTCATATCGCTCGTTCTTCTTTCGTCGTCGGTGCGAATCGTGTGCGCGGCGACGCCACCCGGACCCTGCGCCGGTTCACACACGACGTTCGGCCCCAAAAGACGTGCCACAGGGGAATGAGATCCCCCGCTTCGTATTCTCAGACGATGGTGGATGCCGCGCAAGTCATTTACAGGACCACCAAGCGGGCAGCTGCGGAGTACCGGGGTGGACTAGTGTGCGCGCTGCTGCCTGCGCGTGGGCTGCGGCTCGTTGATCAGGAGCACACTGGCAAGAACCCTGTTTCCGACATCCACCACGTCGTCAAACGCGCTGAGG
>JAODAO010000408.1 GCA_025463465.1 Glaciihabitans sp. | reverse complement strand
ACAAGGGGCTCGAGATCATCGAAGCGCACCTGCTCTTCGATATTCCTTACGACCAAATCGCCGTGACCGTGCACCCGCAGTCGATCGTGCACTCGATGGTCGAATTCATCGACGGCTCCACCATCGCTCAGGCATCCCCGCCCGACATGCGCCTGCCCATCTCACTCGGCCTCGACTGGCCGAACCGGGTCGCTGGGGTCGGCACCCCACTGGACTGGACCGTCGCCAGCACCTGGACCTTCGAACCACTCGACACCGAGGCGTTTCCCGCTGTCGAGCTGGCAAAAAAGGTCGGAAAGGCCGGCAGCACTTTCCCCGCGGTGTTCAATGCCGCAAACGAACAGGCCGTCCTGGCGTTCCACGCCGGCACAATCGGTTACCTCGACATCCTCGAGGTTGTGGAAAGCGTCGTCGAGTCGCACACGGCGGGGGAGATGTCGCTTGAGGCGGTCCTCGACGCGGAGGTCGTCGCTCGCGCGGCGGCCGATCGGCTGATCGCCACCCGCTCCCGTTAGTTCTGGCCCGCTCGGGGATGTTTGTCCGCCGCACCGTCCGGCGAAGGTGTTGTCTTCCCAGCATCCACCCGGCTTCGTGATGGCCTGTACCAAGCAGTAGGACGTACCTTCCCGGCGCGGAATGCAGCACACAGCATCGTGGTGGCGTCGCGAGACTATCCTTAGCCAGTGGAAACCGTGCTGCTCTATATATTGGGCATCCTCATAATTGCCGTCGGACTCGTCGTATCAATCGGCCTGCACGAGGTCGGACACCTGGTACCGGCGAAGCTCTTCGGGGTGCGCGTCGGCCAATACATGATCGGTTTCGGGCGCACGCTGTTCTCCCGCACCTACGGCGAGACCGAGTACGGCATCAAAGCGATCCCCATGGGCGGCTACATCTCGATGTCTGGCATGTACCCGCCGGCTCGGCTCGGCGGCAAGGCCCGCACCGCCAGCACCGGTTTCTTCCAGACCCTGGTGCAGGACGCGCGCTCGGCCTCCGCGGAGACGGTGCTGATCGACGAGGAACACCGCACCTTCTACCAGCTGCCGGTGTTCAAACGGGTCATCATCATGCTCGGTGGGCCGCTGATGAACCTGCTCATCGCCATCGTGCTCTACGCCGTTGTCCTCTGCGGCTTCGGTATCGCGCAGTCCAGCACAACCATTGGCTCCGTCTCCGCCTGCATCACCTCCCAGTCGAGCACCCAGACCGAATGCACAGAAGCAGACCCCGCCGCGCCGGGCGCCGAGGCCGGCATCCAGCCCGGTGACCGCATGGTCAGCATCAACGGCACCGCCATCACCTCGTGGGACCAGGCGACCGAGCTGATCCGTGCCTCCGCCGGCGAGCCGATGACGCTGGTCGTCGAGCGCGACGGCGCCGATACCACCCTGACCCCCACACCCCTGCTCACCGAGCGTTATGTCACCGACGACAACGGCCAGACCGTCGAGGATGCCGACGGCAACCCCGTTACGCAGGACGTCGGCTTCCTCGGAATCGGCGCGGCCACCGAGACGGTGCAGCAGCCCATCACCGCCGTACTTCCGCAGGTCGGTGACAACATCGGCAGCGTTGTGCACATGATCCTCAACCTGCCCGAGCGGCTGGTCGACATCGCCAAGGCCGCGTTTGGATCCGGTGAGCGTGACCCGAACGGCCCGATCAGCGTTGTCGGTGTTGGCCGAATTGCCGGGGAGATCACCAGCATCGATACCATCCCGATCGTAGACCGCGCGTCCTATCTGATCGGCCTGGTCGCGTCGCTGAACGTAGCGCTGTTCGTCTTCAACCTCGTGCCGCTGCTTCCCCTCGACGGCGGTCACGTGGTCGGCGCCCTCTGGGAGGGGATTCGCCGGTTCTTCGCCAAACTGTTCGGCCGCAAGGACCCCGGCCCCATCGACACGGCCAAAATCATTCCGCTGACGTTTGTGGTTATCATCCTGCTCGGCTCTATGAGCGCCCTGCTGATCTACGCAGACATCGTTAAACCGATCACGCTGCAGTAGCGGCCACAACCCACTGTTTCACAGGGCGTGTCGGCCGTCCTGCCGCCCGTCGTTCACGCCGTGTACAGGTGGCTGGCGGTGGGCGCCCAGCGGGAGGACAGGGGGGCGACGTAGAATCTCCCCGTGCCTGCAATCAACCTCGGAATGCCCAAAATTCCGGAAATACTCGCCCCCCGCCGTAAGTCCCGCCAGATCAAGGTAGGGAAGGTGCTCGTCGGTGGCGACGCGCGCGTCTCCGTGCAGTCCATGTGCACAACGCCGACCACCAACATCAACGCGACCCTCCAGCAGATCGCCGAACTCACTGCCTCCGGCTGCGACATCGTGCGTGTCGCCGTTCCGAGCCGCGACGACGCCGAGGCCCTGCCGATCATCGCG
Organism: Glaciihabitans sp.; assembly: GCA_025463465.1. GTDB lineage: Bacteria > Actinomycetota > Actinomycetes > Actinomycetales > Microbacteriaceae > Glaciihabitans. Next base: position 9,026 of record JAODAO010000408.1, on the reverse strand, counting down.
AAAAAGAGCCAGATCCCGGTCATCGCGGACATTCACTTCCAGCCGAACTACGTCTACGCCGCGATCGACGCAGGATGCGCCGCAGTTCGGGTGAACCCGGGAAACATCCGTAAGTTCGACGACCAGGTCGGCAAGATCGCCGCGGCAGCCAAAGCCGCCGGTGTGTCCATCCGTATCGGTGTCAACGCCGGATCGCTTGAGCCGTCGCTGATGCAGAAGTACGGAAAGGCCACCCCGGAGGCCCTCGTTGAGAGCGCCGTCTGGGAAGCCAGCTTGTTCGAGGAACACGACTTCCACGACTTCAAGATCTCCGTCAAGCACAACGACCCCGTGATTATGGTCAAGGCCTACCGCCTGCTGGCAGAGCGCGGCGACTGGCCACTGCACCTCGGTGTCACCGAGGCAGGTCCCTCTTTCCAGGGCACCATCAAAAGCGCCACCGCGTTCGGAATCCTCCTCGGCGAAGGCATTGGTGACACCATCCGTGTGTCCCTGTCGGCCCCGCCGGCTGAAGAGATCAAGGTGGGCCTGCAGATCCTGCAGTCGCTCAACCTGCGCGAGCGCAAGCTCGAGATCGTGTCCTGCCCCAGCTGCGGCCGCGCCCAGGTCGACGTGTACAAGCTCGCGAACGACGTCACCGCCGGACTCGAGGGAATGACCGTGCCCCTGCGCGTCGCCGTAATGGGTTGCGTCGTAAACGGCCCAGGAGAGGCCCGCGATGCCGACCTCGGAGTCGCCAGCGGTAACGGCAAGGGCCAGATCTTCGTCAAGGGCGAGATCATCAAAACCGTACCGGAGGCGCTGATCGTTCCGACGCTCATCGAGGAAGCTAAGCGCCTCGCCGCCGAAATGCCCCCCGGGGAAATCGGCACCCCCCTGGTTGTCACCGCCTGATCTTCCCATCGAGTTTCACCGCGAACGGCGGCCGGTTCTCCGGCCGTCGTTCGGTCGTTAACGGCGTCCCGGACCGGGAAGTCGGGCTACGGCGCTGGGGGATCTCGCCCGACCCGTGGCTTTTTATCCCTGTCCACAAGCTGGGCAGAAGTGCACAATCGGTTGCCCCTGCGTGGCCGGTCCGGGTGTCGCCGGTAGCATTGAGCGCGTGCCAACACGCCTCTCGAAACTTTTTGTCCGCACCCTCCGCGAAGACCCCGTCGATGCCGAGGTGACCAGCCACCGCCTTTTGGTGCGTGCCGGGTACATCCGTCGCCAGGCGCCGGGCGTTTTCGCCTGGCTCCCGCTCGGCCTGAAGGTGCGCCGCAAAATCGAAGCCATCATCCGCGACGAGATGGAAAACGCCGGCGCGCAGGAAGTGCATTTCCCCGCGCTGCTTCCGCGAGAGCCGTACGAGACCACCGGTCGCTGGGAAGAGTACGGCGACGGAATCTTCCGCCTCAAGGACCGCAAGGGCGCCGACTACCTCCTCGCCCCGACCCACGAGGAGGTTTTCACCCTCCTGGTAAAAGACCTCTACAGCTCCTACAAGGACCTGCCCCTGTCGATCTACCAGATCCAGGACAAGTACCGCGACGAGGCGCGTCCCCGTGCCGGACTGCTGCGCGGCCGCGAGTTCACCATGAAGGACGCCTACTCGTTCGACTACACCGACGAGGGCCTCGACACCAGCTACCAGGCGCAGCGTGACGCTTACGAGCGCATCTTCAACCGTCTCGGTCTCGAATACGTGATCGTCAAGGCCGACGCCGGCGCCATGGGAGGCTCGCGCAGCGAGGAATTCCTGCACCCCACCCCGGTCGGTGAGGACACCTTCGTGCGTTCGGCTAATGGCTACGCCGCCAACGTCGAGGCGTATACCACCACGGTTCCCGAGGCCATCGACTTCAGCTCGATGCCGGAGCCCACGGTGTTCGACTCCCCGAACACCCCCACTATCCAGACCCTGGTCGACCTCGCCAACGCGGAACAGCCGCGCAGCGACCGCCCCTGGACCGCGGCGGACACCCTCAAAAACGTTGTCCTCGCGCTCACCCACCTGGACGGCACCCGCGAACTGCTGGTCATCGGCCTACCAGGCGACCGTGACGTTGACCTCAAGCGTGTTGAGGTTGCCGTCGCCCCCGCCGGCGTAGACGCCGCCAACGAGGCCGACTTTGCCAAGAATGCCAACCTGGTCAAGGGTTACATCGGACCGTGGTCAGCGACCGGCCCGATCCTCGGGGAGGAATCCGCCACCAGCATCCGCTACCTCCTCGACCCCCGCGTTGTCGACGGAACCCAGTGGGTCACCGGCGCTAACATCGACCAGAAGCACGTCTTCGGCCTTGTCGCCGGCCGCGACTTCTTCGCAGACGGATTTATCGAGGCCTCCGACGTCCGCGCCGGCGATCCCGCGCCCGACGGCTCCGGCCCCCTCGAAACCGCCCGCGGGATGGAGATCGGTCACGTCTTCCAGCTCGGCCGCAAGTATGCAGAAGCGCTCGGTCTCAAGGTGCTCAACGAAAACGGAAAGCTCGTCACCGTCACGATGGGTTCATACGGCATCGGGGTCACTCGCATCCTCGCCATCATCGCCGAGAGCAACAACGACGCCAAAGGCCTGATCTGGCCTCGCAATGTCAGCCCGTACGACGTGCACATCGTCGCTGCCGGCCGCGAGCCGGTGGTCTACGAGGTCGCGGAGGCTCTCGCCAGCACCCTGGAGGCAAGCGGGCTCGACATCCTGATTGACGACCGTCCCAAGGTGTCGCCCGGGGTGAAGTTCGGCGACGCCGAGCTGCTCGGTGTTCCCATCATCGTGATCGTCGGGCGGAGTGCCGCTGATGGCATGGTCGAGTTGTGGGACCGTCGCACCGGCGAACGCACGCCCGTCGCCGTGGCCGACGTTGCCGCGGAGGTTGCGAAGCTGTGACCAACGCCGGAGCGCCCGTGACAACCGCCCACACCGCCCCCACCGGGGGCGGTAGCCCGCACGTGCTCGCTCCGGAGGACCGTGCGCGGGCCGCAGGAATTCTGTCGGCCATCAGCGCCTCCTTCGAGGCCAAGGTGGTCGGCCAGGAGAACCTGCGCCGCAGCCTGCTGATTGCGCTGATCACCGGTGGGCATGTCCTGCTGGAGAGTGTACCGGGGCTCGCCAAGACAACGGCGGCCCAGGCCCTTGCCGATTCCGTCCAGGCCAGCTTCCGGCGCATCCAGTGCACCCCCGACCTGCTGCCGAGCGACATCATCGGCACCCAGATCTTCGACTACACCAAGTCGACCTTTGAAACCCAACTCGGCCCGGTCCACGCTAACTTTGTGCTGCTCGACGAGATCAACCGCTCGAGCGCGAAAACGCAGAGCGCGATGCTTGAGGCAATGCAGGAGCACCAGACCACCATCGGCGGCACCATGTACCCGCTGCCGACACCGTTCTTTGTGCTGGCCACCCAGAACCCCATCGAGCAGGAGGGCACTTACCACCTGCCCGAGGCCCAGCTCGACCGTTTCCTGCTCAAGGAGATCCTCGACTACCCGGCGTTCGCCGAAGAACTCGAAATCATCGACCGCGTCGATTCCGGTGTGTTCGAATCCGACACACCGCCGGCCGCCTCGATCAGCGATGTGCTCTTCCTGCAGAAGCTGGTCGGCGACGTCTACCTCGACGCGTCGATCAAAAATTACATTGTCTCGGCCGTGTACGTGACAAGGCACCCGGACAAGTACCTGACGCCGGAACTTGCCTCCTGCATCGAGTACGGAGCCAGCCCTCGCGCCAGCATTGCCTTCGCCCGCGCAGCCCGTGCCCTCGCCCTGATCGAGGGACGTGACCATGTCATCCCCGAGGACGTCAAGGTGCTCCGCCACGTGATTCTCCGCCACCGGATCATCCTCAACTTCGAGGCCATCGCTGAGAACATCCGTCCGGAAACCCTGATCGACGCCGTTTTCGCTTCGATCCCTTCCCCGTAATCCATGGCGAGCCTCCTCCGTCGGGTCAAGACCAAACTGGCAATCCACGCCCACCGCCGGGTGCGTGGATTGCTCGACGGCGAATACACCTCCGTCTTCCACGGTCGCACCATCGACTTCGACGACCTGCGCCCTTATGTCGCCGGCGACGAACCGCGCGACATCGACTGGAAAGCCACGGCACGCCACGGCTCCCCGCTGGTGCGGCGCTACATCGCCTCCCGCAAACACACCGTGCTCGTCCTTGTCGACACCGGGCGCAACATGGCGGCGCTGTCAGCGAGCGGTGAGACCAAAAGCGACATCGCCGTGATGGCGGCCGGGATCACCGGCTACCTGGCGCTGAAACACGGCGATCGGGTGTCGCTGGTGACGGGGGACGCCGAGAACTCCGTGTTCCATCGCCCGTCTTCGACCGAGGCCCAGCTCGAGCGCCTCCTGCAGGCCATTGACTCGGCCACGACGCTGGAGGCCCCGCCGAGCGATCTCAGCGCACTGCTCGGCTTTGTCGCGCGAGCGTTCCCGCGGCGGATGATCCTGCTCGTTGTGGCCGATGACCGTGAGTTGGGGGATGCCGAATCGAAGCTGTTGCGCCGCCTCGCAGCCCAGCACGAAATCCTCTGGCTCAGCGTCGGCGACGCTGACCTCCTCCGCGCCGACTGGGCCGCCGAGCCCATGCGCGACGTCGCAACGGCGTCGCTGCTGCCGGAATTTCTCCGCGCCGATCCCCGGCTGAGGGCCGACTTCGAGGCGAGTGTCGCCGAGCGCACCAAACGCAGCGAGGCCCTGCTCAAAAAACTGGCCATCAGCTCCCAGCGGATCACCTCGTCCGCAGACGTTGTCCCCGGCCTCATCCGCCTCCTGGAAAGTCACCGGCATGCCAGGCGATAACGGCTTTTTCCCACCCGTCCAGTACAGCCCGCTGTGGGCGATCCTTGCCGTGCTGCTGCTTGTGCTGGTCGCGGCCTGGCTGATCCTCGTCCCCGTCCTCACCCGTGCCCGCCCCGTGCTCACCGACGCGCAGGCCCGCGCGGCCATGGCTCCCGTCATCCGTGCCCGGTATGTCGAGGCGATCGACCGCATCGCCTACGCCCACGACCGGGAGGGGATGAGTTCGCGGGAGGCGCACCAGCGGCTCAGCGCGCTGGTGCGCGCCTACGTGCACGAGTCAAGCGGTTACCCTGCCTCTGCGATGACACTGAGCGAGCTGCGCCAGCTTGGCCTGCCAGGGCTCACCGGAGCGGTCGAACGTTTTTACCCGGCCGAATTCGGCGCGACATCCACAAACGGGGGAGTGGCTGCCGCCGTCGAAGATGCGCGTCACGTGGTGATGGATTGGGTACTGCCGTGATAACTGCCGCCCCCATGGGCTTCATTCTCTGGTGGATGCCGCTGGCGTTCGTCCTTGTCGTCGCCGGGGTCCTGCTGGCCCTCGCCCGCCGCCGACGCAAAAAGAAGGCCGCCGAGCCCACCTCGCTGCCCGTCGCCCACAGTGACCGGCTGACCGGGCTTGCCAGCTATCGCAGCGCCCTGCGCCGTTACCGTGGGCTCCTCATCGCGGCGGTTGCCCTCGCCCTCGTTGGGGTCGTCGCCAGTGTTACCCTCGCCTCTCGCCCCGCCGCGCCGTCACTGGCGCAGCCGGACCTCGCCAGCCGCGACATCGTGCTGTGCCTGGACGTATCCGGTTCCATGGTCGACTACGACGCCGAGATCGTCGATGTGTTCTCCGGCCTCGCCCAGGAATTCACGGGGGAGCGGGTCGCCCTCGTTCTTTTCAACGCGTCCGCCGTGACCTACTTCCCGCTGAGCAGCGACTACAACTACATCTCCCGCCAGCTTGACCGCCTCCAGGAGTCCCTGGAGAACGAAGACGACTCGATCTACAGCGGAACCCTGCTCGGCGACGGCTCCTCGCTGATCGGCGACGGGCTCGCCTCCTGCTCACAGCGTTTCGACACCCCGGAAGCCGACCGCTCACGCTCCATCATCTTCGCCACCGACAACGTGCTCGCCGGCAAAGCGATATACACGCTCCCGCAGGCGGGTGAACTGGCCGCGAGCGAAGACATCAGGGTCTACGGGATCAACCCGGGGGACACCGCGGCACGGGACTACCTCAGCGACTTCGCCGCCGAGTACCAGACCGTTGTCGAGGGCACCGGCGGTGCCTATTACGCGCTCGACGATCCCGACGCGATCCCCGGGATCGTTGACCAGATCACCAGCGAACAGGCACAGGCGCTCCCCGGCGCACCGACCGTTGTCCTGCGGGACGCGCCCGTGTGGCCGATCCTGGCCCTGCTGCTCGGCGTCGCCGGGTATCTTGTGCTGGCCTGGAGGTTACGACGATGAGCACTTCGATCTCCCTGATAGCTGACCTGTCACTGAACCCCGTCCTGCCCCCGCTGGTATTACTGCCGGTCCTCGCGGTGATGGTTGGCCTGGTCATTGGCCAGATCATTCGCCAGCGTGGAAACAAGCTCGCCAGGGCCTGGGTCATCCGGCTCGCCATCGTGTTGCTGCTGGCCGTGGTCGCCCTTCGCCCCACCGTTGGTGGCAGCGGGCCCCAATCGGAGTCGGAGGGTGGCCTCGAGGTGTACTTCGTTGTTGACACGACGAGCAGCATGGTCGCCGAGGACTACGGTTCAGGCCAGCCCCGCCTCAACGGGGTCAAGACGGACATCGCCGGTATCGCCCGCAGCCTGCCCGACGCGGAATTTGGCCTGATCTCCTTCGACTCGTCCGCGGTACAGCGGATGCCCGTGACCTCCGATCTGACGGCCCTTCGCTCGGCTGTGACGGTACTGACCCAGGAGGTCACCACCTATTCCGCCGGCAGCAACATCGACGCGTCGATCGACCTGGTGACCAGGGTGCTCACCGAGGCGGCCAACGAGAACCCGGACCGGCCGCGGGTCATCTACTACTTCGGTGACGGCGAACAGACGGCGGTAGCTGAACCGCGATCGTTCGCTGACATTGCCGGGCTCGTTGATGGCGGCGCAGTATTGGGCTATGGCACAGAAACCGGTGGCCCGATGATGTCGTACGACGGCTACAGCGACGAGCAGTCTGTGCCGACGCGGATCATGGACTACACAACGACCCCTCCGTCCGTGGCGATCTCGCGCATCGATGAGGGCCGCCTGCAGACCATTGCCGAACAGCTGGGCGTGGGCTACGAGCATCGTGACGAGGGTGATCCGGTGACCGACCTGGTAGCCGGAATCAACGTACCTCCGGCCTCTCGCGATGCCGTGCCGGCCGGCATCCCCCTTGAGTTGTATTGGATCTTCGCCATCCCCCTCGCCCTGTTGCTCGTTCGTGAACTCGTCGGAACGGCCACTGCCCTTCGCGATATCCGACCCGTTCGGAGGGAAGCCCGATGACCCTGATACCCCCGCCCCCCGCAGCGTCGGCTCCGCAGCCGGCCGCGCCACGGAACCCACAACCCGTCGAGGACAACGCCGACTTTCGGGCCCTGATAGAGGACGAGAACTCGCGACTGGTCCTGCCGAGGGACAACGGGGACAACCTGCGACGGCGTCGCCTTCGCCGTCGGCTTCTGCTGTGGTCGATCCCCTTCCTGCTCGCCGCGATTGTGCTCGCCACCTGGCTGCTGAGCCTGTCGGCAACGGCCGGCCTCGCCATCGAGCAGTACAAGCTGGCTAATTTCACGGGCAGCGCCGAGACGGCGGGTGACCTGCTGGCACAGAACCACGTCGAGACGTGGATCCCCTACTTCGACCGCGGTGTGGCCGAGGCGGCCGGGGGTGACTACATCCCCGCCATCGACGACTTCGAGCTCGCCCTCACCACCGTTCCAGAGGAACACAGGTGCGAGGTCATCGTGAACCTCGCCCTCGGCTGGGAACGACTCGCCGACGGCTACACCCAGGCGGGACTTTTCGACGGGGCACGTCTGCTGTATCAGAACTCGGCAGACGTCCTCGCCGGGCAGGACTGCGTGCCGCCGGAGGAGCCGGTTGACGGACGCGACCCCGGGCAGGAGCTCCAGGACGCCGAAGCGCGGGTGCAGTCGAAGCTGGACGCGACGAAGTACTTCAGCGAGCAGGAGAACCAGGACGAAGCATCCACCCCGGAGGACCGGCTCGACCAGCTCAACGAACAGGATGACGCCGCGGCCGAGGACAAGGCGCAGGGCGACGGCCGCGATCGGGCCGAATCTGGCAGCGGAGGGTTCGCCGACAAACCCTGGTGATGCCAGGGGGATGCAGCGGCGTCGGGATGCTCCTCGTTCCGGTACCTTAGAAACACGACGTCCGATGCATCCCGCATGCGGAGTCACCAAAATCTAAATAGTGGAGGCCCTCAGTGGACATCGACCTGAGCGTGCTGCGTCTCTTGGAGCGCGAGCGAGAGATTCCCTTCGAGGAACTCGTCCAAATCATTGAACAGGCCATTCACACCGCCTACCTCAAGCACGAAGGCGAAGCCGAGCACACCCCGGGCGAGCCGGCCCCGGTGCTGCCGAAATCGCGTGTTGAGCTGGACCGCAAGAGTGGCCACGTATCCGTTTTCGTCGAGGAGTTCGACGAGGATGGCAATGTCATCGGTGAAGCCGTTGACACCCCGCAGGACTTCGGCCGGATTGCCGCGTTCGCGGCAAAGCAGGTCATCAACCAGCGTCTTCGCGACATCGCGGACGACCAGGTTCTCGGCGAGTTCAAGGGCCGTGAGGGTGACATTGTCGCCGGCGTCATCCAGCAGGGTCCGAACCCCCGGATGATTCACGTCGACCTTGGCACCATCGAGGCCATCCTTCCCCCGGAGGAGCAGGTTCCGACCGAGGACTACAAACACGGCACCCGCATCCGTGTGTACGTCACGAGCGTGAGCAAGGGCCTCAAGGGCCCGCAGATCACCGTCAGCCGCACCCACCCCTCGCTGGTGCGCAAACTCTTCGCCCTCGAGGTGCCGGAGATCGCAAGCGGTGTCGTCGAGATCACCTCCCTCGCCCGCGAAGCCGGGCACCGCACCAAGATCGCGGTGCGCGCAACGCAGGCCGGCGTGAACGCCAAGGGCGCCTGCATCGGCGAGCTCGGCCAGCGCGTGCGCGCCGTCACGGCGGAGCTGAACAACGAGAAAATCGACAT
>JAODAO010000398.1 GCA_025463465.1 Glaciihabitans sp. | reverse complement strand
GGCTGGCGCGACAAGCTTGACCCGATCAAGCAGTCGATCTACGGCAAGATCGCCGGCACCGACTTCGTTGCCGTGCACATGGCGTGGGGCGCCGCGAACGAATATTCTGCGATCACCGCGTACAACCGGATGGCGGAACTCGAGAATGACCCGGTACTGGCCGAGCTGCTCAAGCGCATTGCCAAGCAGGAGGCCCGCCACGTCGCCTTCTACACGTCCCAGGCCCGCGAGCGACTCGCGAAGAGTAAAAAGGCCCAGGTAATGGCCCGCTTCGCCCTGAGCAACTTCTGGGCACCGGTCGGCTCAAGCATCATGGAGAAGGTCGAGGTCCAGCATGTGATGGGCCAGCTTATGGGAGGCCCGGAAGGCCGCAAGGCCGCGCGCAAGATCGACACCGCCATCTCCGGAATGCCCGGCCTGTCTGGCCTGTCCATCGTCAACGACGCCCTCGATTCCCTGGGTATCGCAGCCTAACTCCCCGGCGCGGACGGGCTCGCCCGATCACGTGCGTTAGAGACAACAGGACCCGAACTACGCCTTGCGTGGTTCGGGTCCTGTTGTTTGTCGACAGCGGCCGTGTGTAGATCAGCCGATCGGGGCGGGCATCTCGCTCACCCGGTATCCGGCGGCGATCACATTGCCGGTCGCGGGATCTTCGAGTTCGACGGACCAGTACGAAGCGAACTGGTCCACGCCCGGCTTCATCGACACGGTGCCCGAGATCAGTACGGTCCCGGGGGAGTAGAGGCCACGCTCGCGCAGCACGTCCAGCCAGTAGTCGGGCGTCAGGAGTGCCCCGAGGGTGCTGTCCTGGATGAGCTCGCGGTTGTCTCCCTCTCCGACATATCCACGTAGCTGGATGTCGTCGAGACGATCCCGCACGTCCTCCAGGCGCCATGCGGCGCGGCCGAGAATGTCGGGGCTGGCGTTTTTGCTCCAGGCGACGCCGTGCACCTCGAGGGCGCGGTCGGTGTGGTCGCAGGCAACCGTCAGTAGGACACCGGTGTCGGTGATGACCAGAGCCCATTCCGCTTCACCTGACGTGTGGTTATGCTGCACAAAAACTTCGTCAGACTGCGCCGCCAGGTACGGCGACACCGGGTAAAGCGCCGGCGTGGTGCTTGGCCCGGGCACGCCGAGTTCGGCGAGCTCCTTGATGTGCGCCTGCACCTCGTCCTGCTCGCGTCCGGCGTAACCGGCGTTCAGCAGCGCGACGACGTCCACACTTTCAGTGCTGCCGTCGGGAAGGTCGAATGTCAGGGTTGCCATGCTGCTCCTTATTTGTTTCCGGTACGTAAATATCCGGGCGAGGAGCCCGAATCCACTGGTGTGGTGGTGCCTGTATGCCTAATGTATACACCAAGTAACCGACACGCACGAGAAATTCCTCACCCCCAAAGGAGTTCCATGGTCCACGGAAAAACCGCGAGCACGCCGCCTTCCTCGGCTGCGCCCGTTCCCCGGAATGCGCTGATCAAGGCGTTCGTCGCCAGCCTCACCGGCACCTCGCTCGAGTGGTACGACTTCGCCGTGTACTCGGCGGCGTCCGCGATCATTTTCCCGATCATCTTCTTCCCCTCCTCCGACCCGTACACGGCGACGATCCTGGCGTTCTCCACCTACGCCGTTGGCTACGTGTCCCGCCCCATCGGCGGGTTCGTCTTCGGCCGGCTCGGCGACAAGATTGGCCGTAAACCGGTCCTGGTGATCACCCTGCTGCTCATCGGTGTCGCCACCTTCCTGATCGGTGTGCTCCCCGGTTACACCACCATCGGCATCGCGGCCCCGATCATCCTCGTGATCCTGCGCTTCGCCCAGGGTGTGGGTGTCGGTGGCGAGTGGGGCGGCGCCGTGCTGCTATCCAGCGAGTTCGGCGATCCCCGCAAGCGTGGGTTCTGGTCCTCCGCCGCCCAGGTCGGCCCGCCCGCCGGAAACCTGATGGCCAACGGCGCCCTTGCCGGCCTCACCGCCCTACTCAGCGAGGAGCAGTTCCTCGACTGGGGCTGGCGGGTCGCGTTCCTGCTGTCCGCCGTGCTGGTGGCCTTTGGCCTCTGGATCCGCCTGAAGCTCGAGGACACCCCGGTGTTCCGTGCGTTGCAGGCCAAGGGCGACCGCCCGAGCGCGCCCGTGCGCGAGGTCTTCACCACGCAGCTGCGCCCCCTAATTGCCGCGATCCTCTGCCGCATCGGACCGGACGTCACCTACGCCCTGTTTACCGTCTTTACCCTCACCTACGGCACCGTCACCCTCGGCTTCGAACGCAGCCAGGTGCTCGTCGCCGTGCTCATCGGGTCGGCGTTCCAACTGTTCTGCATCCCCCTCGCGGGCGCCCTGTCCGACCGGATCAACCGTCGCCTGCTGTATGCGATCGCCGCCGTCGGTGCCGCCATCTGGGCCTTTGTGTTCTTCGGCATCACGGATGGCACCTCGAGTGTTGTCCTGGTCATCGGGATCGTCTTCGGGCTGCTGTTCCACTCGTTTATGTACGGGCCGCAGGCCGCGTACATCATCGAGCAGTTCTCGCCGCGGCTGCGCTACACGGGCAGCTCGCTTGCCTACACGATCGCCGGAGTGTTCGGTGGGGCCATCGCCCCGCTGATGTTCACCATCATTTACGAGAACACGGGAAGCTGGGTCGGCATCGCCGTGTACCTCGCGGTGGCCATCGTCCTCACCCTGGTGGGACTCGCCATCGGCCGCAACTCCAACGTCGCCGAGGATGACGAGTACATCTCCACCTTCGAATCCGAGGTCGCTCACGGACACACCGCCCCGTAAGGAGCAACCCGAACCGGGGGGCGCGGTTACCGTCAGCCGCGCACTCCGGTTCAGTTGCGCAGGAGGAGGTCGAGCGTCACCGAGAGGTGGCGGTCGATCGCCTCCCGCGCGGCGGCCGCATCCCCGGCCTCCAGCGCGGCGAGGATGGCACCGTGTTCGTCGCAGACCTGTTGCTGGCGGTCACCGGTGCGGAACAGCGCCTCGACCCCGACCAGTACCTGCCTGGCGCCGAGCTTGGCGTAGCTGCGGGAGATCAGGTCGTTGGCCGAGGCGTTCACCAGCGTTTGGTGGAAGGTGCGGTCCCACTCGATGAACTCGCGGCCGGTGTCACTGGGCGGCTGGCCCACCATCGCCGCCTGGTGGTCGAGGGCGTCGCGCATCTCGGTAACCGGCGCGACACCGCGTTCGATGACGACGGTGGCCGCGTGGCGTTCCAGGACGGCACGCAATTCCATCAGCTCGCTGATCTGGCGGCCGGTGATCACGGGTATCTGGGCGCCGCGCTGTGGCACCATCGTGATCAGGTTGTCGGAGGCGAGCAGCAGCAGCGCCTCGCGGACGGGCGTGCGGGACACCCCGATGCGTTCTGCGAGGTCCTGCTCGTTCAGAAAGGTGCCCTGCAGGGTGGGATCGATGAGGACATGTTCGGTCAGGTACCGGTACGCCTTATCGCGACCGGTAGCGGTTCCCCCAGGATTTCTCGGCATACCATACGTATACACCATGAAGGAGACAGCATGCGTTTAGCCCTCGCCCAGGTCGTCAGTGAGAGCGACCCCACCGCCAACCTCGCCATCATCGAGGATTACGCCGGCCGTGCAGCGGCGGACGGCGCCGAAGTGGTGGTCTTCCCCGAGGCGATGATGCGCGCGTTCGGCAACACCCTCGCCGACATCGCGGAGCCCCTCGACGGCCCGTGGGCCAGCGCCGTGCGGGCAATCGCCGGCCGGCTCGGCATCACCATCATCGCCGGGATGTTCACCCCGGGCACCGATGGCCGGGTGCTGAACACCCTGCTGGTCGCCGGCCCCGGCGGCATCGATTCCTACAACAAGATCCACCTCTTCGACGCCTTCGGTTTCGCCGAATCGGACTCCGTTGACGCGGGGGACCGGGTCGTCACCCTGCCGCTCGCCGGCAGCACGGTTGGCCTCGCCACCTGCTACGACATCCGTTTCCCCGCCCTGTTCCTCGCCAACGCCGCGGCCGGCGCGATGGTCAATATCGTCTGCGCCTCCTGGGGTGCCGGTTCCGGCAAGGCCGAACAGTGGGAGTTGCTGGCCCGGGCCCGCGCCGTGGACACCACCACCTTCGTCGTGGCCGTCGGCCAGGCCAACCCGCTCAGCAAGGGTATCGAGCCCGTCGGTACCGCTCCGACCGGCATCGGCCACAGCATGGTGGTATCACCGCTCGGTGTGATCCTGCACCAGCTCGGTGACGCGGAGGAACTGCTGGTGTTCGACCTTGACACCGACGAGGTGGATGTCGCGCGCCGGGCCCTGCCCGTGCTCGCGAACCGCCGCACCGACCTCGAGTAACACCAGCGCCAGTACCAGCCCCGGCACCAGCTCCAGTACCAGCCCCAGCACCGGCTCCGCGGCCGTCAGCCGCGTTTGGCCGGGGTGGGGCTGGGGTTGCGAATGGCGTCGAAGGTGAGCACTATCTCGAGGCTGCCCTCCGGCAGGTTCCACTCGACGGCGCGGAAGACGGTGCGCGCTACGGCGATGTACGGCGCGAGCGCCAACCGCAACGGGGCGCTCGACTCACAGTCGACGATGATCACGCAGCTGGGCTGCCCGTCACCGATGTCGACGCTGACGCTGATCGTCGCGTCGTTGTACTCCTCGACACTGCGCAGGTGTTCCACGATCGCCTGGACGACGCTGCGCTCGTCCGTGGTCATCAGCACGGCGATGCCGAGGGGGTCGGTCGGTTCCCGCACAAGCTGGGCAAGCCAGGTGCGCCGGGAGTCGTTGACCATCAGCGTGCGCAGCTGCTGGGACAGCTCCCTGGCCCGCCCGGCGTCGTCCTCCGAGAGGGTGCCCCGGCTGATGGCGCCGTGCAGGAACGGCAGCACCTGTGACTCGAGATGCTCGAGGTGACGGGCCGGCACCGCGATGGTGCCGCGTCCCGGCATCCCCCTGTTGTCGCTGTTGACGCTGTCGCCGCTGCCGCTGACGCTGCCGCCGGCGTTGATGTTATCGCCGGTGACGTCCGGGCTGCCGACTGCCGCTGCCGGGCCGGGTTCTGTGCCGGCGGTGGTGGGTTCCGGGGTGACGGAGGCACGCCAGCGAAGCAGGGAGCGCACAAGGCTGTGCGAGAAGGTGCCGGCGGCCATCCCCGAGGCGAGCACGGGGCTTGCCGCCACGATACCGATCACCACGGCGGGGGTGTTCGGGGTGAGGCCGGCCGCCTGCAGGCCGGCGAGGACCCCCACAACGACGGAGCCGACGGCGGCGCAGGTGATGATTTCCCACGCGGGGCGCCATGAGCCGAAGGTGAAGGTGAGGATGGCCAGCGCCAGCGGCGCCCAGTCGTCACGCACCGCCGCGTTGGATCCCCACTGGGCGACGGCGGCGAGGACAACGGCGGCAAGCGCCAGCAGGCAGACGATGGCATGGTCGGCGCGGCGGAACGGTGCCCGGAACGGGCTGGTCGCGCGGATGTAGTGCACCCCGGCGAGCACGATAAAGCCGAAAGCGGCGAGGTCGAACCAGGGGCGGGCGATCTGGGGGGAAGTGGCCAGGATCACCACAACGGAGGTGGCGATCGCCCCGACCGCCGAGGCGATGGCGAAGGCCCGCGCGGTGAGGCCACCGATCGGGTCGAGCTGCTGGGCGGTGAGGTGGGGGAGTCTCATCGGCGCGGCACCAGCATCGAGACGGCGGTGCCGGCACCCGGCGCGCTCCAGACCTGCACGGAACCGCCCACGGCCGCGAGGCGGCCGCGCACCGACTGGCGAAGGCCAAGACGATCGTCTGCGGTGTTCGCCTCGACAAAGCCGACACCGGCGTCGATGACCATCGCACACAGCTCGCCCTCTGTCGCGATCAGGGACAGCTCGGCGTCGAGGCTGCCGGAGTGCACGTGCACGTTGGTCAGGCACTGCAGGATGGCGAGGCCGAGTGCGCGGGAGACGTCGGGGGCGAGCTGGCTGGCGGTGGTGGTGTCGCCGTTCACCAGCACCGTCAGGCCGAGTCGCCGTGCCTCCTGCACGGCCGTCGCAATGTCGCCGCCGAACTCGGGAACTTCCGCAACAACTGCACCAAACGCGTTGTGGTCAACGAGCAGGTCGATGCTGCGCTGCATCTGCACGCGGGTCGCCGGTGCCAGCTCACCCGGGGGGAGGGTGGCGATCACGGCGAGCTCGTTCAGGATGGTGTCGTGGATGAGCGCCGAGGTCGCTCCCTCGGCCAGGCTGCGCTCGGCGGCGATGTCGTCCGCGTAGATCGCGGAGTTGATAGCCGGTTCGCTTGCCCTGGTGCGTTTGCGGTTGGTGCGCAGCCCCAGCAGTATCAGCAGCAGCACGATCGCGAAGACGGTGGTGGCGACATCCACCGCCAGCGGGTGGTCCTGGAGAAGGGAGACGATGAGCACCGGTCCCTCTGCGACCACGTAGGCGAGGGGGATGGTGATGACCCCGCTCACCCAGCGGCCCACTACAACCCCGAACATCACGATGGCGATCTTCGGGCCGGCGAGCATCGCGGTGTCACTGGCCAGGCCGGCGTCGAGATGGGGGATGACGGCCGCCGCGTAGAGGGTGTTGCCCAGCAGGATGAGCACACCGCCGAGGATGATCAGGGCGGAGTGGTGTGCGGCCGGGGTGGCGAGGATGACGCCGCCGATGCCAACAAGCACGAGCCAGTTGATCGGCAGCAGGACCGGGGTGGCCTGCCAGGCGTTGCCGACGATGGCCAGGCAGATAATGGTGGAGGCCAGGAAGGTGTGGGCGAACCAGAACGCGCCCCGCGCCAACGCGATGTTGGTGGTGTTCGCCGCCAACGCGTTGGGGAAGACCAGGGCCATGGGTATCTTTTTTCCGCCCGGGGTCGGGCCGCTGCTGGGTCGGGTGCCGGTGCTCTCTGCCGAAGCAAAGCGAAGATGACTCGAATCGTATCCGAGTTGCTCCCTACCCCAATACTGGGCAGAACCGTCTGTATACTAGCGGCCCGCCCGGCTGCCCACCCCGCCGTCAGTCGACGGTGAGCACAATCTTGCCGATCGTGTTGCCCTCCGCGAGCAGCTGGTGCGCGTCTGCGGCGCGGGCGATTGGCACCTCGCGGTCGATCACCGGCGCGATGCGGCCGTCCTCGACACAGGGCCAGAGGTTCTCGCGCACCGCCGCGACAATGGCGGCCTTCTGCGCGGCGGGCCGGGACCGGAGCGTCGTCGCCGAGACGCTGGCCCGCTTGGACAGCAGCAGGGGGAGGTCGAGGGTGCTATCACCGCCAGCGCCGGTCAGGCCGATCACCACGAGGTGCCCGTCGAGGGCGAGGCTGCGCACGTTGCGGTCAAGGTAGCGCGAGCCGACCAGGTCGAGGATGGCATCAACCCCGGCCCCGTTCGTGTTCGCCAGCACCTCGGCCAGGAAGTCCTGGTCGTGGTAGTTGATGGTGACGTCGGCGCCGAGTTCTGCGCAGCGCTCGAGCTTGCGGGTGCTTCCCGCGGTGGTCAACACCGTCGCACCGAGGGCTTTCGCCCACTGGATGGCGAGGGTGCCGATGCCGCTGCCGCCGCCGTGCACAAGCACGGAACCGCCAGCTCTGAGCCCGGCGGTCATCGCCAGGTTCGAGTACACCGTGCAGGCGGCTTCAGGCAGGCTCGCGGCATGGCTGTAGCTGAGCGAATCGGTGATTGTCAGCAGCTGCTCGGCCGGCACCACTACCTGTTCGGCGTAGCCGCCGCCGGTCAGCAGCGCGCAGACTCGGTCACCGACGGCCCAGCCATCCACATCGGCGCCGACCCGGGTGATGGTGCCGGCGCATTCGAGGCCGAGGATGGGTGACGCCCCGGCCGGCACCGGGTATTTGCCCTGGCGCTGCATGATGTCGGCGTTGTTGACCCCGGCAGCGTGCACCCGTATCACCACGTCGCCCGGCCCGGGGGATGCCGGGTCCTCGACCTCGGTCCAGCGCAGGACGGAGGGCGGTCCGGGGGTGGCGAAGCTGATGGCGTGCACGGTGACCTCTTCCGGGGCGGCTGACGTGGGATGACTGACGTGAGGTGGCTTGCACCCCCGCTCTATTCTGCGCGCTCCAGCGGCTGCCAGAAGGCGAGCACCAGTTCGGCGAATTCCTCGGCACGTTCGATCTGCGGCATGTGGCCCGTGTTCTCGAACAGGTGGCTCTGCGCCTGCGGCATCACCGACCGCGCGGCCTCGAGGTGCTGGGCGGGCAAAATCAGGTCGCGGTCGCCCCACATCACATACGTCGGCACGTTCACCTCACGCAGCCGCTCGAGCAGGCTGCGCCGCCAGCCGGGGCTGACCCCGCGGAAGGTGCCGAGGGACTCGGCGACTTCGATGAACACCCGGGCGTTGTGGGGCCGGCCCGCAAGCTCAACCTTCTCCTGCACCCGCTCCTCTGTGGCAAAGCTGGCGTCGTAGAAGAGGCTGCGCTCCAGCTGCCTCGCACCCCGGGCCGACGGGCGCAGCAGTACCCGGCCGAGCGGTTTGATCGCCATCACCCGAATGGCGGGGGTGACGGTGCGCCCAAAACCGGCGCTGTTGACGAGCACAAGGCTGGCCACCCGTTGCGGGTCGCCCACCGCCAGTTGCATCGCGATCGCCCCGCCGAGCGAGTTGCCGACCAGGTGCACCCGGCCGACGCCCATCACGTCGAGGAACCGGTCGGTGAAGTCGGCGAGGGAGGTGAGCGTGTGCCGCTCCGCCAACGGCTCAGAGTGGCCGAAACCGGCCAGGTCGAGGCTGTACACGCGGTGCCGCGCGGACAGCAGGCGGTGCTGCTCCGACCAGTCCCCGAGGCTGCGGCCGATGCCGTGCACCAGCAGTACCGGCATCGCGCCGGGTGGCCCGGACACGCGGTAGCGCGCGCGGATGCCGGCAACGTCGACGGTGTCCTCAACCGTGGGGGACTGCTCGCTCATACGGCCTCCTGGGCGCGGTTGGTGCCGGTGCTGGTGATGGTGCTGTTGTTATCGCTGGTGTTCCGGGGTTGGGCAGGCCCGCCGAACTCGAGGCCGTCGCCTTCAATCCGTCCCCGCCGGAACAGGCGGGCATCGCGGAAGTAGCTCTCGTGGATACGCCACGGCGGCCGCTCACCCTGCGTTGGCAGCATCCCCCCGGCCCTGGTCAGGTAACCCGACGTCAAACCCAACAGGGGCCGGCCGGAGGTGGTGGATGATGTGCCGCCGCCTTCCGCCACGCGGGGTGTGACGGTGCTGCTGCCGCGCTGGTCCATCCGGGTGAGCAGCCGGCTGATGAATTCGTTGGCGAGCGAGATTTTCAGGGTCCACGAGGCGTTGCCGTACCCGACGGCGAAAAAGAAGTTCGGGATGCCGGAGAGCATCGTCGCCTTGTAGGCGACGCAGTGGCGGGGGTCGATGCGGGTGCCGTCCACGCTGAGGCCCATACCGCCGAGGAACAACACGTTGAGGCCGGTTGCGGTGACGATGATGTCGGCGGGGAGTGCCGCACCGGACTCGAGGGTGATGCTGTCTGCGGTGAACCCGGAGATGCGGTCGGTGGCGACGGTCGCGCGACCCTCACGGATGGCGGTGAACAGGTCGCCGTCCGGGGCGAGGCAGAGCCTCTGGTCCCACGGGGCGTAGCGGGGACGGAAATGGGTGTCAACGTCGAACCCCGCCGGCAGTTGGGCGCGGACGCTGCGCCGGAGGATCGCCGCAACCAGCCGGGGGAAGAGCCGGCTGCAGCGATAAACCAGTGACTGCTGCAGGATGCGGGTGGTTCGAGCGACCCGGTAGGCGAGGCGGTCGGGCAACCAGCGGGCCAGTCGCACGGTGCGGGCGTCGCGGGAGGGGAGGGTGCCGATGTGGGTGGGGGAGCGCTGCAGCATGGTGACCCGGCGGGCGGTGTGCGCCAGCGCGGGCACCAGGGTGACGGCCGTCGCCCCACTGCCGATGACCACCACGTTTTTGTCCGCCCACTCCAGCTCGGCCGGCCAGTGCTGCGGATGCACAACGGTGCCGCGGAATCCGGCGATGCCCGGCAGCTGGGGAGTGTAGGGAACCGTGTAGTTGTAGTACCCGCAGCAGGCGTAGAGGAACGAACAGCGGAAGCTGACGACCTCATCACCGTCGTCACCGGTGCCGCGGCGGACCGCACGCACCGTCCACTCGGCGGTGTCGCCGTCGAAGTCGGCGCTGACCACCCGGTGCCGGTAGCGGATGACGTCGTCCAGCCCATACTCGTGTGCGGTGTCGCGGAGGTAGTCGAGGATCACCCCGCCCGGGGCGATGGTGCGCTCGTCCGTCCACGGCCGGAACGGGTAGCCGAGGCTCTGCATGTCGGAGTCGGAACGCACCCCGGGATAACGGAACAGGTCCCACGTGCCGCCGAGGTCGTCGCGGGATTCGAGGATCACCACGCGGCGCTTCGGATGGTCCCGCTGCAGCTGGACGGCAGCTCCGATTCCCGACAGGCCGGCGCCCACGACCAGCACGTCGAAACGCTCCGCAGCCATCGGCTTCCTCCTCACAACAACGCTAACAAACGCCCCGGGAATCGGCTGGGAACCCGTGGCGGTAGCGGCGATCCCAGCCATAAGCAGCGCTGATGACGGTCACAAGGCATCTCCGCTGGATGACGTAAAGCGACAACGCCGGGTGGGGTGGCGGGGACGGTTCATTAGTCTCGGAGGCAAAGATTCGTACCCCGAGACAGAAAAGTGCACCGTGACCAGTTCCCGTTTTGATGGAATCAGCCGTGACGAGCTCAGCCGATCCCACAGCCGGAAATGGAGCCTCTACCCCGACACGATCGGAGCCTGGGTGGCGGAAATGGATTTCGGCACGGCCCCCGCGGTGACCGCGGCGCTGCACCAGGCCGTTGAGGACGGAGACCTCGGTTACCTCGCCCCGGCGGTGTCCTGGAAGATGGCGGAGGCGACGGCCGCGTGGCTGAAGGCTGATTGCGGCTGGGATATCAGCCCGGCCAACATCCACCCCGTGTCGGATGTGATGTCGGCCCTGTCCGTGGCCATCACCCGGTTCTCCCCGGCGGGCACCGGCGTGATCGTGCCGACCCCCTCATACATGCCCTTCCTCAGCTTCCTCCCCACGATCAACCGCGCGGTGTTCGAGGTGCCCGGCGTCACCGTCGATGGCCGCTGGACCCACGACCTCGACGCCATCGACGCCGCCTTCCACGCCGGCGCGCGCACCCTCATTCTCTGCAACCCGCACAACCCGACCGGCAGTGCACTGACCCGCGACGAGCTGACGGCGCTCGCCGAGATCGTCCACCGCCACAACGGCCGGGTGTTCGCCGACGAGATCCACTCGCCGCTGCGCTACGGCGACACCACTCACATTCCCTACGCGTCGCTGTCGGCCATCACCGCCGGCCACACCATCACAGCCACCTCCGCGTCGAAGGCGTGGAACCTGCCCGGGCTCAAAACGGCGCAGCTGATCACCTCAAACGAGGCCGACGAGGAGCTGTATCAGATCTTCGGCTTCACGGTCCTGCACGGTGCATCCACCCCCGGGGTGATCGCAGCAACCGCGGCATACACGAACGGTGCTGAATGGCTCGGCGAGGTCAACGAGTATCTCGACGGCAACCGCTTTGCCCTGCGTGACCTGCTCGCCGAACACCTGCCAGAGGTGCGCTATTCGGTGCCGGAGGCAACGTACATCGCCTGGCTCGACTGCACTGACCTCGGCATCGAGGGTTCCATCGCGGACTTCTTCCGCACCGAGGCCGGGGTCACCCTCACCGACGGTGGCCTCTGCGGTGTCGGATTCGACCGGCACGTGCGGATGATCTTCGCGATGCCGCGCCCCATTCTCGAACAGGCGATAATCCAGATGGCTGACGCCGTCAGCCGATGTAGGAAGGCACCACAGCAGTGAGCGACAACGCAGCAGAGCCCACCGACCACACCGTGGCCGAACCGGAATACGACTGGGACGGTTACGCGTTCGACACCCGCCAGGTTCATGCTGGCGAGTACGAGGACCAGAACAGCGGGGCCCGCATCCCGGGCATCGCCATGACCGCGGGTTACCGTTTCGATTCCTTCGACGACGCGCACGGCCGCTTCGCCGGGGCAAACAGCGGTCTCATCTATTCCCGCCAGCGGAACCCCTCAGGCAACGTCGCCGAACAGCGCATCAACTCGCTCGAGGGTGGAACCGAGGCCATCGTTGTCGCCTCCGGCCAGGCCGCTATCACCGCGGCGCTGCTGTCCATCGCCCAGTCGGGCGACCGAATTGTTTCAACCGCCAGCATCTACAGCGGCACCCGCACCCTGTTCGCGCGCAGCTTCGCCCGCTTCGGGGTCACGGTCGACTACGTCTGGGACGAGCATGATGATGACGAGTGGGACCGCGTCATCCAGCCCAACACCAAACTCATTTTCAGCGAGACCATCCCCAACCCCAAAAACGATATCGTTGACATCGAGCAGGTCGTCAGGGTCGCCACGCGGCACAACCTGCCCTTTGTGGTTGACAACACCATCGCCTCGCCGTTCCTGATCCGCCCGTTCGAGTTCGGCGCCGACATCGTGGTGCACTCCTCCACGAAGTTCCTCAGCGGCCACGGCGCCGCCATCTCGGGAACCATCGTCGACGGCGGACGCTTCGACTGGGCCGGCAGTGGCCGCACTTACCCGCTGATCACCGACCGGCCGTCACCTTCTGTGCCGTCGCTGCTCGAGCGTTTCGGCGACACCGCTTACGCCCGCGCCACCCGTGAGGCCGTTGTCAACGACATCGGCCCCGCCCTGTCACCCTTCAACTCGTTCCTGCTGCACCAGGGCATCGAAACCCTGTCGCT
>JAODAO010000390.1 GCA_025463465.1 Glaciihabitans sp. | reverse complement strand
CGGCCGCGCCCCTTTACGATTGATGCCATGCCAACTTCCGTGCCACTGCCCCGCGTCGCCGTTGTGATGGGTTCCGACTCGGACTGGCCCGTGATGAAAGACGCAGCATCCGCGCTCGCCGAGTTCGGCATCGAGGTCGAGGTGGAGGTTCTCTCCGCCCACCGCACCCCCGACAAGATGATCAGCTTCGGTCGTGCCGCCGCCGGACGGGGGATCGGTGTGATCATCGCCGGGGCCGGCGGCGCCGCGCACCTGCCCGGCATGATCGCCGCCGTCACTACCCTCCCCGTTATCGGTGTACCCGTCCCGCTGGCCCGCCTCGACGGGCTCGACTCGCTCCTGTCGATCGTGCAGATGCCCGCAGGGGTTCCCGTCGCCACCGTCTCCATCGGCGGCGCCCGCAACGCCGGGCTGCTCGCCGTGCGGATGCTCTCCATCACCTCGCCGGAACTCGCCGCCCAGCTGGCCGAGTTCGCGCTGTCCCTCGAAGCCCTCGTCGCTGAGAAGAACGACGCCCTCAAAGCGGGAATCGCCGCAGCATCATCTACCGCAGCTTCATCCACCACCGCTTCATCCACCGCAGTTTCAGCCGCCGGGGCTGCGTCTGATAAACCGCCCATACCGGCAGCGTGACCGCGGTGAGCAGTGTGAGCTACGGAAGTCCGGTTCGGTTCCCCGACCTGGCGTCTCCGAACACGATGACCAAACGGGCATGGTGGCTGGTCGGGCTGAACATTCTCATCCCGGGATCCGCACAGCTGCTCGCCGGCTCCCGCGCGCTCGGCCGGTTCGGGGTTCGCAGCACGTTTCTGCTCTGGGGCATCGCGGTTGTCGCCCTGATCGTCTCGTTCTTCTCGCCTCCCTTGCTGGTCGGTTTCGCCACCAACGTGGTTGGCCTGACCATCATCCAGGTGCTGCTGATCGCCTACGCGATCCTCTGGGTGGTGCTCACCCTCGACACGCTTCGACTGACCAGACTGCTGCGCACCGGCCCACGCGCCCGGCCGATCATCGCGGCCTTCGCCGTGCTCGCCGTTGTCGCTTGCGCGGGAACGGCCGGCTACGGCGCCATGGTGTCGGGAACCGCTCGCGGCGCCATCACCGCCCTCTTCTCCGGTGGCGAGGTGACGGAACCGGTCGACGGCCAGTACAACATCCTGCTGCTTGGCGGTGACGCGGGGCCCGACCGGATGGGAATGCGCCCGGACAGCATCTCCGTGGTGAGCATCAACGCCGAGACCGGCGCGACCACCATGATCGGCATCCCCCGCAACTTCGAACGCGCCACCTTCCCCGTCGACTCTCCGCTCTGGGGTCCCTTCCCCGACGGGTACAGCTGCGGCGACGAATGTCTGATCAACTACCTCTACACCTACGGCGAGGAACATCCGGAGCTCTACCCGGACGCGATCGCCGACGGCAGCACCCCGGGCATCGAAGCGACCCGCGACGCGGTCTCCGGCGTCACCGGACTGGTACTCCAGTACTCGGTGGTGATCGACATGCAGGGCTTCTCGGACCTGATCGACTCCCTCGGCGGTGTCACCATCGACGTACCGGCCGCGATCAACATCGCCCCCATCGAGGCCACGGAGCCGTATTTCAGCCTCGACGCCGGTGTTCAGCACATGGACGGCTACACCGCCCTCTGGTACGCCCGCTCCCGCTACGAGACCAACGATTACGAGCGGATGGAACGCCAGCGCCAGGTGCAGGAGGCGATCATCACCCAGTTCACCCCGTCGAACGTGCTGACCAAGTTCCAGGACATCGCCGGCGCCGGTGTGCAGGTCATCAGCACCGATATCCCCGGCGGGATGCTGTCACGCTTCGTTGGCCTCGCCAACAAGGCCCGCACCCAGGAGATCGTCAAACTCGAACTGGTGCCCGACGTCGTCGACACCGTCTACCCGGACTACGACATCATCCACGCGTTGGTGCAGTCAACCATCCACCCGGCGGCTGCCCAGTAGGTCGGCCGAGGTCGAGCGGATCACACCACGCCCGTGGTTCCCAGCAGGCTACCGATGAGGAACGTGGCGCCGAGGGCGATAGCACCGCCGATGGTCACGCGCAGGGTCGCCCTGGGTAGCGGGCTTCCTCCGATGCGCGCACCAAGGGCGCCGGTGGTCGCGAGCGCCAGCAGGACAATGAGGAACGTGCCGGGAATGCGTACCGGCGGGGGAAGCAGCACGATAGCGAGGAACGGCAGCAGCGCCCCGCAGAGGAACGCGATAGCCGAGGCGGCTGCAGCGGCCCACGGGCTGGCGACCTCAGCCTCATCGATGTTCAGCTCGGCGGAGAGATGGGCGGCGAGGGCGTCGTGGGCGGTGAGCTCAAGCGCAACCTGCCTCGCGGTGGCCTCAGACATCCCCTTCGCCTGATAGAGACCGGCCAGCTCCAGGAGCTCTGCCTCGGGGCTGACGCGAAGTTCGTCGCGTTCCTTGGCGATCAGGGCCCGCTGGCTATCGCGTTGGCTGCTCACCGAAATGTATTCGCCGACCGCCATCGACAGTGCCCCGCCGACCAGGCCGGCGAGGCCGGCCGTAACGATGGGCCCGATGGTGGGCGTTGCCGCGGCCACCCCAACAACGATGGCCGCCACCGACACGATGCCGTCATTGGCGCCGAGTACCCCGGCTCGCAGCCAGTTCAGCCGCGCGGCAATACTGTCGCCGTGCGGCTCGTGGGGATGTTGCAGGGGGATGGTCGACATGGAGACAGTCAACCACTGCGCCGGTGTCAGCGGGTTGGGCTGTCCGCCATCTCGCCGAAGGTGAGGGTCGGGTGCAGGCGGCTGAAAGCCTGCAGGCGCCACGCGGTGCTGAACAGGGCGACCAGGGCGCCGTCCGAGCGGGTGAGCACCTCGATCTGGCGTTCGCCCTCCATCAGCTTCGCTCCGTCGGCATCGGTGATCCTCGCGACCTCGTACGGCAGCTGCTCGTAGCGGATGGCGGAGCCGAAGTCGTTTTTCATTCGCTCCTCCACCACCTCGAACTGCAGGGGTCCAACGGCGCCGAGCACGGGGGCGCCGTCGCCGCGCGCGGGGGAGCGCATGACCTGGATAACACCCTCGTAGTCGAGCTGCTCGATACCGCGGCGGAACTGCTTGTTTTTGCTGCGGTCCGCCGGGTACACGGCCCTGAAGTGCTCGGGCGAGAACATCGGCAGTCGCGGAAACTCAACCGGGGTTCCCTCATACAGGGAGTCGCCGACGCGCAGGGTGGATGCGTTGACGAGGCCAACGACATCCCCCGGCCAGGCGTAGTCGACGCTGGAGCCGTCGCGGCCGAACAGCTGCTGGGCGTACTTGGTGGCGAAGGGGCGGCCGGTGGCGGAGTGGGTGGCCGTCATGCCGCGTCGGAACAGTCCGGAGCAGACCCGCACAAAGGCGACGTGGTCGCGGTGGTTGGAGTTCATACCGGACTGCACCTTGAAGACGAAGCCGGAGAAGTCGCTCTCGACGGCGCGCGGGGTGCCGGAGACGTCGAGGCGCGGCTCGGCGAAGGGGGCTGAGTCGACGAGGGTGTCGAGCAGTTCGCGCACCCCGAAGTTGACGACGGCGGCGCAGAACAGCACCGGGGTGGTCTGGTTGGCGAGGAACAGGGCCTCGTCGTGGGTCTGGCCCTCCATGGTGAGGAGGCCCTCCTCCTCAACGGCGGTGTTCCAGTTCGCTCCCTCGGCCAGGGCCGCCTCGGCGGGGGAGAGGCGGATGGTGTGGGCGCGGGTGGCGCCACCGGGGGTGCGGTTGAAGCCGATGAAGTCGCCGGTCTCACGTTCGATCACACCGCGGAAGTCACCGGCGAGACCAACCGGCCAGGTCAGCGGGGTGGGGGTGAGGCCGGTGCGGGTGTGGATCTCGTCCATCAGGGCGAGGGCATCCAGGCCGGGGCGGTCCCACTTGTTGATGATGGTGATGATCGGCAGCCCACGCTGGCGGCAGACCTCGAACAGCTTCATGGTCTGCACCTCGAGGCCCTTTGAGGCGTCGACGAGCATCACCGCGGCGTCCACCGCTGACAGCACCCGGAAGGTGTCCTCGGAGAAGTCGGCGTGGCCGGGGGTGTCAACGAGGTTGATCACGGCGTCGCGGTACTCGAACTGGATCGCGGTTGAGGTCACCGAGATTCCACGGGCCTGCTCCATTGCCAACCAGTCGGACACGGTGCCGCGGCGGCCCGCCTTGCCGTCTACGGCGCCGGCGGTGGTGATCGCCTGCGCGTGTAGGAGCAGCGCCTCGGT
Organism: Glaciihabitans sp.; assembly: GCA_025463465.1. GTDB lineage: Bacteria > Actinomycetota > Actinomycetes > Actinomycetales > Microbacteriaceae > Glaciihabitans. Next base: position 1,933 of record JAODAO010000390.1, on the reverse strand, counting down.
CAGCGTCGACTTGCCCGCGTCGGGGTGGCTGATCACCGCGAAGGTGCGGCGACGGCCGGCTTCGGCGAGGACTTCGACGGGGGATGCTTCGGAGAGAGAGGTCATAGTTCCACTGCTTATGGTCGGTGCGACCGGGCAAGATCCCTGGGCGTCCGGCTGGGCAGTCAGCGCGGCGAAGAGGGTGGGGAGGTGAGGTGGCGCGTGAGAAGTGCTGATGTCACGCACCGCCTGCACAATTTATCAGGTTAAACGCGTGCGGGCCGGAGAAGGGTGGTCAGAGGTCGGCGTGCAACTGCCAGACGCGCTGCGCGGCATCCCGCCAGCTGAACGCCCCGGCACGGTCGAGCCCGGCATAACTGAGCCGCCGCGCGAGCGTCGCATCCTCCACCACGGAGGTGATTGCCTCGGCCAGTCGCAGCGGATAACCGGACGCCTCGCCGCGGGATACAACAACGCCAGCCTCCGCGGACACCTCGACGAGGCTCGCGGCGTCGGAGTGCACAACGGGCGTGCCAAAGAAAAATGCCTCGAGCGCGGACAGTCCGAAGCCAACGGCCAGGTCAGGCTGCACCACAACGGTGGCGCGCTTCAGGGCGACGGCACGGTCCTCGTCGCCGAGCTCGCCAAGCATCGTCACCCGGGCGGGATCGATGCCGGCCTCGGCGACCAGCTTGCCGAGTTTGTCACGCGTTGTGGCATCCGCCGGCCCGATCACCAGCAGGGGCAGGCCGGAGTCCAGGCCGTTGGCCATGGAACGCAGCAGGAAGCTGAGCCCGGTGTGGGCGGCGGGGGACGACTGCGTCAGCAGGTAACGCTCCGGCAGGCCGAGCGCCTCGGCGCGGGCGTCGACGTCGGCGGGCAGTACAAGGGACGCGGCGACGGACCCGCTGATCACCCTGATACGTTCGCCAAAGCGCATCACCTCGTCGAGCTGCTCGGCAACCGTGTGGTTTGGAACAACAACGGCCTGGGCGTACTTGTGCGCACGCTTGGCCATGGTCTTCTGCCACGCGACGTCGCGGGAGTCCAGCGCCTCGGGGTTGGTCCAGGCGAGGGTGTTCTGCACGGTGACCACGGTCTGGTCGCCAGCGTTGTTCAACCGGTCGTGCCGGCGGAGCGGGGCAAGCAGGCTGGTCGCGTGGATCATCCCCCCACCGGGAACACGAAGGCCGTGCTGCCACGCCTTGTGTAGTTCGCGGCGCGACAACGCACTTTTGCTGAGGTTCACCAGCCCGGGCAGCTTGGCCAGGATCAGGTTGTAATCGCTGTTGGGGGATGCCGAGACAATGCCGCTGACATCGCAGCCGGCGGGGGCCGTCTGAATCAGGTAACGCGTGAGCTCTTCGGTGTAACCGGCATCACCACCGGACGACGGGGCGAGGATGTCGTCAACGATCACTCGCAGTGTCGTTGTCACTTACGGCTCCACAACTCCTTGGCGCATGGCTTCCGCGAGGGCTTCATCCCAGCTTCGCAGCGTACCCAGTCCGGCTGCTTCCCATGCGCTGTGTCCTAATACAGAATACGCGGGACGCGGTGCCGGGCGCACAAACGCCGAGCTGTCTGTCGGCTTTACGCGCTCGGGGTCGAGGCCAGCGTTGGCGAAAATGGCGCGTGCGAAACCGAACCAGCTGACCGCTCCGGCGTTGGTGCCGTGGTAGATGCCGAAGGGACCCTTCGAGTCCAGCAGCAGCACGATCTGGCGGGCCAGGTCGAGGGTCCAGGTCGGCTGTCCCACCTGGTCGTCGACCACGGTGAGTTCGTCGCGGGCCCCCGCCAGCTTGAGCATGGTCTTGGCAAAGTTCGGGCCGTGCTGCCCGTATAACCACGCGGTGCGCACGACGTAGGTCTGCGGGTTGTTCTCAAGCGCGAGGGTCTCACCGACGGCCTTCGTGCGGCCATACGCCGACACCGGCATCTGCGCGGTGTCCTC
>JAODAO010000367.1 GCA_025463465.1 Glaciihabitans sp. | reverse complement strand
TGCGACATCGCCGTTGACCCCATCGACGGAACGTCGCTCACCGCCGCAGGCCGCCCGAACGCCATCTCGGTCATGGCCGTCTCCGACCGCGGCACCATGCTCGACGCCTCGTCGGTGTTCTACATGGACAAGATCGTCACCGGCCCCGAGGGCATCGGCATCGTCGACATTCGAAAGCCGATCGGTGAGAACATCCGCGCTCTCGCCAAGGCCAAGGGCAAGCCCGTGTCGGAAATGAACGTCGCCGTTCTCGACCGCCCGCGCCACGCCCAGCTGATCGAGGACATCCGCGCCGCCGGAGCCGGCACCCAGCTGATGCTCGACGGTGACGTCGCCGGTGGCATCAACGCCGCCCGCACCGGAACCCGCATCGATATGTGTGTTGGTGTTGGCGGAAGCCCAGAGGGTGTCGCCACCGCCTGCGCCATCAAGGCCCTCGGCGGCCTGATCCAGGGCATCCTCCGCCCGGGAACGGACGAGGAAAAGCAGAAGGGTATCGACGCCGGCCTGCAGTTCGACTACGTCTACGGCTCCGATGAACTCGTCCGCAGCGACAACACGTTCTTCGTCGCCACCGGGGTGACCGATGGCATGCTCGTTGACGGTGTGCGCCGTATGGGCCCGATCATCCGCACGGAATCGATCGTCCTGCGTTCGCACTCCGGCACCATGCGTCGTGTCATTGCCGAGCACTCCGCCGACAAGTGGCTGCACGCCGACGCCTGATCTGACCTGATCCGGCCTGACCTGAACCGGCCTGACCTGGTCCAACCAGGGCAGTGGACCGCACAACGACATCGTTGTCGCCGGCGGCCACGCCAGTCCAGCAGGAAATGTTTCGTTTGGGAAGTGCCCCTCGGCTGCCAGTGCCGGTACCGGCAGCCGAGGGAGCGTGATGCTTGTGTCGGTTACGTCTCGTCGGCGACGACGGAAAGCACGTTTCCCGCCGGGTCGATGAACCAGGCAATGTCGGGGCCGTTGCCGGTCATCACGCCGCTGCCGTCCTGCGGCATTCCCGCGTAATGCTGCATGCGGACGCCCCGCGCGTTCAGGTCGTCGACGGCCGTGCTGACATCGTCGACCGCGAAGTTCAGGATCGTATAGCCCGCTGGGGTGTGGCCGGGCTTTGGGTAGATCAACACTCTCGCGCCGCTGGCCAGGTGCAGGTTGAGGAAACCCATCTCGTTGTCGGTGACCTTCAGTCCGAGTGTCTCGGAGTAGAAAGCGCGGGCGGCGTCGATATCGTCGACGGAAAAACCGCTGAAGGCATTGTCAGGGGTGAACATAAAAGCTCCGTTGCTTTAGATGGCAATGTATACACTGTTCACAATGTCACGGTGTGTCATTCCTGTCTAGAGAGGCACAGCTTGGGAAGCGTTCCGGAGTTACCCTCTCGCAGCACCTACCGCCACGGCGACCTGCGCGAAACCCTCGTCGCCACGGGTGTCGCGATGGCCCGCACCGGTGGACCCGACGCCGTTGTTCTCCGGGAAGCCACCCGGCAGGCCGGGGTTTCCCCCAACGCTGCCTACCGGCACTTCTCCGACCGCCAGGAACTTCTGGCCGCCGTTGCCGCCGTCGCCCTTGGTGCCGCCGCCGACCGCATTCACCAGGAACTCGACGCGTTACCGGTAAACAACGATCCGGTAGCCGCCGCAAAAGACCAGCTGCGCGCCGTGGGCGAGGGCTACATAGCCTTCGCGCGGGAGCAACCAGGGTTGTTCCGCACCGCGTTCTCCGTTCCCGACAACCTTCGTGGTGCCAACGACCCGGTCGAAGCCGGAGCGGCGGGCCGCACGCCGTTCCAGCTCGTGGGGGATGCCCTAGACGCGCTGGTTCAGGCGAAGGTCATCAGCGAGGACCGCCGGGCGAACGCGGAGTTCCTCGCCTGGTCGGCCGTCCACGGGCTGAGCGTGTTGGCGATCGATGGTCCGCTGCGTGGGCTGACGGAGGAGCAGATGCGCTTCTCGATCACCCGCCTGCTAGACATGGTCGAGCGCGGGCTCTGACCGACGCTGCCGGTCAGGACTGGTGGGCGCCCTCCGCGCTGTCGGCCGCCACTGCCGCCTCCAGCTCGTTGACGAGTTCGTAAGCCGTCAGCTCACGCGTCGGTTCCTCGATCGGGATGAGCGGAGCCAGCACCTTGCCCTCGTCGAGACGGCTGAGCTTGCGCGCGGTGGGCAGCACCTGGCGCTCCATCGAGCCGACAAACCCGTTATACGACTTGACCGTGCCCTCGATGGACCGGCCCAGCTTCTCCACGTGGGTAGCCATCGTCGACAGGCGGGAGTACAACTCCCGGCTCAGGTCGAACAGCTGCTTGGCGTCTTCGGTGAGGACATCCTGCTGCCAGGTGAACGCCACCGTTTTGAGCACGGACCACAGTGTGACGGGGGAGGCGAGTGCCACCCGCTTGCTGAACGCATAATCCATGATCCCGGGGTCCGCTTCCATCGCAGACGACACCAGCGATTCACTCGGGATGAACGCGATGACCAGCTCGGGGGAGGCGTCGAGCCCCGCCCAGTAAGCCTTACTCGCGAGGGTGTCGATGTGTCCGCG
>JAODAO010000359.1 GCA_025463465.1 Glaciihabitans sp. | reverse complement strand
CGAGCATTTTGATGTCGATCATGGGCCCAAAAACCAAAAACGCCACGATCGACCCTGGCAGGAAGGTGCTGGCGAAGTTGAGGATAAAAAACGCGTCGACGTTGGAGCAGATGGAGATAATAAACGCGAGAACCATCATCGCGACGATCGACCAGAGCGGGTTACTGCCGAGGGTCACCAGCACCTGGCGAGATACGGCCACCTGCACAAGGCCAGCCACCACGGAGCCGAGGAAAAGCGCGGGAAGGATGATGGATGTCTCACGAACGAAAAGGTCGATCGATTTCGTGCGGCGGGTCTCGGTGTGTGCGTGAGGGTCCGGCATGGCGCATTCCGCCGCGAACCGGTCGGTCAGTAACTGCATCTGCGCCGGGTGGCGACTGAACAGCCAGCCGATCAGGTTGGCGATCACAAATCCCCCGATCAGGCGAGCAGCCAGGATGCCGTCGTCGAAGCCGAAGGCCTGGTACGTCGTCACGATGGTGATTGGGTTGACGATCGGGGCGGCGAGCAAGAACGTCATCGATTCCGACACCGTCAGGCCTTTGACGATGAGCCCACGCGCTAGCGGCAGGTTGCCGCATTCGCAGACGGGCAGCAGCACACCGAGGAGGGAGATCACCAGGCGCCGCGCGAACGGGTTGCGTGGCATCAGCTTGATAAAGATGTGGTCGGGGATCCACACCTGGACGAGGATCGACAGCAGCACCCCCAGGACCACAAAGGGCAACGACTCAATGATGACGCTGATGCTGAGGGTGAGGAAATCCTGGACGTGGTTCGGCAGTCCGGCGTCATCCAGTTGCCCGGTGACGGCCCGCAGGGCGAACAGCGCAACCAGTCCGATGAGTCCAAAGGCCAGCCAGCCGAGTCGACGCCGGGTGAACCGCGGAGTCTTCTCGCGGTGCTGCGGGTCGGTGTGCGAATGCCCGCCCCGTGTCATCGTTTCCACTGGAGTTATCCTCGCACGCCCGGCTGGGGCCGGCCCGGTGGCACGCGGGCGGCGGGCAACCGGGGACCAGCCGGTCTCCGCGGTCTATGCGGTCTTTGCGGGAATGCCGGACATCACCAGGACGGGTACCGGGGAATGCCGGACGAGTTTGGTCGCGCGGGACCCGAGGAATACCTGAACCATGGGGCTCACCGGGGAGGAACCGACCACGAGGAGCTCCCCCGGTTCCCATTCGATCGACTCGACCGCCTCGCCCCAGCCGTCACCTTCCACCACAACACGTTCGACCTCCTCGCCGATGACGCCGGCGGTAACAAGTTCGCTTTGCGCGTCGCGCGCCTGCCGGGTCCAAGCCCTGAGGACGGAGTCCTCGGCCCGCAGCCCGATCTCGGACGGGTACATCGTGGTGCCGCGCACCCCGAAGGTGACGACCCGGAGCGGCACGGCGGCGTGCGCAGCGAACTCGCCCGCTGCCCGCACCACGTCGACGGACGCGGGGGTGTCGGAGAATGCGCAGGTCACCCGGGTGACCGTGTGCTCCGGAGCGGTTCGGTAGCCGCGGGGGCTGAGGGCGACGGCCACCGGTGAGGAGTGCAAAAGGCGCGACGAGGTGGAGCCGACCACCACAAGCCCGAGTGGGCCGTCTGCCGAGGACCCGAGGATGAGGAACCCGGCTTCGAGTTCCACGGCGGCGTCGACAAGGGCGGAGGGGACGGAGCGCCCGGTGATGCTGCGGAAGGTCACCGGCACACGGGGGGCCGTTTTGTCGAGGTATTCCCGGCCCCGGCGCTCGGCGTCCTCCCCCACCCGGCGGGCATAATCCGCATACTCCGCATCGATTCGCGCCAGTGAGGGCGTCGCCCATTGGCGCGGCACCACCGTCGCCACCACCAGGGGCCGCCCGGTCGCGGCGGCGAGTTGGAGGCCGAGGTCCAACGCGGCCCTGCCGCCCTTGTCGGGAAGATAGCCAACGAGCACCGTCATCGCGGTTGTTCCTCCTCGCGTTGCGGCGCATTCAGTTGCGAATGGCGCCGGCCCCAGAAGAAGTAGAACGCCAGCACAACGGCCACCCACACGGCAAACCAGGCCCACGTGTACCAGTGCAGGCTGGCGAGGATGTAGAGGCACGCGACGATAGCGAGGATCGGGGTCACCGGGTAAAAGGGAACCCGGAAGCCGCGTTTCAGGTTGGGCATTGTGCGACGCAGGATTATCACCCCGAGTGACACAACGATGAAGGCCGTCAGCGTTCCGATGGAGACCAGGTCGGCGAGGTAGTCCAGGGGGATGAACGCCGCGAGCAGGCCAACCACGATCGCCACGATGATGGTGTTGTTCACCGGCGTCTGCGTGCGCGGGTTCACCCGGGCGAACAGCCGGGGAAGCATCCCGTCGACGCCCATCGCAAACAGGATCCGGGTCTGCCCGTACATGGTGACCAGCGTGACCGAGAAGATCGAGATCACCGCCCCGAGCGCCAGGACAGTGCCGACCCACGGGCGCCCGGTGATGTTCTCCAGGATTTTGGACAGCCCCGCCTCCTCCTGGCCCTCGAAGTCCTGCCACGGCTGGCTGCCGATGGCCGCCACAGCCACCAGCACGTAGAACACGATCACGATGGTCAGCGCGGCCAGCAGGGCCCGCGGCATGGTGCGCTGCGGATCCTTCACCTCATCACCGGCGGTGGACACGGCATCGAGGCCGATAAAGGAGAAGAAGATGGTGCTGGCGGCCACCCCGATACCGGCGACGCCGAACGGGGCGAAGTCGGTGAAACGCCCACCGTCAAAGGCGGTGAGGCAGACAACGATGAACATGGCGAGTACGGCCAGTTTGATCACCACCATAACGGCGTTAAGCCGGGCGGATTCGCTGGCACCGCGGATGAGCAGGATGGCACACATCACAACGAGGACAACCGCGGGGAGGTTCATCACTCCCGGGTTGGAGTCCCACGGCGCGGCGCTGAGCGTGTGGGGTATCTCCAGTCCCGTGATGTTGCGAAGCGCCTCGTTGACGTATCCGCTCCAGCCGACGGCGACCGCCGCCGTTGACACCCCGTATTCAAGGAGCAGGCAGGCGGCCACCCCCATCGCCACCACCTCACCGAGGGTGGCGTACGCGTAGGAATATGTGCTGCCGGACACGGGCACCGCCGACGCCATTTCCGCATAATTGATCGCCGCAAGCCCGGCGGCAATGCCCGCCACAATAAACGAGATGACGACGGCAGGGCCGGCCTCCGGCACGGCCAGGGACATCACAAAAAAGATTCCCGTCCCGATGGTTGCTCCCACACCGAACATGGTGAGCTGGAAGGTGCCGATCGAGCGCTTCAGTGCCGATGTTTGTTCAGGGGCCGGCTGGCCAACCGGCTTACGGCGAAACAACTGGGCCCGCAGTCCCCCGGAGCGTGTGTTGGGAGAACTCATCTTTTCCTCCGGGCCAGCGAAGTGTCGAGAACGTTGGGCGGTGCGGGTGGTCTGCTGTCCGGGACGCTGGCGCGGCGAACGGCATGGAACGTGCGGCACAGACGGTCGCCTGGAACATCTTGGCGCCGCACGGAATCTCGCGTCTACGACTTGACGTAGCAGCACAGCAACCTAGAGTCACGTCGGCGCATCTCGCGCTGGCCCTGGTACCGGTTAA
>JAODAO010000003.1 GCA_025463465.1 Glaciihabitans sp. | reverse complement strand
GTCGCCGGCGTGGTCGATGGTCGCCTCCAGGTAGGAGCCCTCGCGCAGCACCTCACCGAAGAAACGCAGCTGGTAGGTGGTGCGGGTGAGCTCGCCGTTCAGGCGGGTCTGCCCGAGTGCGGTTTCCGCGTCGGCGGTCGCAACGATGTCGGCGCGGGATTCCTCGAGCGCATCGGCGAGGTTCTCGAGGAGCTGCGCGCGGCCGAGCCGACCCAGCGCGACAAGACGCAGGCTGGCAGCCTCCGCGGCATCCACCAGCGCCCGCAGTTCACCCGCGCTCGTCTCGGTGAAAGCCAGCTCGCGGGTTTCACCGGTCGCCGGGTTGGTGCTGGTCACTGCGGTTGAAGTGATCTCTGCGGTTGAAGTGAGCTCTGTCATTGTGCTGTCCTTTACATCCATGCCGTTGACCCGTCTGGTTTGACCGGCACCGTGCGCTGCCAGTGCACCCAGTCGTTGTGCAGCAGGGCGGTCTCGTCGATGGTGATGCCCCAGCCGGGGCGGTCGGGGCGCAGGGGGATGTGGCCGTCGACCGGTTCATACGGGTCGTGGCACCAGGACACCGGGTCGGGTTTGAACTCGAGGATGGAGAAGTTGGTGGTCGCGGCGGCGAAGTGCACGTTCGCCGCTGTCGCCAACGGTCCCATCGGGTTGTGGGGCGCGACGGGCACGTAGTGGGCCTCGGCGATGTGGGCGATCTTGATCATCTGGGTGAGACCGCCGACCACGCAGATGTCCGGCTGGATGATGTCGGCACCCTGGGCGCTGAGCAGCGCGAGGAACTCGTTGGTGGAATACAGCGACTCCCCGGTGGCCAGCGGCACGGCGAGCTCTGAGCGCAGGCGCGACCAGGCCGGCAGGTACTCCGGGCGAATCGGCTCCTCCAAAAACAGGGGGTCGTTCGGGGCGAGCGCGGCTCCCAGCACCACCGCCTGCTGCGGCATCCACAGGCAGGCGTGGGCGTCGAAGGCAAACTCCCATTCGTCGGGGTGCGCCTCCCGAACGTCGCCGAAGTAGCGGCCAAGTTGCGCCGCGGCCAGGCCAAACCGGGTGCGGTGGATGTCTGAACGATACGGGCTCAGTTTGAACGCGGTGTAGCCGTGGCTCTCGTGCAGCGCCGTGGTGCGATCGAGCAGCTCGGGCACGTCGGGGGCGGAGTAGAGGCCGGCGTAAACCTTCACCCGGTCGCGCACGACACCGCCGAGCAGCTGGTAGACGGGAACCCCGGCGGCTTTGCCCGCGATATCCCAGAGGGCGTGGTCGATGGCGGAGATGGCGGCGAGGCCAAGGGCGCCCTGCGGGAAGCGGGACGACTGCAGCAGGAACTGCGCGACGTAGGAGGTGCGACGGGCGTCGATTCCCTTGATCTGTTCGAACAGGTACTCGAGAAGGGGAGGGATAGCGAGGTCGGGCCCGTGGTTATACACCTCGCTCCAGCCTTCCACCCCGTCGTCCGTGGTGATCTTCACCAGCACCCGCGGGCGATCGCCGACGCGCTGCAGATAGGTATCGAGGGTGTGGATAAGCATCAGGCGGCCACCGTAACAGGGGACCACGCGGCGATCGCCTCGCGCACCTCATCGCGGGCGGCGGCGTCGAGCGGCGCGCTCGGCGGGCGCACGTCGCGCAGGCAGAGGCCGAGTTGGTGCATGGCCTCCTTCACCACCGATACGTTGTCGGCCGAGCGGTTGCGTGCGCGCAGGTGCTCGAACGAGCTGATGCCGCGCCAGAGCTCAGCTGCCTCGTCGGCGTTACCACGTCGCAGGGCCTCCAGCAGGGCAAGCGAGGTGGCCGGAACCACGTTCACCAGCCCGGAGGTGAAGGCACGGGCGCCGGCCTGCCAGTACGACGGGGCGTATGACTCCGCCAGCCCGGCGATCCAGAGCAGGTCGCCATGGCCGGCGGCGTCGAGGGAGGCGCGGATGGTGGCGAACACCACCGGGTCTGGCACGGAATACTTGAGGGCGACGACGTTGGGGGCACGGTCGAGTAGCCGGGCAACATCCACCCCTCCTATCGCCGTGGTGCTGAGATAGGGCACCACCCCGAGTTCTGGCACCGCGCTGGCGATCGCCGCGTTGTATTCCACCCAGCCCGCAGGGGATAGGTAGGGAAGCACCGGCTGGTGGATCATCACCGCGTGGGCGCCGGCGTCACGGGCGAAGCGGGCGTCGGCGACGGCGGACTCCAGGTCGAGGCCCACCCCGGCGATCACCACGGCATCGGCTGAGGCCTCCGCCGCCGCGGTGGTCACGGTGCTGAGCACCGCGCGGCGCTCGGCGGGGGAAAGCGCGTAGAACTCGCCCGTGTTGCCGTTGGGGGTGACCACACTCACCCCCTGGTCAACGAGCCGGTGGATGAGCTGAGCTGCCCGGTCGTGGTCGACATCCCCCTGCTCCGTGTATGGCACAACGGGGATGCCAACAACGGTGGCGAGGCGGCTGGTCAGGGCACCGTGGGTCACGATGTGGTCCTTTCGGTGGGGGAAGGTTCGGTGGTGGGTGGTTCCTCAACCGCGGCAAGCGGCACAACGGGCTTGATGCGCACCCAGAATCCATAGACGGCAGCGCTGATCAGGCAGCTGATGGCCGCGAACACGAGCGGGCCGACGTAGGAGTTGTTGCTGAAGGTGAGGAACAGGCCGATCGCGATGGGGCTGATCAGGTTTCCCAGCTGCGAGCCGAAGTTCTGGAAACCGGCGACACTGCCGACGGTGTCCGGGGAGGAAGCGACCTCGGCGGGGAGGCTGAGGATCGCAGCACCGGCGAAGGAATGCGCGGCGCTGGAGAGGGTGAGCACCACCATCACCCAGGCGTTGCTCTCGATGAACGGGCTGAAGCCGATGCAGGCGCTGAGCACAAGACCCGAGATGATGGGGATTTTGCGGGCCAGGTTGGAGCTCATGCCGGAGGCGAGGAGGCGGTCGGAGACGATGCCGCCGAGGATGGTGGAGCCGATGGCGATCACCGCGGGGATGGCGCCGACGATACCGAAGTCCTCCTTGGAGAAGCCGCGGTCGTTGAGCAGGTAGCTGGGGTACCAGGTGAGGAAAAATGCGCCGGCCAGCGACCGGAAGATGTAACCGGTCATCAACGCCCAGACCTGGTTGTTGCGCAGCAGGTCACGCCACGGTGCCTTCTCGGTCGACTTTTCGGCCTGCACCATTTCGCCCTGGTCGGAGTTGATGTAGTCGAGCTCGGCCTGGTTGACCCTGGGGTGCTTGTCCGGGGCGCGGTAGACGGCGAGCCAGCCGACGATCCAAAGCAGCCCGGCGATACCGATCACGATGAAGGCGAGGCGCCAGCCGGCGAAGATCGCCAGCGCGGTGACCAGGGGGATGGACAGCGCCGTGCCGATCTGCTGGCCCATGTCGAACAGGCTCGAGGCGAAGGCCCGCTCGCGGCGGGGGAACCACTGCGAGACGACCTTGACGTTGGCCGGTTGCACGGGCGCTTCGCCAATACCGAGGCCGAGCCGGAAGATGATCGTGGTGACAACACCGCTGGACAGGGCGGTCAGGGCGGTCCAGATCGACCACCAGCCGACGGCGAGTGGGTAGATGACGCGCGGCCCGAACTTGTCGAGCAGCCAGCCGGAGGGAATCTGGAACAGGGCGTAGGTCCAGAAGAACGAGGACAGCAGCACACCCTGGATGGCCGGGCCGATTTCGAACTCCTCCGCCATAAACGGCAGGGCCACCGACAGGGCAGCCCGGTCGAGGTAGGCGATGGTCAGGCCGAGGGCGGAAAACCCCACGATTGTCCAGCGCATATTGGTGCGGCGCTGTTGCACGTCTTTCGAGGCGGATTTCGGGGGATTCTTTGTATCATGTTGAAGCATCGTGGCTCCTTCTGTGGTGGCGGTGGCCGCCCCTCTGGGGCGGTGTGTGACGGGACGGCTCGGGATCTTGGTCGTGAAAGAGCCGTCACGTTTCGTGAGTTAGCCGATTCCTCCCTCGTGGGGGATGCCGGCCTTGATGTGGCGCCGGGCGAATCCGCTGATGTGGTCTGTGGCGAGCTGGGCGGCGCCGGTGGTGTCCCCGGTGCGGGCGAGCTCGAGGATACGGCGGTGCTCGTCGGCTTCCTGCTCCCAGGAGGCGTTGCGAGCCCATGACCCCGCCGAGATCAGGGCGATCTGGTCGCGCAGCCCGTCGAGGGTGCGCAGCAACAGCGGGTTGCCGCAGTGCTCGTAGAGGGCGCGGTGGAAGTCGCGGTTGGCGATACTGCGCTCTGAACCGTCGGCGGCGGCGCTGGCGCGGGCGAGCGCGGACTCCGCTTTGGCGAGGTCAACGCCGGCGGCGAGGCTGCGGCGCACGGCCTCCGGCTCGAGCAGCAAGCGCATGTCATAGATGGCGAGGGCGTCATCGTCGGTGAAAACGCGTACGCTCGCACCGGTGTATGGCCGGATGACAACGAGCCCGGTGCCCTCGAGGGTTTTCAGCGCCTCGCGGACGGGAGTCTTCGAGACGCCCAGCTGGCCGGCGAGGTCGGATTCGACCAGGGCCTGGCCGGGGGTGAGCTGGCCATTAAGGATCGCGGCCTTCAAAATCTGCTCAACGTGGGACGTGCGCGACGTGGTCGCGCTCGCACTCAGTGACGACAGTGTCATGACCAACCCCTTTGCTTGTCTCGTACATCATATATTAGAGGCGGGAAAGCGCAAGGACAGGTTCTGCCGCCGGCGGTCAGCGGGCGATGGTCACCCGGTCGGCACCCGCGCGCTTGGACTCATACATTGCCTCGTCGGCCCGACGGATGAGGAGGTCGGTGGTGATCGGTGCGTCGGTGTCGAGATGCACCACCACCCCGACCGAAGCGGACAGATGGGTGCCGTCCGGGGTGTGCGGGATCGGCTCGCGGATGACCGAGATCAGGCGCTCTGCAATCATTCTCGCCGTGTTCTCGTCTGCGCCCTCGCAGATAACAACAAACTCGTCGCCGCCGAACCGGCCGACGATGTCTGGATCGCGCACGCTGCGGCGCATCCGAGCGGAGACGGTCTGCAGCACCATGTCGCCAACCCGGTGCCCCAGGTCGTCATTGATCTTTTTGAAACCGTCAAGGTCAACGAAGATGAGGGCGATCGCGGTTCCGCTCTCGGTGGAGGCCGCCATCGCGTGGGCAAGCCGGTCGTCGATGAGGTTGCGGTTGGCGAGCCCGGTCAGCTGGTCGTGCATGGCCATCTCGCGCAGGGCCCCCTGCAGCCTCAGGCGGGACAGCACGACGCCGGCCTGGCGGGCGAGGGCGTGATGCAGGGCGATGGCCGACTGGTCGAATTCCCGCACCCGTCCGAAGATGCACACCAGGGAACCGAGGACGGTGTTGCCGTCCACGATGGCGACGGCGGTGAGGGCCTCCGTGCGAATGGTGCGTAGGACGTCGCCGGCGCGCGGGGAGTCGGCGTATGCATCGTCGAGGTTGAGGATCGTCATCTCAGAGATCGACGGCCGGATTGTGCCGAGCAACGCGTCATCAAAATCGATGAGCGAGGAGCGGAGGTGGTTGCCGGCGGCGAAATCGAAGGTTCCGTCGTTATGGAAGAGCACTACGGCAGCGTCCGACGTGGCAAACGCCTCACTCGCCGAAAGGACCAGCGCCTCGCCCAGCTCCGCCTCCGTGGTGGCGGCGTGGAAGCGGGTGAGGGCCTCCTGGATGATGCGCACGCTGAATTCCGACACCTCGGCACTGCGTTTGGCCGCGAGCATCTCGCGCTCGTAATCCTTGCGGGCGGTCGAATCGAATACCGCGAGCTGCACGATCGACGTGCCGTCCGCGGGGGAGCTCACGAGCTGGGAATTCAGCAGCACGGGCAGCGCGGTGCCGTCGGCACGCAGCACAGTGAGGGCCACTTCGCTCATCTGTTCCCGTGACCACAGTTCCGCCTGGTAGCGGGTTGCGTAGAAGGTCTGGCTGCCGGTTTCCAGCAGCTGGTGAAAATCCTGGCCGATGATGTCGTCGGCGGTGAAACCCGTCCACTGCAGGAACGTGCTGTTGGCGGTGAGGATGACATCGTCCGACGTGGTCGTCAGCAGGCCGCAGGGGGCGCGGTCGTACAGGTCGTCGACGGCGAAGGGCGAGACCTCGCTCATGCGAGGTAGGTGCGAATGTGGTGGGCCACCTGGGCCGGATCGGAGAGATTCGGCACATGCCCGCGGGACGTCATCACCACGTAGGTGCTGTTGCTGGTGTGTTCGTTCACGTATTCGCCGACTTCAAGCGGCGCGATCACGTCGTCGGAGGACTGCAGGATCAACGTGGGAACAACAACGTCAGCCAGGTCGCGCCGGTTGTCGGAGAGGAACGTCACCCGGGCGAAGTGGGCAGCGATCGCGGGGTCAACGGTCTGGAAGCTTTCCACGAGCGCTTGGCCGAGCTCGGGGCGATCCGCGTTGCCCATGATCACCGGGCCCATCACCGAGGACCAGCCGAGGTAGTTGGAATCGGACGAGTCGAGGAGTTCGGCGACACCCTGTTGGGTCATCCCGCCGATGTAACCCTCGTCGTCAACGTAGCGGGGAGAGGGCCCGACCAGGACCAGGTGGCTGAATCTCTCCGGCGCACGGTTGGCGGCGAGCACGCCCATCATTGAACCGACGGAGTGACCGACAAAGATCACGTCCTCCAGCTGGAGTTCGGTGATGATTTCGAGGATGTCGTCGGCGTAGCCGTGCAGGGAGTCGTACTTTCCGCGGTCGTACGCGGCGGCGTCCGATGCGCCGGAGCCGACGTGGTCGAAGACGACGATTTTGTGGGTGTCGCTGAACTCGGGCGTGACAAAACGCCATGAATCATGACTGCCTCCGAAACCGTGCGCGAAGAGCATCACGGGCCCGGAAAGATTGCCGCTGACCTGCACATTGTTGCGCTGGGCTGCGGAGCCTTTCGTTAGGGGCGACATGGCATCCTTCCTCGAATTTGGTGCCGAGGAAAATTATATCCAGAGGGAAGTTCACTATGGTTTCTTGTAGTCATACCGTCCCGGCCGTGAAATCTGCAGTACAACCGGCGCGGTCCAAGTCACACCGAAGGATGCCCGTGGATCTCCTGCCCGATCTCAGAGTTGCCGTGGCGCGCGGTCAGATCGAGGCGTATTTCCAACCGATGGTGGATGTCTCAACACGGCGAATCGTCGCCGTCGAGGCCCTGGCCCGCTGGAAGCACCCCGAGCACGGGTTGATCGCCCCGAACGTGTTTATTCCGCTCGCGGAGGAGCACGGCCTGATCGGAGAAATCGGCGCGTTTATGATCGCTGAGGGATGCCGGTGCGCTGCGGCCTGGAACGGCGGCAGCGCCAGGGTGCAGGTGTCGGTCAATGTCTCTGCCGCCCAGCTCACCACCTCCTCGCTCCTCGACCAGATCACGGACAACCTGCGTCGCCTGTCGGTGCCAGACGACGTCCTTGTGGTGGAGATCACCGAGTCACTGCCCGTCGTGGAGATCGCCGAGGTCAACGCCCTGTTGAATGAAATGCGGTTGCTTGGGGTCGGTGTTTCCGTGGACGACTACGGCACCGGCCATTCCACCGCAGAACAGCTCGCCGGGTTACCCACCACCGAGGTGAAAATCGACATGTCCCGGGTGCAGGCCGCCACGCCGAACGACCCGTTCATCCGTGGCGTTGTCACGCTGGCCCATGCCCGCGGTATCACCGTCGTCGCTGAGGGCGTCGAGACGGAAGCCCAGCTGGACATCGTGCGCGGACTCGGTGTCGACCGCGCCCAGGGGTACCTGTTCGGCCGTCCCGAATCGGAGTCCGACATCAGCCGGCTGCTCAAAAACACCCCGTAACGAGCTGGATAGACCCCAAGCTGGCAGATTGGTGAGCTAGCGAGTCGGGGGAGTCGTCCTCGGCTCGGGTACCTCGGTCAGCTGCAGGCCAAGGGCCTTTCCCGCCGACATGGTCAGCAGCTCAATCCACTCGCGGTTCACCGTTGCGGCACGGGAACCCTCGTAGAAGAAGTGGATCGGAACACCGTTGTCGATCCAGAGGGCGTGCCGGCCGCTCCCGCGTTCCACCGGCTGGCTCCAGCTCAGGAAGAAGTCTTCCTTGCGGCGCAGCTTGGTGCTGATGACAATTTGCAGGTGCGTCAGTGTGCGGTCCTCGAAGTCGAACTCCTGGCCGTCGTAGTAGAGGGTGCCCACGTAAACCCTTCCCGGTTGTTTGGTGTCGCAGGTGTCTAGGCACCATATCCCGGGACTAGACCGAAAATTGGCGCTGTAGCCTGTTGCTCGACAGATTCGATTTCGCCGCCATCACTGGTCGGCAGTCAGGGGACCAACATGATCGTGCACAGGCTAACGGTCGACGGAAAAGACTACTTCCTCCCCGACCCCGTCACTGACCTGCGGGACGAGGTGCTCAAGGCGGTCAGGGCCGGCGGCGGTTACGTAACGATCCCGCCGCTGAAGTCCGGCTCAGGCGTCGACATCCTGTTCTCCCCGGGTATGCCCGTCGTGTGGACAAAGCTCGACGTCGGCGGCGAGCCCGAAGCCCAGGTGCGCTCGAGCGGGTCAAGCGACATCGATCCAGACGACTTGATCTGAGCAACCCGGCGTCGATAATCGCTATCGGGAGCGATCGGCAGGCGGCCTCGCGGTCAGATTGTTGATGAACTCGGCGAGCGGAACGCCCTCGCCGAAGAGGTAACCCTGCGCCCGGTCGCAACCCAAATTCTGGGTATAGCTCATTTGCTCGGATAGTTCAACCCCCTCGGCGACCGACCTCAATCGGTGCTTTTTTGCGAGGGACATCGCATGGCGGAATTGCCGTTTCGCGTCGGCGGATGTGTCCTGCACGATGGAGCGGTCGATCTTGATCTCGGTCACGGGGAGGGCATTCACCTGCTCCTCGGAGGTGTGCCCCGTACCAAAATCGTCGATCGAAATCCCCACGCCGAGATCGCGCACCACGTGCAGCAGGTCCGAGACCAACTCGATGTCCATGATCTCGAGGGACTCGGTAATTTCCAACGTCAGCCGGGAGGGATCAAGACCCCTCGATTCGATCTGCTCCAGCAGGTATTCGAGGACCAGCGGCGATGCGAGTTGCGACGGCGAGACATTCACCGAGACGTCCAGGGTGTAGCCATTCCGCGTTGTTTCCGTCAGAAAATCGCAGCCAGCGGCGAGCATAAACTCACCGACCTCGTGGATAACGTCCGATCGTTCCGCCATCGCGATGAACCGTTCTGGCGGAATCAGGCCAAGGGTCGGATGGTTCCAGCGACACAGCGCCTCGGCTCCCACAACGTCCCTGCTGGACAGGTCGACCTGGGGCTGGAAGTGAGCGACCAGCTCTCCTCGTCCGGCGGCTCCGCGCAGGTCGCGTTCGAGCGATGCCTGCCGCTCCGACGGCGCCCCCACGGACGCTGGTGTCTGCGAATCTCCTGCAGCTGGATCGTTCACAAAAATTTCCTGACTGTGCTGCCCGCGGCGGGGACGGGCCGGTGTACACCACCATGTTTTGTCCGTTGAGTCAAAAACGTCAACGCGGCAGTTGCACCCACCTGGCGGCCCTATACTCCTCGTTGCAACCTGAAAACCCCGGTGGATTTCCGTCGGACCGCGACAGGGGTTCTCCTGATCCGGCCCGTCTCAGGTCCCGCTGACACCGGGAAACTGCACAAATTGGAGATGACATGCGCGAGGTCGACCAACCGATCGACGCGCCGCTGCTGCGCGAACGGTACCGCCCCCTTACCCTGCTGGGCCGGGGAGGCAGCGCCCTGGTGTACCAGGGCATTGACGAGACGCTGCAGCGCCCCGTCGCCATTAAAGTCTTCAAAGCTGGCACGAATTTCGACCGCTACCGGAAGGAACTCCGCCTCCTCGCCGGCCTCAGCCACCACGGCGTTGTCTCCATCGTTGACGCCGGTCTTGACGAGTCGACACCGGATGATCCGCGCCCTTTTTTGGTGATGGAACTGGTCTCGGGGCGCACCCTCGGAGACGCGCTGCAGGCCGACAGATTGCCCCCGCGCCAGGTCGGCGAGATCGGCTACGAGATCGCCGAAGCGCTCGACTACGTGCATAGCCAGGGTGTCATCCACCGCGACATCACCCCGTGGAACGTGATGCTGACGGATTACGGATCGGCCTCGTCCAGGTCGCGCGCCCGGCTGACGGACTTCGGTATCGCCATCGACTCGACCTACGTGCACGCGGCGGAAGATGCGGTCACGGGCACCGCCGCCTACCTCAGCCCGGAGCAGGTTCGAAATCTTCCGCTCACCCCGGCGACGGATATCTACTCCCTCGGACTGGTGATGCTGGAGGGTTTCACTGGCACCGTCGCCTTTCCTGGTGAAGAGATCAAATCCGCCCTCAGTCGCCTCAACGTCAATCCGCCGATCCCCAAAACTGTGGACAAGGCGTGGCGCCCTCTGATGTCGGCCATGACGCTCCAGCAGTCAGAAGAGCGGCCGTCTGCCGCCGAGGTCGCGCGGGATATCAGAACCATCCTTCGCAAGCGTCGCTGAGCGGTTCCCATCACGGCCCCAACTCCGTTTAGTGCATTGGGCCCTTGATTGCAACCCCCCAGTTCGGTGGTTTGACCCCTGCCAGCATAAAGCTCGTTGATACGGGCTGCGGCCCAATGATGGGAGAAGAAGATGACGAGTGTTATCGGCGCTACAACCGGTTCGTACATGTTCAACCCCCAGTGGGTGAGCCCGCACCGTGACCTGTGGGTCTCGTCGTCCAACGGCGAGTACCGCGGAATGGTCGAGCGAACCAGCAACCGTTACACCGTCTCCAATGAGCGCGGAAAGCGGGTGGGCGAGTTCGACACACTCACTCTGGCCCAGCTGGCAATCGACAACGGCAAGCCCGCGCTGCGGGACCTGCAGGAGATGGCCTACCTCAAAGTGGTCATCTTCAGTGCCCTGGTGTGCAGCAGCATCGCCGCCTTCGCACTCATCTCGTAGCACGCCGACGTAGTCCGCGCTCCCTTACCGGAAATCGCGATACTCCAGCGTCACGCGGCCGCCATCACCATCAACAACGTCATCATCGGTCGGACAATCTCTGACCAGGTCTGACCCGGTCTGACCGTTTTCTTCCCCGTCACCACGGTCACAGCACAGACCACTCATTCACCACACAGAACAGGAACTACACCTCATGGGTTTCATCGCCTACCTGATCCTCGGCCTCATCGCCGGAGCCATCGCCCGCGCCATCCTCCCGGGCCGCCAGTCCGGTGGGTGGGTCATCACCCTCATCCTCGGTGTGCTCGGCGCCCTCCTCGGCGGATTCCTCGGCGGTCTCATCTTCGATGTCGACATGAACGAGTTCTTCTCCATCTCCACCTGGATCCTCGCCATCGTCGGCTCGATCATCGTCCTCGTTATCTACGGCGCCATCACCGGCCGCCGCAAGGCATAACGCAGCAGTACGGAAAACGGCGGGGCGCATCAGCGCCCCGCCGTTTTTGTATGCCCGAAAAAGTCAGCGGCCACCGCTGAGCTTGCGTGCCCGCTGGTCTACCCCGGCGACTCCGTATGGGTAATCGTCCGCGTACGGGGCACTCGCGTCGGTCAGGCGATCACGCTCGTCCGCTTCGAGCTCCCACGAGGTGGCGTTGATGGCGTCGGTCAGCTGCTCCACGCTGCGGGCACCGAGAATAACCGAGCTGACGGCGGGGCGGGAGCCGAGCCAGTTGAGGGCCACCTGCGCGGCGGATACCCCGCGCGTCTCGGCAATGCTGTGCACCGCCTCGAGCACTCGCCAGGTGTTTGGGTTGTCGTTGCGCTGCTGCCAGGCCTCCATCCCCCGGGTGGGGTCTTCGCCAAGGCGGGTGGCGCCGGTGGGTGGCACGTCCTTTTTGTACTTGCCGCTGAGCCAGCCGCCAGCGAGCGGGGACCACGGCAACAGCCCGATCGACGCATCCAGCGCCGCCGGCACAACCTCATGCTCGATGTCGCGCACCAGCAGGTTGTACTGCGGCTGCAGGGTGACCGGGGCCGCGAAGCCCAGGTTTTTGGCCACGTGCACGGCCTTCGTTAGCTGCCAGCCGAGGTAGTTGCTGAAGCCATAAGAGCCGATCTTTCCGGCGCTGATGGCATCGTTCAGAAAACGCAGGGTTTCCTCGATGGGGGTGAACTCGTCCCATGCGTGCATTTGGTAGAGGTCGATGTGCTCGACGCCGAGGCGGCTGAGAGAGGCATCGAGGGCGGTGCGCAGGTGCCGGCGGGACAGGCCGAGGTCGTTGGGGCCGTCGCCCATGGGGAAGCGGCCCTTGGTAGCGAGAACCACCTGGGCGGCGTCGGTGGGGTGTTTGACGATCCAGCGGCCGATGATCGACTCGGATTCACCGGCGCTGTAGACGTCGGCCGTGTCGATGAGGGTACCGCCGGCGGCGAGGAAT
>JAODAO010000328.1 GCA_025463465.1 Glaciihabitans sp. | reverse complement strand
TCACCTCCCGGCCGGTGGCTGTGTCCAGCGCCCACACCCCGAGCCGGGATTCGTAGCGTGCCTCCAGCTCGTCCAGTGCCGCGGTCACCGCGGGGTCAGTACTGGTGCTGCCAGGGGTGGTGCTGCTGTTGGTCGCGGTGGGCGACGGTGTGGCAGACGAGGTGGGTGCCGTGGACGCCCCGGCACAACCGGCGATGGCTGCGGTGGTCAGTGCCGCCATCAACATGGTTGCCGGCCTGCGCCAGCGCCGGCGCCGACGGTCGGAACGGGCCGGAAGGCTTGAACGGGCCAGAAGGGCTGAGCGAGTATGACGGTTTGAACCGGAGACGCTGATCTTTTTGTCGATCAGTTCACCTTCGGATTGGCCAGCACCTGTTCGAGGCGCTCAACCTTCCCGGTGAGTTCACCCACGTGACCGGGGCGGATGTCCGCTTTGAGAACCAGCGACACCCGGGTGCCGTAGGCGCCAACGGCCTCGGTGGCTCGTTTGATGACATTCATCACCTCGTCCCAGTCCCCCTCGATGGTGGTGAACATGGAATCGGTGTGGTTGGGCAGCCCGGAGGCCCTCACAATCGCGACCGCCGCGGCGACGGCGTTGTGGACGGAGTCTTCGGAGCCGCCAGCGTTGCCGACGGTTGAGGTGCCGCTGGGGGCGACGGAAAAGGCTGCGAGCATTTTTTACTCCGATGATGAGGACGAGGTGTTTGCCTCGCCGGTGGCAGGGCTGATTGCGCTGGATGGCGCTGGGGTGGGTGTTGCTGGGCTGGCAGTTGTGGTGGTGGCAGGCGCGGTGGTGGATGTCGCTGAGGTGGCGGCAGTCGTGGTGGTGGATGTCGCGGTGGTGGTGCGCGCCGCGGGAGCCGGGCGGTGCGACATCCCCCTGCCCCTGGTGGGGAGGGCGACGACCACCAGTCGGCTGATCGCCCAGCCGAGGAGGACAAATGTGAGCACGTTGCGGAGCGTCAGGATGAGCAACATCGCCGGGTTGAGCATGATCAGGTCGTTGTACAGGTACGGGTAAATCAGCTGGGTCAGCAGCGCGAGGGTGAGGGCGATTGCGGCGGGGATGCCGAACGAGAAACCGCGTCCCGCCGCCCGGGTGGCGAGGCCGAGCACAATGGGCACGGCGAGCCAGGACATAAACTGCGGCGATCCGACCTTGTTGAAGGCGATCAGGGCGACGACGAGGGCGAGGGCAAGAAGGGGCAGGAGTGTGGCGGCGTTGGTGCCGCGGCGCAGTGCGAGAAGCGCGAGGCCGCAGATGAGGGCGACCACCAGTACCAGCAGCGGGGTCATCAGGGCGGCGGCGGTTGTCGCTCCTGCACCGGTGACCTGGTAGGTGAGGATGTCGGTGTCGTAGTAGACGCTGGCGCCAGGCACACCGGCGAAGGCCTGCCACATCCACGGGGTGGTGATGGGGGCTTCGACCTGCAGGCCGCGTCCGGTCTGTTCGCTGATGAAGCTGAAGACGTTGAGGCGGCTGCCGAACGCCAGGGCGAGAGCCACGATCGAGATGGTGGTGAAAACGGCGACCTCGATGATTTTGACGCGGTCCCGGCGGGCGACCACCATGGCTGCGACGATCGCCGCCGGCCAGATCTTCATCCAGGCGCCGATGGTCAGCAGCAGTACGGCGACCCGTGGCCGGGACGCGATGAGGACAACAGCCACCAGGCCGATGGGGATGGTGATCGCGTCGATGCGGCTGAGCGCGATGGGTCCGAGCAGCACCAAAAACAGCAGCCACCACCAGCCGAGGCTGAGGGACGATGCCCGGCGACCCCAGCCGGTGATCGCGGCCAGGGCAACGGCGTTGAGGACCATCACCATCACCAGCCAGGTGATGCCGTACAGGGCGAAGCCGAAGAATGTGGCGGCGAGCATGGGGGCGAAGGCGAGCAACGGGTAGACGAAGGTTCCGTCGATACCGACCCAGTAGTGCCCGTAGACGGCTTGCTCAGCCCACTGCCGGTACACGTAGGTGACGTCGTTCATGCCGTACGCGGCCGGATACAGGTTCAGGTAGCCGAGCCACAGGTGCACAACGGCGAACGCAATCCATAAGGCGACGCGACTGCGGGCCAACGTGCCGCTTGTGCTCGTGGTGGCGGTGTTGGTCGCGGCCGTGTTGGCAGCGCTGAGCTTGGTAGCGGCGTCGGGCCCGGCGCTGATACCGCTGCCGACGGCGGAACGGGCGCGGGGCTTCTGGCCGGCCGGCCGCGCAGGGACCTCGGTCGCTGCGGGGTCACGGTCGGTCATAGTGATCAGCGTAGCCCGGGTGATGGGCTGCCCCGGCACCGTGCCGAGGCGATAACTGCGCTTACGAGGGCGCTGCGCCGGACAGGGGGATGTCGTTGACCAGGGCTGCGATCGTTGCCGGTAGCGCGGCGTTCAGGTCGAGGATCGTCAGCGGGCCGCCAGCGGAGGCACGGTGGGCGGCGAGGCCGTGCAGCACCGACGCCGTTGCGGCCAACCGGGCCAGCAGCCCGGTGTCGGTGCCGATCGCGTCGGAATGGGTGGCCACGAGTGCGCCGAGGATGCCACCGAGCGCATCCCCCGCCCCGGCGGTGGCCAGCCAGGACGGCGCGGATGACGCGGCGAGCCGGGTGCCGTCGGGGGCGGCAATGTAGCTGGTGCTGCCCTTCAGCAGGATCGTCACCCCGAGCTCGTCTGCCGCACGGATCGCGGCGGCGGCGGGATCGGCGGCGATGTCCTCCGCGGAGGTGCCAAGCACCCGGGCCAGCTCGCGGTAGTGCGGGGTGAGCACCGTTGGCCCGGTGGTCGAATCGTGCAGGTCGAACGCGCCGCCGTCGAGAATGGTCGGCACACCCTGGGCGACCGCCTCGGCCAGCCGGACGCGGGTCGCTTTGCCGCGACTGGCCTGGTCCATCCCGGATCCGATCAGCCAGGCCTGCACCCGCCCGTTGCCGGTCACGACCTCCGGGCGGCGCTGCAGCACCAGCGTTGAGGCGCGGTTTGCCCCGACGTAGCGCACCATTCCGAGGCCGGTATGCAGCGCGGCATCCACCCCGAGCACGGCAGCGCCCGGGTACTGTGCACTACCCGTGATCACACCGAGCACCCCACGCGTGTACTTGTCATCGTCCGCCCGCGGAACCCGGATGTGCCGTGCGGCGTCTGCGGCGGTCCAGCTCGCGAAGTCGTTGGTCACCGACACGCTGGGGAACGCGCCAACGAAGTGGGTGGAGTCCACAATCGGGTGGTCGCCGGGGGCATGGCCGGTGAAATCGCTCATCAGGCCAACATAGTTGGCCGGGCCAGGCAACGGCATCCCGCTGGCCCGGTGACGGTTGTTATGGGAATATTCGCCCGCGTGGTCGCGTTCGCCGACAGCAGGCGCGTATCACTCGACTTTCCCGACGGCCCAACGGCCGCCGGCGCGCGCCCACGATCGACCGGAGAACCTCAATGCCAGCTTTGTTCCAACCCATCACGTTGCGTGGGGTCACCATGCGCAACCGAATCTGGGTCGCCCCGATGTGTATGTACTCGGCGCTTGACCACAACGGCATGCCGGGCGACTGGCATCTTGTGCACCTCGGGTCGATGGCCAGCGGAGGTGCCGGCCTGGTTATCGCCGAAGCCACCGCCGTCTCCCCTGAAGGCCGCATCAGCGACCGAGACACGGGGCTGTGGAACACGGCGCAGGTGGATGCCTGGACCACGATCGTCAACTTCCTGCACGCCCGCGGGGCAGTAGCCGGGGTGCAGCTCGCCCACGCCGGACGCAAAGCATCCACCTACCCGGCTTGGGGATTCGACACCTCGGGAACCATGCCGGTGAGTGAGGGCGGCTGGCAGACGGTGGGACCGTCAACCGTTCCGTTCGGCGAATACAGTGCTCCGGAAGCGCTGACCGCCTCGGGAATCGACCAGGTCGTCTCCGACTTCGTGCAGGCCGCCATCCGCGCCGTGGAGGCCGGGTTCGACGTGATCGAGTTGCACGCCGCCCACGGGTACCTTCTGCACCAGTTCCTGTCTCCGCTCAGCAACGTGCGTGAGGACGAGTTCGGCGGGACGCTGGAGAACCGCGCACGCCTGCTGCTGCGCATCATCGAGCAAACACGGACCGCCGTCGGCGAGAAGGTTCCGTTGTTTGTGCGCCTGTCCGCCACCGACTACGCCGAAGGCGGCTGGGACCAGGAGCAGACCGCGATCGTCGCCGGCTGGGCAGAAGCCGCCGGCGCCGACCTCGTTGACATCTCCTCGGGCGGCAACATCAACGGGGTCAAAATCCCGTTACGCCCCGGCTACCAGGTGCCCTTCGCCGAGTATGTGAAAACCACCTCGGGTGTGCCAACAACGGCCGTTGGCCTGATCACCGAGGCCACCCACGCGGAGGAGATCGTCGCCTCCGGCCAGGCCGACGCCGTGATGCTGGGCCGCGAACTGCTGCGCGACCCACACTTCGCCCTGCGCGCCGCCCACGAGCTCGGCGCCGAGATTAACTACTGGCCTGGCCAGTACGAGCGCGCGAAGTGGCGCGACTGAGATGGTTCGAACGGTACGGTTGCCACCCGATGCGCTAATTGCGTCGGGTGGCGTCCTGCACTTCACCAACGAGTTCCTCGATGATGTCTTCGAGGAACAGCACACCCTTCGTGGCACCCTGTTCGTCGAAGACGCGCGCGACGTGCACCCCGGAGCGACGCATGGTTGCCAGTACGTCCTCGAGGTCGGTGGAACGGTAGATCGAGATGAGCTGGCGGATGCGCTTCGGCGGGACGGGTTCGGTGAACTCGTCCTCGTCGAGGTCGATGACGTCTTTCAGGTGCACGTAGCCGGAGGGCTCACCCGAACCGTTCAGCAGCACGTAGCGTGAGAAGCCGTGCTGGGCGACGGATCGTTCCACCTCGGCCGGGGTTGCGTCCTCCGGCAGGGTGACCAGCTTCGACATCGACACCGCGATGTCCTGCGCCTTTTTGGTGGTGAACTCGAACGCCGCGTTCAGCGCCCCGGTGGTGTCGGTGAGGATTCCCTCGCGCGTGGACTGGGCCACGATGTTGGCGACCTCGTCGACGGTGAACACGCTGTTCGCTTCGCTCTTCGGTTCGATCCCAAACAACCGCAAGGTGCCGTTCGCGGTCGCGTTCAGCGAAACGATGACGGGACGGAACACCCGGGCGATGAACACCAGCGGCGGCGCGAGCAGCAGCACGGCCCGCTCCGGCACCGAGAATGACAGGTTCTTCGGCACCATCTCACCGAGGATGACGTGCAGGAAGGACACGAGCAGCAGCGCGACGATAAAGGACGCGACGCTGACGATCTCCTCGGTCAGGCCAAGCAGTCCGAGGGGCTGCTCGATCAGGTGGTGGATGGCGGGTTCCGAGACGTTCAGGATCAGCAGCGAACACACCGTGATGCCGAGCTGGCTGGCAGCGAGCATCAGGGTGGCGTGTTCCATCGCCCAGAGCGCCGTTTTGGCCGAACGAGAACCGGCTTCTGCGCGCGGCTCGATCTGGGATCGGCGCGCCGAGATGATGGCGAACTCCGCCCCGACAAAAAAGGCGTTGATCGACAGCAGTACCGCGAGCCAGACGATGCCCAACCAGTCGCTCATCGTTGTGTCCCCTCTGGACGACCGGCATTACCGCCGGCATTGCTACCTGCGTTGCTGCCAGCATCGCTGCCTGCGTCATTGCCTGCGTTACGGCTCAGATTGCTCCCGACACTGGCGGGAACCGCTGGTTGATCGGCTGGAGCAGTGCCAGGTGGCGCGGTGCTGGATGGTGTGGTGCTTGATGGTGTGGTGCCGGGTGCTGCCGGGCCGGATTCGGTGCGGATGGACCCGGTGATCGCGGCGCGGGCGGCGGCGGAGCGGGCGGCCTTGCGGGCCTGGCCTGCTGAGGCCGCGTCCACCGCGGTTGCCGCGGAGGCGGCAGCGGCGGCCGCCTTAACGTTGGCCTTCGCCAGGGCCTTCGCTGCAGCATCCACCTTCGCCTCGGCGCGCGCTATGGTGCGGGCGTCACTGCGGATCTCGGACCGGCTGCCGCTGCGGGCGTCGGCTTCGACGGCCTCCGGTTCCGCCGTTGGGGTGTAGCGAACGCGGTCGATGCGGCGACCCTCGAGACGCTCGATGCGGAAGATGCCGTTCTCCGTGGTCACGATGTCGCCGGTGAGCGGCAGTCGCCCGAGCTCCGCCATCAGCCAGCCGGCGACGGTCTCGTACGGGCCCTCTTCCGGCACCCGCACGCTCGTGCGCTCCAGTAGCTCGTCCGGCCGGAGGATGCCGGGGAACGTGAACCAGTCGCGGCTGCGGATGACATCGGCCTTGGTGCGGTCGTGCTCGTCGGATACCTCGCCGACGAGCTCTTCAACGAGGTCTTCAAGGGTGGCGACGCCGGCGGTCCCGCCGTACTCGTCGACAACAACGGCCATCTGGAAACCACGGCCACGCAGCTCGGCCAGCAAAACATCCAGCTTCATCGTCTCCGGCACCCGCAGGGGTTCGGAGAGCAACGCGGAGACGGGCACCTCGGCGCGTTTGTCACGGGGAACGGCGACGGCCTGCTTGATGTGGACGAGCCCAACGACCTCGTCGATGCTGTCGTCGAGGACCAGGAAGCGAGAGAACCCGGTGGTCCTGGCGAGGGTAATTACGTCCGAGGCACGGTCAGTGCGGTCAACACTCTTGACGCGTGGGCGGGGAGTCATCACGTCCTGCGCGGTGAGGTCGGAGAAGACGAGGGTACGCGCCAGCAGGGTGGCGGTATCACGATCGAGGCTGCCTTCGCGGGCGGAGCGGCGGACGAGGGAAGTGAGTTCCTCGGCGGTGCGGGCCGAACTGAGCTCTTCCTTCGGTTCGATGCCCACCATTCGCAGGATCGCGTTTGCGGTGTTGTTCAGCAGGGCGACAACGGGGCGGAAGACCATCGTGAAGCCCACCTGGAACGGGATCACGATTTTTGCGGTCGCGCGGGGAAGGGCGAGGGCGATGTTCTTCGGCACCAGTTCGCCGATGATCATGGAGACCAGGGTGGCGATCACAATCGCGATGACCGTGGAGACGGGTTGGACGAGCATCCCGGGCAGCCCGAGAGAGGTGAGCGGCCCGGCCAGGATGCTGCTGAGAGCAGGTTCAAGCGTGTAACCGGTGAGCAGCGTCGTCAGGGTGATTCCGAGCTGCGCGCTGGACAGGTGTGTCGAGGTGATTTTGAGGGCTCGGATGGTGATACCGAGGTGGGTCTCCCCCTTGGCCTCGCGCGCCTCGAGATCGGAACGGTCCAGGTTGACCAGGGCGAACTCTGAGGCGACGAAAAAACCGGTGCCGACGGTGAGAAGCACACCGATGGCGAGCATAAAGAGCTCAGACATCAACGCCGTCGCATTCCGCGGGAGGGGTGGGACCCGGCCAGAGGATATTCACCCGGCGAGGCATAAGAAGTAGTGATGGGCGGCGCACGGCCGAGGTACTAGGAGGGGGGTCGTCCATTGTCTTCCCAGCATATCCGCTCGGCCACGCCCGGGCTGGTCGCGCGCACATTGTTGATCTGGCTGTAACACGGCGACTGACAGCGGGTAACCTCCGCGCCTTTCCACCCTCGCACCGGCTGACAACCGGGGTTAAAGGGGCGCCGGGCCGGAGCGGGAGCGTCACAGCCCCCGAGGGAACCGATTAGTCTTAAGGTGTGTGGCCAGAGCCGGTCGCACAACGGAACGCGCAATCGAGTGAAACGAAAGTGGGCGGTCGGCTTTGTCCAGCCAAGTAACCGGAATCACCCCCGAAAACGGAGCGACGGGTGACGTCGGAGCCAACGAGTTCGGAGCTAACGAGTGGCTTGTCGACGAAATGTACGAACGGTACATCGTTGACAAGAATTCCGTAGACGAGTCCTGGTGGCCCATCCTCGAGAGTTACCACCAGCAGGGCAAAACGACGGACCCCACCCCAACAACGTCGATTCCGATCCAGGTGCCGGCCTCCGCGGCGAACGCGCCCACGGCAGCGGACCAGCGCGTGAATGAGCCTGCCCCGGCCCAGCCTGCTCCAGCCCAGCCCGACCCCGCGGACCAGGCTCAGGGCGGCGAGGCACAGATCCCCGACGAGATCGTGGATCCCCCGGCGACAGCCGCTGCGACATCCACCCCCGCCCCGGCCACCGGCTCACAGCCCATCGCCCGGACCACCTCGGTGCAGGCCAAGCCGCAGCCGATCCCGGCACAGGCCCCCTCCACCTCACCGATCTCGTCGAAGTCGCCGGTCCCCGCCACAGCACCGACCGAAGACGAGAACGTCGTCTCGACGCTGAAGGGGATGTCGAAGAGCCTCGCGGCCAACATGGACGCCAGCCTCAGCGTGCCGACTGCGACAAGTGTGCGCACGATCCCGGCGAAGCTGATGATCGACAACCGCATCGTGATCAACAACCACCTGAAGCGTGCCCGCGGTGGCAAGGTGTCGTTCACCCACATCATCGCGTGGGCGATCGTGGAGACTCTCAAGGAGTTTCCGAGCCAGAACGTTTTCTACGACGAGGTTGACGGGAAGCCGTCGGTTGTGGCCCCCGCCCACATCAACCTCGGTATCGCCATCGACCTGCCGAAGCCGGACGGTACCCGCGCGCTACTGGTGCCCGGTATCAAAAAGACCGACCAGATGGACTTCGGCGAGTTCCTCGTTGGTTACGAGGACGTGGTCAAGCGTGCCCGCTCCAACAAGCTGACCGGCGCGGACTTCGCCGGCAACACGATCTCGCTCACCAACCCGGGTGGAATCGGCACCGAGCACTCCGTTCCTCGCCTGATGCGCGGAGCCGGTTGCATTGTTGGCGCCGGGGCGCTCGAATACCCCGCCGCTTTCCAGGGCGCCGCCGGAACCTCGCTGGCCGAGTTCGGTATCGGTAAAACGATCACCCTCACCAGCACCTACGACCACCGGGTTATCCAGGGTGCCGGCTCCGGCGAGTTCCTGAAGAAGGTTCACGAGCTGTTGACCGGCGAGCGTGGCTTCTACGAGGGCATCTTCTCGGCGCTGCGCATCCCGTACGAGCCCATCCACTGGTCTACCGACATTCACGTCGACCTCGCCGACGCCGTCAACAAAACCGCGCGTGTGCAGGAACTGATCAACTCGTTCCGCGTTCGTGGCCACCTGATGGCCGATGTCGACCCGCTGGAATACCGCCAGCGTTCGCACCCGG
>JAODAO010000271.1 GCA_025463465.1 Glaciihabitans sp. | reverse complement strand
CACGGGCTGGCGACCAGCGACGTGATCGCCATCGGCATCGGGCTGCCCGGCCCGGTCGAGCACAGCACCGGCCGGCCGATCAACCCGCCGATCATGCCGGGCTGGGACCAGTTCGACGTGCCCGAGTTTGTGAAACAGCACCTCGAGGTGCCGGTACTCGTGGACAACGACGTAAACATCATGGCTCTCGGCGAGCAGTCGTTCGCCTGGCCGCAGACAGACAACCTCCTGTTTGTGAAAGTGGCAACCGGCATCGGTGCCGGGGTCATCTCCGGCGGCCGGCTGCTGCGTGGTGCACAGGGCATCGCCGGCGACATCGGCCATGTGCGCATCGCCCGCGGTGAGGGTGTCGCCTGCCACTGCGGCAACCAGGGCTGCCTCGAGGCGATGGCCTCCGGGCCCGCCATCGCCAGGGCCCTCGCCAGCACGGGTGTGGGAGACGGCACCGCCGCCTCGGTCATCGACCTGGTCAAACACGGCAACATCGACGCCATTCAGGCCGTCCGCCAGGCAGGTCGGGACCTCGGCGAGATCCTCACCGCCTGCGTCAGCCTGATGAACCCGTCCGTCATCGCCGTCGGCGGGTCGATGGCGGTTGTCGGCGACCACCTCATCGCCGGGGTGCGGGAAATCATCTATACCCGCTCCATGCCCCTAGCCACCTCCCGGCTCACCATCGTGCAATCCTCCGCCGGGGCCAACGCAGCCGTCCTCGGCGCGAGCATCCTCGCCATCCACCACGCCCTGTCACCAGAGGGCATCGACCGGATGGTGATCTAGGGTTCCGGCTGGCGCCATTAGCAGAGCTGCTGTTGGGCCGCGACCTCTAGACGCAATTTCCCCGGTGCGCTTGTGGTGGGTGGGGATACCCCGAAGGATTAGCACTACGGCCTGGTACTACCGTTCCAGCATCCTGTTTGGGCCGGCTTCACGCCACCACCGGGAGACCGTAATGTCCGATGCCGCCAGTGCCCCCGTCGAAACACTCACCGCCGAGGACTGCTGGCAGCTTCTCAGCAGCGCCGACGTCGGTCGGCTCGCCGTGCGGGACGGGGAAGAAGTCGACGTCTTCCCGGTCAATTTCCTCGTGAAAGACGGCGAGATCTTTTTCCGCAGTGCCCCCGGCGCGAAAATGATGTTCATCACCGCCGATCCGCACGTCGCGTTCGAAGCCGACGGTGTCAGCGAACGGCTCCGCTGGAGCGTTGTGGTGCGTGGCACGGCCACCCGGCTCGGCACGGACACCGAGATCGAGGCCTCCGGCATCCAGGCCCTACGCACGCAGTCGCCCAGCACGAAGTGGAACTACGTGCGCATCACCCCCGCCTCGATATCCGGCAGCCGGTTCGCCAGCTCCCGTCGCACCGTCTAACTCGACAACGAACGAAGGCAACCCACCATGACGTTCCAACAGGCAATTCGCGCCGGATTCACCAACTACGTGAATTTCGAGGGCCTCGCCTCACGCTCCGAGTACTGGTACTGGGCGTTGTTCAGCTTCATCGTCTCCACCATTGCCAACGGTATCGACCGGCTGAGCGGCGGAATGGACGGCCCCGCCTTTATCGGCGGCATCGCCGGGCTCGCACTGCTGCTGCCCTCCGTCAGCGTCGCCGTCCGTCGCCTGCGCGACGCCGGTTACCCCTGGACGTACCTTTTGCTGCTGCTCATCCCGTTTCTTGGGGCGATTGTGGTGATTGTGCTGCTCTGCCAGCCCGGAAAGCTGGCCGTACCAACGCTGCGGGCGAAGCCCGCGATCTGACCGGTTCCGGTTGCTACGCCGGTTATTCCATGTCCTCGGCGGTGGCGACCCGGTTTCCCTCGATGAGGGCGTTCGGGTTCGCGGTGTCCGGTTCGACCTCCGGCACCTCGTCCTCGTCTGAGCCGCCGGTCAGCTCACCGTTCATTGACGTGGGGCTGCCGGTGGCGGAGGAATTGGCGGATAGCGAACCGTCCTCGGCGAGGCTGACGGGCCCGGGAACCGACTCGTCCGCGCCGTCGGGGGCGAACGCATCCACCGGACCGGTTTGGCTGTCCGGCCCCGCTTCGCCCTCGGGATAGCTGCTGGGTGTGGCGTGGGTCATTCGGGCCTCCGTAGTTCGTCGTGCTGGTGTGCGTTGTCGCGGGTTTTCGGCCGGCTCCCGCCCCCACCATGTTTACAGTGCGGCGGGCGCCGGGTGGGTCGATACTACGTGGGTCACCGGGACTTTATACAGTGCCCGCGCCCGGTCAACCACATCATTTCGGAGCCAGACAGAGGATTCGACCGGCAGCGTTGATATAACGATCTGGTCGGGGGTGAAGTTCGCCACCGCCGCTGCGAGGGCTCGCAACGGTCGATAATCACCGAGGGCGCCGTCAGCGTCGAGGTTTTCGGCGCGCAGGGTCGCCAAGGTGTGATCGAGCCGCTCCTGGGCCGCCGCTGTGGTGGCCTCCCACAGGTAGACGGCACCCTTGTGTTCGGCCTGCCCGGTGTCGACCGGGTTCGCCGGAACACAGACGAAGTAGCTGGCCTTCCCGCTGCGGTCAATGCGACGCAGCTCGTTGAGCAACTCCTCCGCCGACACGGTCTCGTTGGCGAGCACCAGCACCCGATGCGCGTCGCCGGTCTCGGACGACTGCGGCGTTGTGTCGACATCCACCGATCCGCCGCGTCGGCGGTTGATGAAGTACAGCGCCAGCACAATGGCCCAGGCCAGCAGGCTGAGGATCAGCTGGGGCCGCACCTCGGGGTTGACGCCCATCTGCACAAGAACGGCGAGGATTCCGGCGACGGTGATGATGGACAGCCCGGGGAACAGCCACATCCTGATCTTCAGGTTCGCGTCCCCGGAGCGGCGGCGCAGGATGATCTGCGAAAGCGCGATGAGCAGGTAGACGAACAGGATGATCGCGCCGGAGGAGTTGAGGAGGAAAAGGAACACGGTGTCGGGGGAGACGGCCGCGGCGATGACGCAGAGGAAACCAACGACGGAGGAGAACAGGATGGCGGCGACGGGCACCCCGCGGGAGTTGACCCGGATCAGGGCAAGCGGTGCCTCGCGCCGCGCGGCCAGCACAAACAGCATCCGGGAGGCGGTGTAGAGGCCGGAGTTGAGGCAGGACAGCACAGCGGTGAGGACAACGGCGTTCATGATGTCGCCGGCGAAGGGGATTCCCATCCGGTCGAATGCGCTGACAAACGGGGAGGCGCCGAGCTCGGTGGAGTTCCACGGAAGGATCACCGCGAGGAGGAACAGGGAGCAGACGAAGAACAGTGCGATGCGGAGGATAACGGAGTTGGTCGACTTGGTGATGGCTTTGACGGGGTCGGGGGATTCCGCAGCGGCGATGGTGGCGATCTCGGCGCCGACCATGGAGAAGATGACCACAACAACGGCGGAGAAGATGGAACCGATGCCGCTCGGGAAGAATCCGCCGTGAGCGGTGAGGTTGCTGAAGTCCATGCTCCGTCCTGGCCAGAATCCGAGCACGTAGCAGGCGCCGAGCACAATAAAGATGACGATGGCCGCGACTTTGATGCCGGCGAACCAATATTCGAACTCGCCGAAGGCCCCGACGGAGAACAGGTTGGTGATGGTCATCAGGGCCATGAGCCCGAGCGACAGCAACCACAGCGGCGCATCAAACCAGTAGTTGAGCACGGTGGCCCCGGCGACGGCCTCGAAGCCAACGACGATGACCCAGAAGTACCAGTACAACCAGCCGACCGAGAATCCGGCCCAACCGCCAAGCGCGTTGCGGGCGTAATCGGCGAAGGAACCCGTCGAGGGGTTCGCCGTGGCCATCTCGCCAAGCATCCGCATCACCAAAACGATCAGAAGGCCGGTGATGGCGTACGTGATGAATGCGCCGGGCCCGGCGCCGTTGATCACCACCCCGGAGCCCACAAACAGTCCCGCTCCGATGACCCCGCCGATGGCGATCATGGTGAGCTGTCGTTGCTTCAGTCCTTTGTGCAGTTCAGGTGCAGTGGCCATGGAATCCTCCGAGTCTCGAATGGGGTCGTACCGGGGTGTGCCGCAATGGGGTCGCGCTGAACGGGGGCGGTCCACAACCTGCCGTGGACGGGGCGGACGTCGGAGTTAAGTCCCACCATGTGTTCATCATCTGTCGGGGTCGTACCCTCGGCAACGGGGTGTGATCGGCCGATCTGATTTTGTAAACTGCCCGCCGCGCCCTGCACAGCTCTTGCAGCACCGGGCGGAAGGTGCTCACACTGGGTAGTACACCGCACGATTGCAGCACTGACGCAGCATTGACGCAGCACGGGAACGGACACCTCGATGGCACATGACACCCCTCCGGTTGGCAGCGCGGACGAGAGCAACATCGAGGTAGTGAAACCACGCAGCTGGGCTGCCGGCGTGCCCGGGGTGCTGCATTCGATGGAACCGGCTCTTAAACAACTCGGGGTGAAGCGCACCGGCAGGTCGATGCTGTCGCTGAACCAGAAGGACGGCTTCGACTGCCCCAGTTGCGCGTGGCCCGACCCGAGCCACCGCAGCGCCTTTGAGTTCTGCGAGAACGGGGCGAAGGCCGTGACGTGGGAGGCGACCCCGATCACGGTGGATTCAGAGTTCTGGGCCGAGCATCCGGTCTCCGACCTGCTCGGCCGGTCGGAGTACTGGCTCGGGATGCAGGGCCGGTTGACCGAACCGGTCTACAAACCAGCGGGGGACGACCACTACCACCCGGTCACGTGGGAGGAGGCGTTCCGCATCATCGCGGACAAGCTGAATTCGCTGGAGTCACCGAACGAGTCAGCCTTCTACACGAGCGGCCGCACCTCGAACGAGGCCGCGTTCGCCTACCAACTGTTTGTGCGTAATTTCGGCACAAACAACCTGCCGGACTGCTCGAACATGTGCCATGAGTCGTCGGGCTGGGCAATGGGGCAGACCATCGGCATCGGCAAGGCGACCATCACATACGACGACTTCGCCAAGGCAGACTTGATCATCGTGATGGGGCAGAATCCGGGTACCAACCACCCGAGGATGCTCACGGCGCTGGAAAACTGCAAGAGGGCCGGCGGCAATATCGTTGCGGTGAACCCGCTGCCGGAGGCGGGACTTCGCCGATACAAGAACCCGCAGCATGTGCGTGGGGTGATCGGGCGGGGAACCGACATCGCCGATCAGTTCATCCAGGTGCGCAGCGGTGGCGACATGGCGCTGCTGCAGGCGGTCTCGAAGCGGGTGCTCGCGGCGGAGGCGAAAAATCCCGGCACGGTACTCGACCACGATTTCATCAACGAGTACTGCCACGGCTTCGACGACCTGGCTGCCCACCTCGAACTCGTTAACGACGACGTTGTGCTGGAGGCGACGGGCCTGCGCATCGAGGAGATCGACGAACTCGCCGAACGCTACATCAAGGCCGACCGGGTGATCATCACCTGGGCTATGGGCATCACCCAGCAGAAAAAGGGTGTCGCCACCATCAAGGAGATCATCAACCTGTTGCTGCTGCGCGGCAACATCGGCAAACCGGGCGCCGGTGCCTCCCCGATACGCGGCCACAGCAACGTGCAGGGCGACCGCACCATGGGCATCTGGGAGCAGATGCCACCGGCGTTCCTCGACGCCCTCGAGGAGGAATTCGGTTTCAACCCGCCCCGCGAGCACGGCATCGACGCGGTCGAGACGATCAACCAGCTGACCGACGGCACCATCAAGGTATTTATGGCCATGGGCGGCAACCTGGTGGCGGCCATCTCCGACACCATCGTCGCCGAGAAGGCCATGCAGGGCACCGAGATGACCATCCAGGTCTCCACCAAACTCAACCGGTCCCACGCCGTTGTTGGTGCGGAGGCCCTCATCCTGCCCACCATGGGCCGCACCGAGATCGACATCCAGGCCTCCGGCAAACAGTTCGTCTCAGTCGAGGACACCGTCTGCGCCGTTCACGGGTCCTGGGGCAAACTCGAACCCATCTCGCACAGCCTGATGTCGGAGGTCGCCATCGTCACCCGGCTGGCGCGCGCCGTGCTCGGGGACAGCAGCCCCGTTGACTGGGCGGCAATGGAAGCCAACTACGACGTCATCCGCGAACACATCTCGCATGTCGTCGACGGTTGTGAGGACTACAACTTCCGGGTCCGCCAGGAGGGCGGCTTTGTGCTGCCGAATGGTCCACGGGATTCCCGCACGTTCCATACCCCCGTTGGCAAGGCGATGATGACGGTCAACGATCTCGAGGCGCTGGAGCGCCCGGAGGGAACGCTGATCCTGCAGACGCTGCGCTCCCACGACCAGTTCAACACCACCATCTACGGCCATAACGACCGCTACCGGGGCATCAAAAAGGGCCGCCACGTGGTGTTTGTGAACCCGGAGGACCTCGCCGAGCTCGGCCTGACCGACGGCGAGTTCGTGGACGTCACCGGGGAATACAAGGACGACACGGAACGGGTGTTACGCCAGTACCGGGTGGTCTCCTATCCAGCGGCGCGGGGCTGCGCCGCGGCCTACTACCCGGAAGCGAACGTGCTCGTGCCGCTCACCCAGATGGCGGAAGGCAGCAAAACCCCGGTCTCCAAGGCGGTCATCGTGCGCCTGTCCCGGAGCGCCGTTCAGGAGGCGCTGCCAGCGGAACCCCGCGACTGGGCTCCCATGCCCGGCTAGCGGAGCACGGCTGACCGCCGATAGCGCCCACCGGTCGGACCGTCCACCGGTCGGACCGTCGACCGGTGGGATCGCTGCCCGGTATTTCTACTGCGCGGTTTCGGTCCACCCGGCGTCTGCAGGGGCGTGCGCGGCTTCTTCCGCCTCGACCACCAGCATGGCGGTGTTCGCTGCCGTCTTCACGGCGGCATTGGCCTCTTTCTCTCCGCTGGTGGCGGCGAGCCCCGCCGCGTAACCGACCACAAAGGTGCTGATCGGCCCGGCCTCCTGGACCACCGTTTTTGATGACCGCTCCGCCAGTTCTAGCAGCATGCCGTGGTCAATTTTCAGGTCGAGGATCTGCAGGGCCTGCGTCAGCCGCTCGCTCCATTCGCTGATCGTGCGTTCTGTGGTGGGGTCGGTCATCGACAGCTCCTTCGGTGGCGGTTCGCTTCCCTCCAGAGAACCATCGAGCGGGGCGCTGCGCTACCCATCAGCTCGCATCCACCAGCAAAAACCGGTTGCCGTCGGGGTCGCGGAAGAAAAACTGCCGCGGTATCGGGTTCGCTACATCCACCTCGAGCGACACCAGTCCGCTCCGGCTGCTGCCCTCGCCGGCGACGATGTTGTCAACCTCCACCCCACGCTGTAGCAGGCGGGCATGGTCGGTGTCGATGTCGTTGGTGGTCAGCGCGCAGTGCGCGTGGTCGCTGCGGCGGGCGATACCCTCAGCGCCGGGCACCAGGGACAGGGTGTTCTCGGAGCCATGCGGGGCGACCTCGATCCAGCGGATTCCCGCGGAATACTCGTAGTCAGCCCGTTTCTCGAAGCCGAGAATGTCGAGGTAGAACTCCAGCGCCTGTTCGTGGTCGCTCACCGGAACAAAAACGGTGGCGACACGGCCGATCTCGGTGTTCATCGGGCGCTCACTCGGGTGTCGCTTATCACAGCGTCCCCTATCCATCCCCAGGGGCTATCGGCGTGATCACCGAAGGGGGATGTCGCATCGTTGCCACGTCAACTCCATCGAAGCGTGTGCTGGAGGGCACGTCAACATATATCTATAGCCGTGTTCGTCGCGAACCGAGTTGGTGAAGGACCGGCACCGGCCGTAGGGGCCTATTTTTTGGGGGAGCGCAGCGCCTTGGCCGCGCCGGTGGACCAGAGGGCCCACAGCACAAGCACGGGTTGGAAGAGCAGGCGCACGGCGCGGCTGGAGTCAGAATCCAGCCCGAACGAGTCGGTGCGGGTGGTGAGCTGGGAGATGTTGCCGGGAAAGATCGCCACAAAAAATGCGGCAACGATGATGCCAACGGCGACCCGGCGGCGGGGGACGGCGAGCAGCGCCCCGCCGAGGCCGATCTCCACGATGCCGGAGGCGATGACCACGGTGTCGGGATCCATTGGGACCCAGGTGGGCACTTGGGCGAGGAAGGCCTCACGGTTCCAGGACAGGTGGCTGGTGCCGGCGAGGGCCAGTGCGGCTCCGAGTGCGATGCGCCCGATGGTGCGCGGAAGGGTCGTGGGGGTGGAGCGTGAGGCGGTGATCACGTGCAGGACTCTTGACAACTTCACCGGGATACTTTCGTTGTGCGTCGGCCGGTTTCCCGGGCGGGATAGCGCCATCGAATCGATGGAGCGTCGTCGCAGCCTACGCCCGCCGCGATGGGCTTTACCTGCAAACTGGCCCTGCCAGGGCCTGCGAGGTGGCGGGGCGGGGTGGTTGGATGAAGACCACTCTCCGGCGAAAGCGAGACTATGTCAGCCGAAACCATCGTCATCACACCATCCCTTAATCCCGGGCCAGACGTGCGGCAGTGGACTGGGATCGCCGCCATCGCCGTCGCGGTGCTGCTGCTGGCCGAGTTCATCGTGCGGGAATCGATTGGCGGCCGACCAGAGCTGAGCGACGGCGCCGCCCTCGTCGACTTCATCGTGGACACCCACACGCAGACCCTGCTGGTCATCATGATCGACACGTTCCTGATGGCGGGGCTGATTGTGTTCCTCGCCGGTTTCCGGCAGATCATCACCCATTCCGACCACAACCTCGAGTGGATCGCCGACCTGGCCTTCGGTTCCGGGCTGGTGTTCGTCGGGGTAACGCTGGTCGGCGACTCCATGGAGGCGGGAACCTCGCTCGTGGCGGTCACCATGACCCCCGACCCGGCCGTGCTGGTGGCGCTCACCGCGGGACATATGCTGATGTTCGGCTCCATCGGCTGTGTGCTGACGGCGCTGGTAGCCGCGGCGTCCGGCTATGTGACCCACGCCTCCGGGGCCCTGCCACGCTGGACCGGTTGGGTGGCCTACGGTTCGGCGATTCTCAACATCATCGCCGTGCCCACGATGTTCGGCGGCACCAGCGACCACGCATTCGTCTCGGCCGGGGGACCGGGGGTGGCCATCTTCGCCACCTTCCCCTGGCTGTTCTGGGTGGTCGCCGTTGGTATCGTCACCATCCGCGGCCGCAGGCACAGCGTCACCATAATTTCCCGCCGCCACCCCCAGCTTCCCTAAATCCGCCCGGATAGTCTGGCGGGATGACGAAACTCGACGGCGCGGTCATCCTGGTGACCGGTGCCTCCGGCGGGCTTGGTTCCCGCATCGCCACCCAGCTCGCCGACGCCGGCGCCGTGGTGGTGCGGGCCGCCCGCAACCCGCAGACCCTGTTCGGCCCCGACGCGTATCTCGCCGACCTGCGCAGCCCCACCGGTGCTGCATCTCTGGTCAGCGCGGCGCTCGCCGCCCACGGCCGCCTCGACGGTGTTGTCGTCGCCACCGGTGTTGTCGCCTTCGGCCCCTCCTCCTCGGTCACCGACGACACCCTCGCCGAGCTGTTCGAAACCAACACGTATGCCCCGATCCGGCTGCTGCGTGACAGCTTCGCCGCACTCAGCGAGTCCGCCGCGGCCGGCCACACGCCGTTTGTGCTGACGATCAGCGGGGTGGTGGCGGAAACCCCCACCGCCGGCCTCGCCGCATACTCCGCCTCGAAGGCCGCGCTCGCCGCGTATCTTGTCGCGTCGTCCCGCGAATACCGCCGTGCCGGCATCCACCTGCTCGACGCCCGCCCCGGCCACACCGGCACCGAACTCTCCGCCCATCCCATCGCGGGACAGGCCCCCGCATTCGGCAGAGCGCTCGACCCGGACGCCGTCGCCGCTCGCATCGTCAGGGCCATCGTGGATGGCGAAAAGGACCTGCCCAGCTCGGCATTCTGATCCGGCCGGCGGGGCAGCACACCGGTGCGGACGACGGCGCCGGACCGACGCGGCACAGGTGTGGGGCCCGGGGATTGCAACGAACCGCTCACGGTTGGAGGCAGCTATTGCCGCGGGTCCACGGCTCTGCCACTGTGAGCACACAGCGCCAAGAACCGCACATCGGAGGTACCATGACACGGCCCCTTTTCACCCTCGCCACGGCGATGCTGGCCGCCAGCCTCCTTGTGTCGTGCGCGGCGACACCCGGCGGGCCTACCGCGGGCGCGTCGACCACGGCGACACCGACCGGAACACCGGGCGCCACGGCAACGCCGGCTGCTTCTGCATCACCGACACCAACCGCGACCGAGGTCGCATCCTCCATGGAAACGCCAGCCCCCGCCCCCGCCCCGGCGCCGGCAACCATCCTCATCGGCGCTGAGGCCCTCGATATCGTGGCCGCCGACGGCACCTCACTGCTGTCTGTGCGGTACAAGGGCGACGGGGACGCCGCCGTGCTCGCCATCACCGACGTGCTCGGTGACCCCGTCCGCACCGAGCGCGCAGAGAAAACGCCGCACTACCCGGCGGTCGACGCGACGATCTGGGACGGCTTCACCGTTGTCGTCAACCGGTACAACGAGCTCGAGCAGCCACCGGAGGAGAGCAACTACGTCACCAACTTCTATGTCATCGCCGAAGCGGCCACCACGGCTGGCGGGGTGGCCATCGCGACCCTCGACGGGACCCGGGTCGGCGACAGCTTCGCCGACGTTGCCGCCGACAAGTCCGACAACGAGGTCTTCGACGACACGTCCTTCAACCAGCACTACGTCACCATCGACCTCCCCGACTCGTTCCCCGGCATCGTGCCGGACGGAGACATCCCGATGAGCTGGGGAGTTGTGGGGATCTCGTCGCCGGAATCGACCGAGATCAACAGGATCTTCGCCCCGCAGTACCTGCGATCTTTGACCTGATCGTCCGGTACGCCGGAAAAAAGAGCGCCTACGCGACGTCGGTGATGAACCGGGCCTCCACGTTGTTGTCGAGGGCGGCCTGCACACGCTCGCGCATGTCGTCTGACATGGGCGGCATCGCCGATATCGGGTACCAGCGGGCCTCGGTGTTCTCGCCGTCGGCGGGCCACGGCTCGCCGGACTCCCAGCGCAGCCGGAAGACCAGGTCGAGGTACTGGCTTTGGTCACCGTTCGGGTAGACCATCGGCGGGTTCACGTGCACCCAGACGAGACGTTCGGCGATGGCGATAACGCCAGCCTCCTCCTCAACCTCGCGCAGCGCAGCAACAGCGGGTTCTTCGCCGGGGTCGATGATGCCGGTGACGGGGGTCCACGCCCCGTTGTCGGCGCGGCGTACCATCAGGATCTCCTCACCGCGCAGCACCACGGCGGTCACCCCGGCCAGCCAGAGCGGCGCCGTGCCGATCTTCTCGCGGAGGGCTAGGACAAAATCTGGCGTCGACATAGCGGCAGTGTAGCCGCGTCCCGTTACACGCCCGTGTCCGCCGCTGGCGAGGGGCAGGCGCCTGGCCCGTTACGCCGGCATCCGGTGCAGGCTCGTTGCGGCGGCCGCGGCCACCCGCTGGCTGACCTCGTCGAGCAGCGGGGAGGCGAGCCTCCAGCGTTGCCACCACAGGGGAACATCCACCGGCAGGTCGGGGGCAAGCTCTAGCAGCGTGCCGGCGGCGAGCTCCGCCACGCACTGCTGTTCCGGCAGCAGCGCCCAGCCGAAGCCGAGCACAACCGAGCGGGCGAAGTCCGCCGACGTCGGCACATAGTGGCGCGGAGCCTGCAACTCCCGGCCAACCGCTGAGCGGAAAAACCTGCGCTGCAGGGTGTCCCGGCGATCGAAGTCGACCACCGGTGCGGCATCGAGCAGGTGGATGTCCGCGGCCCCCTCCAGCCATTCGTCGGCGAACGAGGGGGAGCAGACGGCGCGGTAACGCATTACCCCGAGTGGGGTCGACGAGCAACCCTGCACGGCCTCGGCGGTGGAGGTGACGGCGGCCATCACGGTTCCGGAGCGCAGGAGCGAGGTGGTGTGTTCCTGGTCCTCGCGGTGGATGTCGAAAACGGCGTTGACCGAGCGCGGCACGGTGGCGAGCGCCTCGAGGAACCAGGTGGCGAGGCTGTCGGCGTTGACGGCCAAAGGCAGTGAGATGGCCCCGCCCGCTGATCGGGCGAGACCGTTCAGCTCCTTGAGCGCGTCGCCCTCGAGCAGTTGCAACTGGCGGGCGTAACGCAGGGCGACGTCTCCGGCGGCGGTGGGCACAACCGGGTTCAGCCGCTGCAGGAGAACCTGCCCCGCCGCCTGTTCCATCGCCTTCACCCGCTGGGACACCGCCGAGGCCGTGATGCGCAGCTTTCGGGCGGCGGCGTCGAAGGTGCCCTCCTCCACCACCACGAGCAGGGTCTGCAACTGGTCGACCTGGAACATCACGTTCGCCTCCCTCTGCATTAGCTCTGCTTACGTGACCTAAGAAACATTAGCTGGCCTAATCCCGATATCCCCCATAAATTTGCAGCATGCACCCCGCCGACACCCTCCTACCCGCGCTGCTCGGCTTCGGAACGGGACTGGCCCTGATCGTGGCGATCGGCGCCCAGAACGCGTTTGTGCTCCGCCTCGGCATCAGCGCGAGGGCACGCGTGATCGCTCCGGTGGTTGCCGTCTGCGCGCTGTCCGATGCTGTGCTGATCCTCGCCGGCATCCTCGGCATCGGTGAGGTGCTCGAACGGGCCCCCATCGCCCTCGTGGTGATCCAGGTGCTCGGCGCCGGTTTCCTGCTCGTCTACGGGACCCTCGCCGCCATCCGGGTGTTCCGGCCGCAGGGCGCACTGGTCGCGGAGGGTGCTGCGACCGTTGCCGTGCGCGCCGCCGTGATTACCGTGATCGGCCTAACCTGGCTTAACCCGCACGTGTATCTCGACACGGTGGTGCTGCTCGGCTCCATCGGCAACCA
This sequence comes from Glaciihabitans sp., assembly GCA_025463465.1. Taxonomy (GTDB): domain Bacteria; phylum Actinomycetota; class Actinomycetes; order Actinomycetales; family Microbacteriaceae; genus Glaciihabitans. Next base: position 8,677 of record JAODAO010000271.1, on the reverse strand, counting down.
GCAGGGCGAAGGCGAGCGCTGGTGGTGGGCGGGCGGCGCCATCAGCTCGAGCATTGCCTGGTTCTGCGCCCTGGGCTTCGGCTCCCGCCTGCTGCGGCCGTTCTTCGCCCGGCCTTCTTCGTGGCGCATCCTCGATGCCCTGATCGCGCTGGTGATGATCACCCTCGGCATCAGAATGGCCGTGGGGTTCTAACGAAACCCGACCGACTCGCACGATCTGTCTACTTTGGTTGATTCCCCTGCGCCGTGGCGCTTAGAGTTGTGACCCAAACGGGGGACGTTTGTCGGCACCACACGAGTGGGCGCGGGTGGTGTCTCCCGCAAGCTGCGCGTCGGGGTCCGGAAATCGCATAAAGGGGTGCAGCACGATATTTCGTTGTGTTTCGGCCTTCGCGCACCAAGCAGGCCGGGAAATGCGAGCGACGGGTGACACCAGTGATAACCGAATCGCACAATAATGCCGCGATGGCGGTCGACCTGCACAAAATCTACGGCCGCGGCGAGTCGGCGGTGAAGGCCCTCGACGGGGTCAGTATCTCCTTCCCCCGCGGGCAGTTCACCGCCGTGATGGGCCCATCCGGGTCGGGCAAGTCGACGCTGATGCAGTGCCTCGCCGGCCTCGACACCGTGACAAGCGGCCACGTGTTTATCGACTCCACCGAGATCACGAGAATGCGCGACCGCGCCCTTACTCGGGTGCGCCGTGACCGCATCGGGTTTGTGTTCCAGGCCTACAACCTGGTCCCCACCCTCACCGCCAAGCAGAACATCGTGCTGCCGATGAACCTCGCCAGGCGCAAGGTCGACGCCCGCTGGTTCGACGAGGTGGTGAACACCCTCGGCCTCGGCGACCGCCTCGGGCACCGCCCGCACCAGCTCTCCGGAGGCCAGCAGCAACGCGTCGCCGTTGCCAGGGCGCTGCTCAGCCGCCCCGCCGTGATCTTCGCGGACGAACCCACCGGAAACCTCGACTCCGCATCCGGCGCCGAGGTGCTCGGGCTGCTGCGCGACAGCGTCACCGAGCTCGGCCAGACCGTCATCATGGTCACCCACGACCCCGTCGCCGCTTCCTACTCCGACCGGGTGCTGATGCTCTCGGACGGCAAACTGGCCGGCGAGCTGGCCTACCCGTCGGTCGACCGGGTGATCGGGGCACTGCACAAGGTCGAGACCGGCGAGCTGCCGGTGCTGGGGAATGACTCCGCCAGGCACACGCCGCAGCATGTCGTCACCAGTACAGCGACCGACGTGCACTCGGCAATCGGGAGACCCTGAGTTGCGCCGTGTACTGATCGCGGGGCTTCGTTCCACGCTGCAGCGCCTGGTGGCCACCACCCTCGCGGTGGTGCTCGCCGTCGCCTTCATCGTCGCCACCCTCACCCTGTCCGCCACCTTCACCCAGACCACCGAGCAGACCCTCACGGCCGACATGGTCAACGCCGATGTCCGGATAACGCCGACCATCCGTGGGGTCGCCACCTCCGACCCGAGCACGTCGAAGGACCGCCTGCTCGGGCTGCTGCCCACGGTGCGCGAGGTAGCCCAGGTGACCTCCGCCGACATCGAACGGGTCGCCCTGGTCGACCTGCGTGCCGGTGATGAGCGCACCGTCGCCCAGGCCCACGCGCTGCTGGAGGAACCGGTGCGTTGGCAGGAGCTCGCCAGTGGCGCCTGGCCTGCCGCAGACGGAGAGGCAACCCTCGATGCCCCCGCGGCGAAATCCCTCGGGGTCGGCATCGGCGACACCGTCGCCGTCGGCGCCTCGGACGCCGGGGTGGCGGCGACCGAGGTGACCATCGTGGGAATCACCGCGGCCACGGCCGCGGGTGTTGGCACCGGAGCCCCCACCCTGCTGATGATGCCGGCGGTGCTTGACAATCCCGGCCTGTTCGCCGTCTCCACCGGTATCCTCGTCGCCGGTGACGGCACCGCCCCCGGGGCCCTGTCCGACCTCGTCGCCACCGCGCTCGCCGGGTCCACCGGCATCGTGGTGCAGACCAAGGACGAGGCCGTTGACTACCAGACCGGCCAGCTCTCGGGCAGCGCCAGCGTCATCACCAGCATCCTCCTCGCCTTCGCCGTCATCGCCCTGTTCGTTGCGGGGATGGTGATCGCCAACACCTTCCAGGTTCTCGTCGCCCAGCGCACCCGCGAACTGGCCCTGCTGCGCTGCATCGGTGCAAGCACCGGCCAGGTACGCCTGCTGATTCTCGGCGAGGCCGCGCTCGTCGGGGCGGTCGCCTCCGCAATTGGCTCAGCCGTGGGCATCGCCGGCGCCGGAGTTATGGCCGATCTCAGTCGCGGCGACGGCTCCAGCCTGCACCTCGGCGAGCTGGTCATCGACTGGCGGGTGATCCTGCTCGGCTTTGTGATCGGGGTTGTCCTCACCGTGATGTCGGCGTTCTCCCCGGCGCAGAAAGCCACCAGGGTCGCGCCGATCGCCGCCATGCGTGCACCGGACGCCGCCGTCCGCGTGGGCCGCTCGCTGCTGCGCGGAATACTGGCCATCCTGCTGCTCTCCGCGGGCGGCTGGGGGCTGCTGTCCGGGGCGACGGAAACGGGCCTGCCGGTGGCCGTGGTGTCGGCCGTTGTCAGCTTTCTCGGGGTGCTGCTCGTCTCCTCGCTGGTTGTCCCGTGGATCGTCCGCCTGGTCGGCCTGCCCTTCGCTTGGCTGTCCACCCCCGTTCGCCTCGCCACGCTGAACGCCACCCGTAATCCGGCCCGCACCGCCTCGACCGCGGCAGCCCTCCTGGTCGGCGTCACCCTGGTCACGATGATGGTGGTGGGGGTCACCTCGGTTAGGGCATCGATCAACACCAAAATCGACGAGAAACGCCCGGTGGACATGACCGTCCAGTCGATCAATCCCGAGGGCCTCAGCCCCGAGTTGATCAGCGTGATCGTCCAGCACGCCGATGTTGTCGACTCCACCCTGATCACCTCGGGTGCGCTGCGCATCACGCCATCGGAGGGAGAGCCCATCTCCCTCGTGGGGCGTGGGGTCGCCGTCCTCGAAAGCCAGGACATCGCCCGCGCCGACGTGCAATTGCCGAAGCCGGGCGAGATGCTGGTCAATATCGCCAACGCCGCTGCGCTGGTCACGGGGGACACCGTCGGTGTGGTGGATGCCGTCACGGCGGCCGCCGCCGAGGCAACCGCGGCAGCGCAGGCGACGGCAAACGAGAAGTACGCGCAGCAGCAGGCCACCTGGAACAGTGCCGTCGCCGCCGGTATCCCGGTGCCGGAGTTACCCCCGGCCCCCGTGATCGAACAGGTCGCGGCGCCCACCCCGATGCAGTTCAGGGTGCTGGTGTCCGACGATGCCCCGTACGGACGGGGCACCGTCACCGACACCGACCTCGCAACGGTGCTGCCGTCGCACGTCACCAGCGAACTGCAGCTGCGCCTGGCCGACACGGTCAGCGGAGCCGAGATCCAGCTGCTCAGCACCGAGATCCTGTCCCAGGGCGACGACCTGCGGGTGTCAGGCGGGGCAGCGGAGCGCAGCTACTACGAGCAGATCCTCGACGTGTTGCTGCTCATCGTGCTCGCCCTGCTCGCCATCGCCGTGGTGATCGCCGTGGTGGGGGTGGGCAACACGCTGTCCCTGTCGGTCATCGAACGCCGCAGGGAGTCCGGCCTGCTGCGCGCACTCGGTCTCGCCCGCGGCCAGCTGCGGCGGATGCTGGCAACGGAAGCCGCCCTGATCACCGTGGTCTCCGCCCTGATCGGCATCGGTCTCGGTATTGTCTACGCCTGGGCTGGCCTGTCCGCCGTTGGCCTCGAGGCCGAAAAACTGCCCCTGACCGTGACGCTGCCCTGGGAGCAGCTCGGCATGATCGCCGGGGGCGCGCTACTGGCCGGGCTGGTCGCGTCCGTGCTGCCCGCCACCGCTGCCGCCAGGCGATCGCCCATCCGCGGCCTCAACGGGAGCTAGCGCAGAGACATCCCCCTACCCTGCGTCGTCTCCTCTCGGTCAGATGCCGGCGACCAGCTCGCTGCGCAGCCGCTCGCTGATGTCGTCCGGGTACTCGACCTCAATCGCCAGGGCATGCACCGCGCGGCTGTAGTAGTTACGGGCGGCGGCCGCCAAGGCGATGTCCACAATTTCGGCGTCGCTGAAGCCGACCTCACGCAAGCGCAGGCTGTCGGCATCGGTCATGGCCGAGGAGTCCCCGCTGACCTTCTCGGCGAACTCCATCATCACCACCTCCGCCTCGCTCAAACCGGCGTTGTGATAATCGTGGGCGATCCGCACCAGCTCGTCCTCGTCCATAAAGGTGAGGGTGCGCCGGCCGTGGGCGAGGCGGCACTGGCGGGAACGCACGCCGAGGGCCGCGGCGAGGGTCACGAGCTCGTAACGGCGTTTGCCCAGCGGCAGGGCGACCGCGCGAATCAGCTGCTCGAACGCAGCGAGCGAGTCGGGGTTCAGCCCGATCACCTTCGTGTGCGCGGCGACAAAGCCCTGGTCTTCGATGTCCTCGGCGTACAGTTCGGCGAGATGACCCGTCGCTTCCGCCTCCGGCACCGTGTGAATAATTGCCATAATCAACCACCTCGGTGAGCGTGCGCTGCGCAACATCCTGCCACCGCGCACCCACCCGCGGTAGGGGCTAAGGCCCGGGCATCCACCATCGGCATCGGGGCGATCAGCGGGGCGGTCATCCGGCCGGGCAGCCCGGCGAACACGGGGCGTCCGCGATAATGGGACACGGCGGTCGGGCGCAGTCGGCGTCCGGGACAGGCACTGGCCGGTGTGAGGACACGAATGACAAGCGTTCTGCTTCGCTCGGTTGAACTGGGAGCCGGCGCCCCCAAGATTTGCGTACCCGTGATGGGCGCAACGCTCGCCGAACTGGCTGCTCACACCGCACAGGTCGCCCCCCACACCACAGCCACGCCGTTTATCCTGCCGATTGCGCCGCAGCTGGCGTCGAAACCAGCCACCGTCGACCTGGTCGAATTGCGCATCGACACCCTCGCCGGTTCCGCCACCAACCCCGAGCTAGTAGCCGAGGCGATTCGTGTGGTGCGCGCCGCCCTGCCCGACACCGTTCCCCTTCTCTTCACCTTCCGCACCACCCGCGAGGGCGGAACCCAGCCCATCACCGACGGTGACTACGCGGCCGTGCTCGCCACCGCGATCGGCAGCGGTGAAGTGGATGCCGTCGACCTCGAGATGCGCACAACCCGCGACCTGCTCGAGGCGATCGTCTCGGCGGCCCGCGCCTACAAGGTCGCCGTGGTGATGTCGAACCACGACTTCGAACAGACCCCGGCCAAGGCCGAAATCATTGCGCGACTGCGCGAACAACAGGATCTCGGCGCCGATGTCACCAAAATCGCGGTGATGCCACGCTCACCGCGGGACGTTATCACCCTGCTGGACGCCACAGAAGAATTCACCGCGACATTCGCCGACCGCCCCACCATCACCATGGCGATGGGACCGGACGGGGTGATCAGCCGGCTCGCGGGGGAGATCTTCGGTTCCACCCTCAGCTTCGGCCAGGTCGGTGCGGCGAGCGCCCCTGGGCAGGTGGATGCCTCGGAGCTGCGCCGGGTACTCGACCTGCTGCACCGCGCCGGCTGACCGACTCGGGGTGTCGGCTGCTTGAGGCTCGGCTGCCACGGGGCCGTGTGGCCTACAGGTCGGGAAGCGTTGTTCCGGTGAGATCCTCCGCCACCGTCCATAGCGACTTCGCGAGGTCGGCCCCGCGGGCACTGCGGTAGAGGCGGGTGCGTCGGGTGGGGCCGACCAGCCCGAATTTTTCACTCGGTCCGTAGTAGCCACCCTGCTTCGCCTCGGGGTCGGCGGCCGCGAACAGCAGCGGCTCCGCTCCCTGTTGCACCTCCTGCGAGAACCCGAACGGCGCCTTCTCGAAGAGAGACTTCCTGGGGCGTTCGCGACCGAGGTTGGCCCCGGCGGACTGCAGGTTCGTGCTGGTGAACCCGGGGTGCGCCGCGGTGGAGAGCAGGTTCCACTTGCGTTCAACGGCGACCGAGGCCAGGTGGCGGGCGAGCAGGAGGTCGGCCAGCTTCGACTGGGCGTATGCGGGGTAGGGGCTGTAGCCGCGTGTGAACTGCAGGTCCTCGAAGCGGATCCGCCCGATGACGGCCACAAAACTCGACATGGTTGTCACCCGCGGCTCGAGCGAACCGAGGATACGCGGAAGCAGCAGGTTGGTGAGGGCGAAGGGCCCCAGGAAGTTGCTGGCGAACTGCAGCTCGAAACCATCCACGGTGAGCATTCGCTTCGGTGGCGCCATCACGCCGGCGTTGTTGACGAGGACACTGACCGGCTGCGCCATCTCGAGGATGCCGGCAGCGAAGTCTCGCACGCTCGACAGCTCGGCGAGGTCGAGGTGGCGCACGTCGAGCTCGGCGTCCGGCACCGAGCGGCGGATCTCGTCGCTCGCCGCATAGCCCTTGTCGAGGTTGCGCACGGCCAGCACCACCTGCGCCCCGGCGGCGGCGAGCCGGGTCGCGGCCTCCTTGCCGGTGCCGCTGTTCGCCCCCGTGATGATAAAGCGACGGCCGGTCTGGTCTGGCACGGTGTACATGGTGTCTCCTCGGCTCTGGCGCGGGTTCTGTCCCCACAGATCAACGTCACTGAGATTTCGTCGCAGTGTCAAGGGTGATCCGCCGGATTGGGGGCGGATCGGCAGCGTTGGCGCGTCCCATTGACTTCGAAGGGGGGAGTGGTTCGCTTGGGTAATGACCGACATGCCGATGTTCCCGCTCGGATCCGTCCTGTTTCCTTATATGCCCCTGCCTCTGAGAGTGTTCGAGGACCGCTACCTGGTGATGCTGTCACGCATCCTGCAAGAGGAGCCCGCCGAATTCGGGGTTGTGCTAATCGAACGCGGGCAGGAGGTCGGGGGAGGGGAACAGCGTTTCTCGGTTGGCACCGTCGCCCAGATCACCCAGCTGGAGGCAGCGGAAGGCTTTGTGGGGCTGGTCGCCCAGGGCGAACGGCGCATCGAGGTGGTGGACTGGCTGGAGGAGGCCCCGTACCCGCAGGCCACGATCCGGGTGCTCGATGAACTCGAATGGGATGACAGCCTGCTGCCGCTGCGTGAGGCCGCCGAACTCACGGTCCGGCGCACGCTGACGCTGGCCAGCGAATTTGGTGACCTGCAATGGTCGCCCAATGTTGAACTGTCGGATGAGCCGGCAATCGCCGCCTGGCAAATCGCCGGCATCGCCCCACTCGGCCCCATGGACCAGGTCGCGCTGCTGCGCTCGCCGACCATGCAGCAACTGCTACTTTCCGTCATCGACCTCACCGAGGCAACGGCGCAGTCGATGCGCGCGGTCTGGCCGGACGAGGAACCGGGGGAGTAGCGAGCCGGGCCCACATCCAATGGGGTAATTGCGGCGGGTCGTTCTCATTTTCAGGTTCGACGCGGGGCGCGGGGCCGCCGTGTGCCCATAACTGGGGGATGCTTCACCGCCGGGCCCTGGCCGAAGCGCGTTTATGCTCGTCCAGCAGTGCACGTTCCGTGGCCTGAACCAGCAGCAACGAAAGGCCTCATCGTGAGCCCCTCCTGCCTCCGCCTCCGCAGCGTTGCCAGGCCCGTCATCCGCAACATCCTGCTCGGCCTCCTCGCCGTCGCCCTGCTCGTACCGGTGCAGCTGGCCGTGCAGCCGACCGCCGCCGAGGCAGCCGCGAAGTCGTTCACAACATCCACCGCCCCGAAGATCACTTTCGCCGGTAAAACCACCTTCACCTCCAAGCCCGGACTGTGGCTGACGGCCGTCGTGCCGACCTGGACGCCCGCGGCCAGCGCGACAACTCTCCAGTGGAAACGCAACGGAACCGCCATCAAGGGAGCGACCGGCAGAACCTACACACTGACGGCAGCCGACGTCAGCACAACCATCACCGTCACCGTGAAGGGTGCGAAGTCCGGGTACGTCAGCACCAGCAAAACGTCCGCGAAAACCAGCAATGTCGGATTCAAAAACTGCACCGAGCTGCGGAAGGTTTACCCGCACGGGGTCGGTAAGGTCGGCGCAAAGGACAACGTGAAGAACGGTGTCACCACCTTCACACGGGACAACGCCCTCTACGCCGCCAACATCTTCTCCGACCGCGACAAAGATGGCATCGCCTGCGAGTGGAAGTAGCCGTTCCCGCTTTCGTCACCCGCTGGAAACACGGAGCTTGCTAGGCTGAACCCACAATCGAATATCGGGCCGCACACGCGATGCGGGAGAGCTCGAACAATGCCACCGTCGAACCTGACGCCGGCGATGTTGTGAGCACCGAAGGAGCAAGCCTCCCTGCCAATCTCTCAGGTATACGTACCGCATCGAACTGGCCACTCTGAAAAGTGGATGCCACATCACGTGGTGTTCCGCCGAAGGTGAAAGTCGTATTCCCTAACCGGTGCGGTGAAACTCTCAGGCTTATGACAGAGGGGGAGTTTTACCCGTAGCCATTGCGCCAGGAGAACTCCGTGACCGATTCGCCCGATCCAGCCGCCCCGACCGGTGCCCCAGCAGGCGTGCCCGTCGACGCTGCACCGACCAATGCTGCACCAGCCGACGCCGTTCCCGAATACGTGTATGCCGGTGAGCGCCTGTCGCCCCTGCACAACATCCACGTCGCCGCCGGGGCCAGCTTCACGGACTTCGCCGGCTGGCAGATGCCCGTCAGCTACGGCTCCGA
>JAODAO010000252.1 GCA_025463465.1 Glaciihabitans sp. | reverse complement strand
GATGGTGCTGCGGGTGAACTGGACGGAATTCATCCCCCTCGTCACCTCGGAATCGTCCGTCGCTGCCCTGATGCTGAGCCTGCGGACCTCGACCGCCGCGACTGTTCTGTGTGTCATTTTTGGGGTGCCGATGGCGATTGTGCTTGCCCGCACCAACTTCTGGGGGCAGAAAATTCTGCGGTCGCTGGTGCTGCTTCCCCTGGTACTGCCGCCCGTTGTTGGCGGTATCGCCCTCCTCTACACCTACGGGCGCCGTGGACTGCTTGGGCAGACGTTCGAGATTTTGGGCATCGAGATCGCGTTCTCGACCACCGCCGTGGTCATCGCGCAGGCCTTCGTCGCGCTGCCGTTCCTGGTGCTCAGCCTCGAGGGGGCGCTGCGCACCGTCGGTACCCGCTACGAGGCGATCGCCGCCACCCTCGGTGCGAATCCGACCACGGTGCTGCGTCGGATCACCCTTCCGCTTGTCCTGCCCGCTGTCGTCTCCGGCGCCGTGCTGTCCTTCGCGCGGGCGCTCGGTGAATTCGGCGCCACCCTCACCTTCGCCGGCAGCCTGCAGGGAACCACGAGGACCCTGCCGCTGGAGATCTACCTGCAGCGGGAGACCTCCCCAGACACCGCGGTTGCCCTGTCGCTTGTGCTGGTTGTTGTCGCCATCATCATCGTGACCATCGCCCACCGAACGGGTAACCCGGGCGCCCGCCGGGCGGGGATCCGGTGAGCGACTTCAGCGCCACGATGCGGTTGGCCGCGCGCAACGTGGACCTCCGGATCGAGGTTGCGGCGGGGGAGACGGTCGCTGTGCTCGGGCCAAACGGGGCAGGCAAATCGACCGTGCTCGACGTGATCGCCGGGTTGGTCACGCCGGACAGCGGGCACAGCGAACTCGCCGGCGAGGTGCTTTTCAACCTTCCCGCCGGGGGAAAGTCGCCGCCGGCCTGGAAGCCGCCGCACCAGCGAGCGGTGTCGCTGCTCGCGCAGGAGGCCCTGCTTTTTCCCCACCTGACGGTGCTGGAGAACGTGGCGTTCGGCCCGCGGAGTGCCGGGGTCGGCGCCAAACGGGCCCGGGAGATGGCGGTGCAGTGGCTGCGCGAGGTCGACGCCGAGCAACTCGGTGCGCGCAAGCCAGCAGAACTCTCCGGCGGCCAGGCCCAGCGCATCGCCGTGGCCCGGGCGCTGGCGTCCGATCCCGGGCTTCTTCTGCTCGACGAGCCCATGGCGGCCCTCGATATCTCCGTCGCGCCGGCCATCCGGCGAATGTTGCGCCGGGTCCTCGCCGACCGCAGTGCCATCATCGTCACCCACGACGCACTCGACGCCTACACGCTGGCCGACCGGGTCGTCATCGTCGAGGAGGGCCGGGTCGTTGACCAGGGCACACCCGCCGAGGTCTTCGACCGGCCCCGCAGCGCGTTCGTCGCCGGGCTTGCCGGGGTGAACCTGCTCACCGGCATTCGCGAGGGGAACAGCCTTGTCCTCGACGACGGGGGACCAGTCATCCCCCTCGGCGGATTTGCCGGGTCCGGCGGATTTACCGGGTTCGACAGATTCGACAGATTCGGCGGGGTTGCTGACGTGCCCGTGGGCGTCCCGCTGTCGCTTGCGGTGCGACCGGCCGCCGTCACCGTGTCTCTCGCCGAACCGACCAACCCCTCAGTGCTGGCCTTTCGGGCGCCCATGATCGATCTTGAACCCCGCGGCGACTCCGTGCGGGTGCGCGGTTCCTTACTCGCCGCCGACGTGAGCCCGAGGGATGCCGCCGCGCTCGACGCGACGGTCGACTCGATGCTCTGGTTCTCATTCGCCCCGCAGGCCGCGACGGTTTACCCGACGGCGCACGTTCGCGTCATCGACGAATAGGGGCCCACCGCGTCAACCGGGTGGACCGTTTCAGAAGGCAGTTATCGACGTTCGTCGCAGGTGCGAGGTCGATAACTGCCTTTTCATATTGGGGCCGGCTCTCACCCACTTCACAAACCTAGAACTATTAGGTAAAAACCTTGCTACTCTAGGAAACGACGAAAGCAGGTGGATGTGGTGCGCGCAGGGCTAACCCCGGAACGGCTGACCATAGCCGCGGCCGAACTCGCCGACGAGGTCGGATTCGACGGTGTGACCGTCTCCGCCGTCGCACGTAGCTTCGGCGTGAAGGACGCGAGCCTCTATTCGCACATCGCAGGCGCGCACGACCTCCGCTCCCGCGTGGCGGTCCTCGCGCTGGCGCAGCTCGCAGACCGGGTCGCCGCGGCCCTCGCCGGCCGCGCGGGCAAGGACGCGCTCGTCGCGTTCGCCAACGCCTACCGCTCTTACGCCCACGAGCACCCCGGCCGCTATGCCGCCACTCAGATGCAACTGGAACCGGAGGTACTTCTTGCCAGCGCGGCGAGGAGGCATGCGGAAATGAGCCGGGCCATCCTGCGCGGTTACGCGCTGGAGGAACCCGACCAGACCGATGCCGTCCGTCTTCTCGGCGCCACCTTCCACGGATACGTGACGCTGGAACGCTCGAGCGGCTACGCAAACACCCCGCGGTCGGCCGATGCTTCGTGGAACCGGTCCCTCGATGCGCTCGATTCGCTCCTGAAAAACTGGCCAGCCCACGGCGCCTGACGCCCCACAATTCGACCGCACGACGCGGCACCACTCACTAGGAACCGACTAGGAACTGACCACCGATGATTCCCCTGATCAACCTCGACCTGCCTTCCCTGCTGGTTAACACGTCCCTGCGGGAGCGCAAATCGCTCACCCTGCCCGCTCATTTCCATGAAACGGACTGGGACAAGCTCGACTACTTCGGCTGGCGCGACCCGAAGGTTCCCGGAATCGGCTACGTCATCGTTGAGCTCGAGGACGGGCCCGCCGGCATCCTGCTCCGCCAGGCGGACGGATCAGCCCGCTCCCGCCCGCAGTGCTCGTGGTGTGAGGACGTGACCCTCCCCAACGACGTGGTTCTCTACAGCACCAAACGCGCCGGACAGGCCGGACGCAACGGCAACACCATCGGAACGCTCGCCTGCGCCAACTTCGAATGCTCGGCCAACGTACGCCGGCTGCCGCCGGTGGCGTACCTCGGCTTCGACGTCGAGGCGGCACGCCTTCGCCGAATCGAGGCGCTCGGCGAACGTGTGCGCAGATTTGTGCGCGGTGTGCGCGACGGCAGCTGACCGCACTCCACAGGTTGGTGCATTCTGACCACTGAGCAGAGAGCGCAGATGGCTCCCACCCACCGCGGGCGTGCTGCCGGGCACCGCCCTACCGGGTCGCCGCCAGAAACTCTGAGGGGTCGGTCACCAGACCGGCTCCTCCCGGTCGTCGTCATACGGCACAAGGTTCTCGGGGTGGGCCTCAAAGCGTTCTTCGGGGTCAAGCGTCGGCGGCGCGATGGGAGCGCCGGGATCATCGTCCAGTTCCACTTCGCGCTCATCGTCGAGGGTCGGTTCATAATCGCGGGCCATGATGGGCTCCTCCGGCATCCCGCGGGATTGCTCCCGAGGTGAATGATTAGGGTCACCAGTCACCGTAAAGGCGACGGGTAATTGCCGCAACGGGTTCCGCGGTCCCTACGAGTTGAACCCTGTTGGCTCCAGCGCGTGCCTGAAGTATCAATCGCCTGCACCGTTCGGATTCCAGGCGCCCTCAACCCGTATCGCTTCTGTGATTCGAGAACTGATGACGCGAAGCTGTTTGGCCTGGGCCGCGGTGAGCGAGTCGAGCACCAGGCGGTGCACCGTCTGTACATGGCCCGGGGTGGCGAGATCGACCTTGTCCTGCCCGGCGTCGGAGAGGATCGCCCGCGTGTACCGCCCGTCATCGGGGTCGGGAGTGCGCTGCACCCAGCCCCGCGTTTCGAGTCGTGTTGTCGCCCTGGACAGGCGAGAGAGCGAGCTGTTCGCATGGCCTGCGAGAACGCTCAGCCGTAGAGTGCGGTCGGGGGCTTTGGCCAGCGCGAACAGGATGCCGTACTCGAAGTGCGTGACATCCGAGTCCCGCAGGAGTTGGGCGTCGAGCGCGGCGGGCAGCCACTCCAGCACTGTTGCGAAAGCTGACCACGTTTCGAGGTCATCGCGGGAGAGTGCTGCGGTATCGCGGTCGTTTGCCATCCATGAAGGCTAGCTGGGTTCACTTGACTGAGCAAGTCAATCTGCTAGCTTATGACTTGACTGAGCAAGTGAATGGGAGACGGAAATGGATCTTGGACTGACGGGAAAGCGCGCCTTTGTGAGCGGCTCGACGCAGGGAATCGGCTTCGCGATCGCGAGCGCGTTGCGAGCGGAAGGTGTGATCGTGGTCATCAACGGGCGCACACAGGCCGGGGTGGATGCTGCGGTGCGCGAGCTAAAGGCCGCAACGCCCGGCGCGGACGTTTCGGGTATAGCTGCGGACTTTGCCCGTCCCGATGACGTGGCCCGGCTTCTCGAGCACCTCGGCGAGGTAGACATCCTGGTGAACAACGTTGGATTGTTCGAGCTCACCCCGTTCGGCGACATTCCTGACGACGATTGGCACCGCTATTTCGACGTGAACGTGATGAGCGGAGTGCGACTGTCACGCCACACCCTCGACAGTATGATCGCAAAGGACTGGGGCCGGATCGTCTTCGTCGGGAGTGAGTCCGGAGTGAACGTCCCCGCCGACATGGTGCATTACGGCATGACCAAGGCGGCATCCCTGGCGGTGAGCAACGGGCTGGCCAAGCTCACCAGGGGAACCGGGGTGACGGTGAACACGGTGCTGGGTGGGCCGACATACTCCGACGGTGTGGCCGCGACGGTCGAGCGGATCTCCGCGGAGCAGGGCGTCTCTGCCGAGCAGCTCAAGGCCATGATCGAGTCCGGCAACCAGACCTCACTTCTGCAGAGGTTCATCGAGCCGGCAGAGATCGCCAACCTTGTGCTCTACCTCGCAAGTCCCCTGTCGTCCGCGACGAACGGAGCCGCCCTGCGTGCCGACGGCGGCGTGCTCACTTCGATGCTCTGAGTTTCTGACATGCGCGAAGGTCGGAGAGGTCAGCCCGAGCGGTGGGCAGCCGTTGAGCGGTACCGGTCCGCGAGCTCGCCAAACGCGGCGGACAGGTCGGGTGGGCTGACAACCTCGATGTCTGTCTCGAACCGGCCGAGGGATGCCGCCAGCGCTCCCCACGACCACGAACCGACCTCATAACCGCAGCGGCCCCCGCCGAGGTCCTCGACGATGCCGTCGCTGGCGAACGGCAGCACGGCACTCGCCGGCAAGCCCAGGATGACCTTTCCCCTGCACGGCCACACGTTCACCCGGTCGGATCCCTTGAACCGGGCCGACACATACTGGCCCGCGTCGCCGCCGGGAATTTCCCGTGGGATGAACCGCGGCCCCGTCGGGGTCCGCGGAGTGATCCGGTCGGCGCGGAAGATGCGCCAGTCGCCCCTGTCGAGGTCCCAGCCGACCAGGTACCAGCGTCCCTGCGATGTGACAACGTGGTGCGGCTCGACCCGCCGCGGTGCTGCCAGCTCCCGGCCGCCGACGGAATCGCCGGCACCAGCCCCTCCATTGGTGCCGTCCCCTCCACCGGCGCTGCCCGCTCCATCCGGGTGACGGCTCGCGTAGTCGAAGCGCACTATCTCGTGGGCGCGGGCCGCGGTGGACAGGGTGATGAGCACGTCGGGGGATGTCGGGACGGCGGCAATATCGCCGGGGCGCGCCGGAATGGAGGTGAACCGAAGGGCGTCGAGGCGGTGCCGCAGCCGGGAGGGCATCACCTGTCGCACGGTGGTGAGCGCCCGGAGGGCGGCCTCCTCGATTCCCGCCCCGGTCGCCGTCGCCGCCTGCAGGGCAACGGCCAAAGCGATGACCTGGTCGTCGTCGAACAGCAGCGGGGGCAGCTCGCTGCCGGCGTCGAGGCGGTAACCGCCGTCCGGTCCCATCGTGGCCTGGATGCGGTAACCCATCTCGCGCAGGCGGTCGACGTCTCGGCGCACCGTCCGGTGGCTGATCTCGAGCCGCTCGGCGAGCAGGGTGCCCGGCCAGTCACGCCTGGTCTGCAGTAGGGACAGCAGATTCAACAGCCGCGAGGTGGTTGTGGTCATGCCGCAATAGTAGTTCGAGTGTAGGACCGAACCTGTCCTACACGGTGGAGAGGATTGGTTCTGCCGGGGAAAAGCCCGGCACCGTTCACAAGGAGCAGTCATGAGCATCACCACAACCACCCACCTCAATTTCCGCGGCGACGCCCGCGTCGCTCTCGAGTTCTACGCTTCCGTCTTCGGCGGCGAAGTCACCATCGCGACCTACGGCGACTTCGGAATGCCCCGGGATGTTCCCGGTGCCAACAACGTCGTGTTCGGCCAGGTGCAGACCACGGATGGCTTCCGGGTAATGGCATACGACATTCCCGGCCAGTCCGGTGCATCGGCGAAGACCGCCGGGTCGACCTATCGCGAGAACGGTGTCACGATCACCGACCAGCCGTTCTTCGTCTCCGTCCGCGGCGAAAACCTCGACGAGGTGCAGGGCTACTGGGCAGCGCTCTCGGTCGGCGCAACCATCGTCGAACCGCTCGCGGCATCCGCCTGGAGCCCCGGTTTCGGTATGCTCACCGACAGCTTCGGGGTGACCTGGATCCTCGACGTGGCCGCCGCCTACAACGCGTCCTGACTCGGATCCTCCCAGCATTCCCGCAGGAAATTCCTCTCAGCGGTGGATGTCGGGGCTGCGCCGACCCCGGACATCCCCCTAGCGTTGGATTCCAACGGAAGGACGAATATGAGCCAGGAACTAACACCCGAGGTGACGCAGGCGATCAACGGAGTTTGGGAGAGCCACCAGGGCCTCGCCGAGGACCAGGTCATCTCCGTCCTGCATGAAGCGGTGAAGGCCGTCGGTGGAGACCTCGACGAGGACGAATACACCCGCATCGGCCTGCAGATCGCCGACGGAAC
>JAODAO010000239.1 GCA_025463465.1 Glaciihabitans sp. | reverse complement strand
CGGCGGCTGAAACCTTTGAGGGTGCCGTCTGCGGCCAACCGGCGCAGCCGTGCGTGGACGGTGTTCCGCGCGACGCCGAGCGAACGGGACAGCGAGAGCACGGTGGCGTCGGGGTCGTCGTCGAGCGCGAGGAGCAGACGGGCGTCAAGAGGATCAACACGGTTCATCTGAGCATATTGTCATGTATGCGGTGTCGAACGTGCCTTTTGGCGCAGGCGACGAGTGCCCTGTTGTGCACTCGCGCAGCCATCTGCAGAATTGCCTGATGACTTCTCCCGCACCCGCGCGCATCGATCCATCGCCCGCTGCAGGTTTGCCCGTTGCCGTTTCGGCGATCGGAGCGACGCCGGGAGTTGCAGCTGGAGCGACGCCAGGAGTTACGGCCGGAGCTACGGCAGCGCCCTCGGCTACCGCCACGCCCGCAGTGTTGCCCGCGATCCTCCGGCACTCGGTTCTCGAAGACGTCTTCGGGCTGCTCACGGGAACGTTTGTGGCCTCGTTCGGGCTGTTCCTGTTGAAGACCAGCGCCGCGGTCACCGGAGGCACCGCCGGGCTCGCGCTGCTGCTCAGCTATGTGGCACCGCTGCCGTTTGGGGTGGTGTTCTTCGCGGTCAACGTGCCGTTCTTCGCACTGGCGCTGTGGAAAAAGGGCTGGAACTTCACCCTGCGCACGGTCCTGGCGGTCGCCCTCGTCTCTTGCTTCACCGCGCTGCACCCGCTGGCGTTCGGCGCTGTCGAGCTGAACCCGGTGTATGCCGTGATCGGGGGCAACATCTTCGCCGGCGTTGGCCTGCTGATCCTGTTCCGCCACAAGGCCAGCCTCGGTGGTTTCAACATCCTCGCGTTGCTGCTGCAGGAGCGACTCGGTTGGCGAGCCGGCTACGTGCAGATGGTCCTCGACGTGTGTGTTGTGTCGGCCGCTTTTGCCGTGGTTTCCCCCGCAAACGTGGCGCTGTCGGCGGCGGGTGCGGTGATCCTTAATCTCATCCTCGCGCTCAACCATCGACCCGGTCGGTACACCGGGGCCTGACCCGCTGGCCGGCCGTCTGCTGGAGGATCAACTGGGACAGCAGCCTGGGACAGCAACGGGCAGCGAAACCGGCACCTGGCACCTGGCACCGTGCGCCTCGCGGCGTCAGAATGAGACAGCGCGTGGCACCGTGCCCGCACCTTCATCAGACGGAGGACGTTGACCCGTGAAGCTGCTGAGCCCCGCAGATGTGAAGGTTCCGATCGCCGTCACCTCCGGCTCTGGCACGGATCCCGACGTGACCATCCGTGTGGGCCGCGACGACGACGCCTCGTTCTCCATCCGCACTATTGAGCGGATTGGCATCCGCATGAACGATCGGGACCACGTGTTGTGGATCGAGCAGGATGCGGCGGGGATGGCGGCACTGGCGGTCAGCGAGTTCCGGCTGTCGAAGATCTCCGTCGGCACCCCACCGGACGAGGCACGGGCGTTGATGCGCCAGATCGCCATCGAATCAACGGTGGTCGACTGGGACCAGTGGGAGTGGACCAGGATGGAGGTGGACGGGATCGGTTTCGCCCTGCGGGTGAGACAGCTGGATGCCGGATTCGTCGCCATCGCCGACCTGGGTGCCCACGTTGTCACCATGTACGGCGCGATGCTTCCCGCCGACCGCAACTACACACTTCATCGACGGGTCGATCCGTTGACGTAGCGGGGCGGTAGCGCCGGGATCGCGGCTGTCACCGCGACGCTGGCGCCGCGGAAGGGACTCAGCCGGCGGGGACCGCTGTGGGAGCGGTGACCTCGTAGATCGTCAGTACACCCGACGCGACCTCGAAGGATTTTTCGGGCACCAGGCAGTCGCTCGTTATGTCGACAACATCGGAGAGGACATAGTCGACGTTCTCCTGGGCGAAGTCGTCGCAGGCGTCGAAGGTGGCGAGGATGGCGTCTGGATAGGGGTTGGTGACAACGGGGTCGCCCTGGCCGGGAGTCCAGCTGATGCCGGCGAGACGGTTCCATTCGAACTCGTACTCGCCGTCTGGATCGATCTGGTCCCACATCTCCTGAGACGGTGCGCCCTGGAAGCCGTTGTAGGCCTGGACACCGGACTCGAGCAGCACGGCCGTGGTGAGACGGTCGCCGATGCCAACCCAGGCATAGTCCTCGGTGGCGTCCATGCTGATGACCGTTTTCGCGACATCCGTCTCGCGCAGGTCATACACACCGACGTAGACCGGGTTGACCGTCGCTGACCCCATCCCCGTCAGGATCAGGAAGGCAAGGGCCGCCAGCCCCGCGTATCCGCGGGCGAGGAAAAATACGGCCAGCGTTCCGAGGACGACATACAGCTGCCAGAACGGTGCAGCGTTGAGGGTCTGCGGCTCCCAGGCGAGCAAAGCGAATGCGATGGCCACCTGCGAACCACCGAAGAGAACTGCAGACAGCAGGGACACCGTCAGGCTGCCGCGCATGCGCGCGGCGTCAAGGTAGCTGATGATCAGCGGAACGATGACGAACGATGCAAGGCCGAGGCCGATCTTGGCCCGGTTCGGGGTGGTGCGATCCAGGAGCAGCAGGTGCGAGATCGCATCCCAGCCTGGCAGGACCATAAACGCGACCAGGACAACGATCGCGGCGGCCATGGAGATCAGCAGCCACGGCAGGTCCGCGTGGCGGCGGTCCTG
>JAODAO010000021.1 GCA_025463465.1 Glaciihabitans sp. | reverse complement strand
ACGATCGCCCGGTGAAGGCGATCCGCCTGATGGGCGAGGACCTGGTGCTGTTCAAAAAGCCCAAGGGCTGGGGCCTGATCAGCCGCTTCTGCGCGCACCGCGGGGTCGACCTGTCCTACGGGCGCCTAGAGGAAGAGGGCATCCGCTGCCTGTACCACGGCTGGCTTTACAACTCCGAGGGTCGCTGCATCGACCAGCCCGCCGAGCCCGTGCACAGCCAGTTTCTCAACAAGATCCGCATTTCCAACTACCCGTGTGTGGAGAAGAACGGCATCATCTTCACCTACATGGGCGCGGGTGACCCGCCGCCCTTCCCCGACTACGACTGCTTCACCGCGCCAGACGAATACACCTTCGCGTTTAAAGGCCTCTGGGATTGCAACTGGTTGCAGGGTCTCGAGGGCGGCATCGACCCCAGCCATGTCTCGTTCCTGCACCGCTTCATCGAGGAGGACCCGCGCGACGTCTACGGGCAGCAGTTCTCCGAAGAGGTCGAGGGCACCGGCACCAAACTGTCGAAGCTGGTCGGTGACCACTACCGCCCGGACATCGAGGTGGAAAGCGCCGAGCACGGCCTCCGGGTGTTCGCCATCCGCCAGATCACGGAGCAGATGAAACACGTACGCGTGACGAACCTGATGTTCCCGAACGCGTTTGTGGTGCCCTTCGGTAACAGCAAGGTGTTCACCCAGTGGCACGTGCCCATCGACGACACCCACCACTACTGGTTCATGATCTTCTACGACTTCGCCGAGAAGCCCGACAAGGAGACCCTGCTGCAACAGCGCCTCGAGGGGGTGACCCTGCCGGACTACCGCCCGGTGCGCAACCGCGACAACAACTGGGGCTTCGACCCGCAGGAGCAGAAGGACGTCACCTACACGGGGATGGGACTGGACATCAACGTGCACGACCAGTGGGCGGTCGAGTCGATGGGACCGATCCAGGACCGCACCGTGGAACGCCTCGGCATCTCCGACCGCGCCGTCACCGCCAACCGCCGCATGCTGCTCAAAGCCATCGACGCGTTCGCCGCCGGCACCCCGATCCCCTCCCACCCGCTGGACGCGACGGAAGCCGCCGAATTTGTTGGCCCACTCGCCGTTGACACCATCGCACCGAGCGAAGGCTGGGAAGACGTCTGGGTTGAGAAAGAGGCCGAACGCCGCAACGCCTCACCCTGGGCCGGCGCCGCCCTGCAGGAAGTCACCGTTGATGCGTAACGTCGACGAACGCCGCGTCTCGGAGGCGGGCGGTGGCACCACCGCCAAACCGATGCTCGCCAAGGACCGCGACGGTTTCGTCGAACGGCACAACCTGTGGAGCGAGGGCCAGTACGCCGCCGCCGGCCAGATGCGCCGGGTGATGGACGAGGTGGGCATCGAGATGGTGCAGTTCGTCTTCGCCGACCAGCACGGCATCCTCCGCGGTAAAACCCTCACCCGCACCTCCGTCGCCGAGGCCATGCGCTCCGGCGTGCGGGCGCCGTCCTCGCTGCTGCTCAAGGACACCTCCGGCCGCAGCGTCTTCTCCGTCTTCGACCCCACCGAGCTCGGCACTCTTGGCCGCTTCGCCGGCGCCGGCGACGTTGTGATGGTGCCGGACCCGACAACCTTCCGCATCCTCCCGTGGACGGAACGCACCGGGCTGGTCCTCTGCTCGCTGCGTTTTCCCGACGGCTCAGAGGTGCCCTTCTGCACCCGCAGCATCTTGCACAAGCAGCTCGACGCGCTCGCCACCCGCGACCTCGGCCTCACCGTCGGCGCCGAACTCGAATTCCATGTCTTCCGCGCCGACCCGGCGGGCTTTGCGCCCGAGCAGGTCGGCAAACCCGGCCAGCCCGGCGCCGCCCCACAGACCACCCCAACCACCGCGGGCGGCCAACTGTTGCACGCCGAGGCGCTCGGCGAACTCGACGACCTCGTGCAGGCGCTGTATTCCGGTCTCACCTCGATGGACCTGCCGCTGCGCACCCTGGAACTGGAGTTCGGGCCCAGCCAGCTCGAGCTGACCCTCGACGCCGGCGACGCCGCGACCGTCGCGGACGACATCGTGCTCGTCCGCACGGCGGTGCGCCAGATCGCCCGCAGCCTCGGCTACCACGCGACCTTTATGTCCCGCCCCGTCGGCGCGGAAACCGCCTCGACCGGCTGGCACCTGCACCAGTCACTCTGCAACCTGCGCACCGGCGCCAACGTCTTTGTGCCGACCGAACCCGGCACCGCGCTCTCCGACACCGGGCGCTACTACCTCGGCGGCCTACTCGAACACGCGACAGCGGCTGCCGCGTTCAGTACCCCCACCGTCAACGGTTACAAGCGTTACCAGCCGTACTCGCTCGCACCCGACCGTATCCTCTGGGGAATCGACAACAAGGGCGCCATGGTGCGGGCCGTCGGCGGGGCGGGAGACCCGGCCACCCGGCTGGAGAACCGCTCCGGCGAACCCGGCGCGAACCCCTACCTTTACATCGCGGCGCAGCTGGTCTGCGGAATGGACGGCCTCGACCGCACCATCGACCCGGGGGAGCCCGCCGACAATCCATACACGGACGACGCGAAGCGCCTGCCGTCCAACCTCGGTGCCGCCGTCGATGCCCTCAGCGTCGACACCGCCTTCATCGGCGCCCTCGGTGCCGACGTTATCGACTGGTACACGAGCATCAAACGATCCGAGTTCGACCGCTACCTCGCGCACGTGAGCGACTGGGAGCAACGCGAATACTTCGCGCTGCTGTGAGCCAAGGAGAACAGACGATGGGATCCCTTCCCCGTGAGGCCGAGTTCGTGGTGATCGGCGGCGGTACCAGCGGCAGCGTTGTCGCCGCCCGGCTCATCGAGGCGGGCCACCGTGTCCTCATCCTCGAGGCCGGCCCCGACTTCGGGGCCTTCGGCGACCCCCGCTGGCCGGCCGACTTCCTCGACGCCACCCGGCTCGGCCGATCCCACGACTGGGGTTACGACTCCGGCGACACCCTCCCCGAGCGGGTGTCGTTCGAGCGCACCCGCGCCATTGGTGGCTGCAGCGACGTCAACGGCACCACCCAGACCTGGGGCCATCGCCGGGACTACGACGGCTGGGCAGAAGCCGGTAACCCCGGTTGGGCGATGGACGAACTGCTGCCCCTGTTCGCCGCGGCAACCGAGCGGATGCGCGTCGTCGCTTACCAGGCGGAGGAACTCACCCCGTGGCAGCGGGCCTGGTACGACGCCGCTCCCGAGGCCGGGATCCCGCAGCGTGCCAGCCTCAACAACGTCGACGAGGGCCCCGCCGTCGCGCCCGAGGAGAACAACATCGTTGAGGGCGTGCGCTTCAACACCGCCTTCGCCTACCTCGACCCGAACCGGCATGACCCGCAGCTCACCATCGTGGGCAACGCCCACGTCGCCCGTGTGCTGGTCGAGCATGGCACCGCCGTCGGCGTCGAAGTGCAGTGGCAGGGCGAAACCCACGTCGTCCGGGCCGGCCACGTTGTCGTCGCCGGTGGAGCCTTCAACTCCCCGCAGATCCTGCAGCGATCGGGCATCGGGGCACCCCGGCTGCTCGCGGCCCACGGCATCCCCCTCGTCAGCGCACTCGATGGCGTCGGCGAGAACCTGCACGACCAGCCCTTCTCCCTGATGAGCTGGGCCGGCAGCGACCGGATGACCCGGCAAATGGAGCAGCTGCGCAGCGCCGGCTGGGCCCCGGACGAACAGCTGATGGGCAAGGCCGCCTCCAGCTTCGACCCGACCGTCTTCGACCTGCATTTTCTGCCCTACAGCCCCACCCACCGCGGCGAGACGCGGCGCTGGAGCGTGGGTGTGGCGAACCTGCAGCCCGTCTCGCGCGGTTTTGTGCGCATCAGCGGCATCGATCCCGAGGCAAAGCCGGTCATCGACCATCGTTTCCTCAGCGACCCGGAACGGCGCGACGCAACAGTGCTCGCCGAGGGGATGCAGCTGATGCGCGACATGGCCGCCTCGGACGGATTGCGCGCGCTCGTCGGCGAGGAGCTGAACCCCAGCCTGCGAGCCGCGGCCGATCACGGCAGCCTCGTCGCGCACGTCGAGGCGAACCCCGACAACTACTGGCACCCGGTCGGTACCTGCAAAATGGGCCCGGCCGACGACCCGACCGCCGTCGTCGACTCCCACGGGGCCGTGCACGGCGTCGCCGGGCTTTCCGTCGCCGACTGCTCGATCATGCCGAGAGTTCCCCGCGCAACCACCGCGATGCCCGCCGTTGTTATCGGCGAACGCATCGCCCGTTTCCTTCTCACCGACCGCGCCTGATCGCGGCCGACCCTGTCCATCCCCTATCCAGGAGCAGCACCACGATGATCATCGATGCCTACAACACCACCCAGGACCGACGCGGACGATCCGACTACCTCAGCGGCGTGAAGCCGGGGGAGGAGCCGCCCGCTTACACCCCGTTCGACTCGCAGCGGATCATCACGCGGATGGATGCCGCCGGCGTCGACAAGGCCATGGTCTGCTCGCTCGCCCAGGGCATCGAGAACGACTTCCTGATGGAACTCGTCGCCAAGCACCCCGACCGCCTGTTCGGCTTCGGCCAGGTGATGCCGCAGGACGACAATGCCGTGGAGGAGATCCGCCGCTTCGCCGCCGGTGGCCTGGTCGGCCTCAAGCTGCACCCGTCCCTGCACGGGTACCACGTCGCCGACCACGGACTGCTCGACCCGCTGTTCCGGGTCTGCGCCGAGCTCGGCCTGCCCGTTCTGATCAACGCCCTCGACGACGCGTTCTGCGCACCGTTTGCGATCGAGGAGATCGCCAAGGGGTTCCCCGAGGTGCCGACCATCATCGCCCACATGGGCGCCGTCTGGAACGTGCCGGAGGCGATCATCGTCGCCGAGCGCAACCCTCACATCTACCTCGAGACCTCGGCGACGTTGATGTCCGATGTCAAGCGTGCATACGCCCGGCTCGGCGCGTCGAAGATCCTGCTTGGTTCGGAGTGGCCGGGTTCGGACTTCGACCTCGAGCGCATGAAAATCGCCAAGGCGATCCCGGACGAGGCCGATCGCGCCCTCGTTGAGGGTGGCAACATGGCACGTATCCTCGGCTGGGTATGACCGAGCCCGGTTACCGCCCAGAACTCTCCGGTGTGCCAGGGGGGATGTCGGACGCCGACGCCGAACTGCTGACCGCTGCCCGTTCGCTCCTTGATGAGCGCTACGTGTCGGGTCGGCACGAGGTAGCCGCGGCGCTCGGGCTCTCCGACGGGCGCATCGTCACCGGGCTGCACCTGGAGGCCAGCGCCTCCCGGGCATCGGTGTGTGCCGAGGGCGGGGCACTGTCCGCCGCGGTCGCGGCCCACGGAGCGGACGGCAGCGTCGTCTCCTGCGTGAGTGTGTTGCGTCGGCCCGGCGGCACCTGGCATCTGATCGAACCCTGCGGCGTCTGCGCTGAGCTGTTCTACGAGTACGCGCCGGACGCCCGCGTGTGGATCGGCGACGATACCGGGTTCCACCCGATCGTGGCGAGTGCCCTGCTGCCTTTTGCCCGGCGCAGGACCGGCCGGATGCCACCGAATTGACCACGGTGCAGCAGATGTAACGAAACGGAAACATGATTGGATGCGAGAATGGCTAGATTGGATACAACACTTCGGATCCAATTGATCTAACTCTGGATCCTTGTTCTGGGAGTCACGGACCATCCGGGGCACCGCACCTGTGCAGCACACACATTTCACGCCTTGAGGAGAACAGCACCATGGTCAGGAAGAGAATCGTCACGGGCCTTACGCTCGTGACAGTCGCGAGCCTCACGCTCACCGCTTGCAGCGGGGGAGGCAGCTCCACGGATGACGCAGCCAAACCCGGCTCGGTCACCACGATCAACACCGAGCTGTTCTACGCACCCACCGCGTATGACCCCGCCACGGCATCAGGATCGTCCGACGTCTCCGTCGCTCGCCTCGGCTTCGACACCCTGCTGCGCCAGGGCGAGACCGAAGGCTTTGTCGGGGGACTTGCCACCGACTGGGAGGCCGTGTCGGCATCCGAGTACAACTTCACCATCCGCGACGACGCGACCTGCGCCGACGGGACCGTCATCACCCCGCAGATCATCGCGGACTCGCTGACCTACCTGACCACCAACGAGGACAGCGCGGCCCAGACCTGGTCAAGCCAGGCCTTTGGCGCCGGCGACGCGACCTTCACCGCCGACGACGCCGCTGGCACGCTGAACATCACGCTCAGCACTCCGTATTCGC
>JAODAO010000212.1 GCA_025463465.1 Glaciihabitans sp. | reverse complement strand
TCGCCGCCATTGTGCCCACCTCGATCGTTGGCTCCCTCACCTACCTGGCCAATGGCCAGACCGACCCGATCGCCGCGCTGATCGTCGCCGCCGGAGCCATCGGCGGTGCGCTGATCGGCACGATGCTACTGCGCCGCATCCCCCTGACCTGGCTGCGGTGGATGTTCATCGCCCTGATCGTTGTGGTCGCCGTGCGTATGCTGGTGGTCGCCCCGGAACGCGGTGACCTGGTCGAGCTGTCAGTGCCGCTGGCGTTCGGGTATTTCGGGGTTGGCATTGTGATGGGGATCGCGTCGGGACTGTTCGGCATTGGCGGTGGTGTTATCGCGGTGCCGTCGTTCGTCGCCCTGTTCGGGATGAGTGACCTGGTGGCAAAGGGAACGTCGCTGCTGGTGATGATCCCGACCGGAATCACCGGAACACTCAGCAACCTTCGCGCCCACCTCGTTGACCTGCGCGCCGGGCTGCTGGTCGGGGTCGCCGCGACCGCCGCAGCCATTCCGGGGGTGGCGATTGCCCTGGCGCTGACGCCGCGGGTGTCCGGAATCCTGTTCGCAGCCCTGTTGTTTGTCGCTGCGACGCAACTCACCATCAAGGCCATCGCGATGCAGCGCAAGGGCGTTGCCTAAGCCGCCGTTTACAGCCCGAGGACCTTCAGCGCGGCATCCATCTCCACGGCCATTGCGGCGTAGCCACCGTCGTTGGGGTGCAACCCGTCTGCCGCCATCCACTCGGAGTGGCCCTCGATCCAGTGCGAGGCCCCGGGGATGTAGTCCGCGCCGATGTCCGCTGCGGCATCCCTGACCCAGCCGATGATGGTTTCCACCGATTCAGGGCGCTCGTCGGTGTACCAGAAGGGTTCGACGACGATGAAGCGGGAGGTGGGCAGCGCCAGCTTGAGCCGGTCGAGGTCTGCGCTGATCTGCTTTTTGATGTCACCGGCGGCGAAGTCGTAGCTGAAATTGTCATTCAGGCCCATGGTGACAAAAACAATGTCGGGGTGGGCGTCGATGATGATGCTCGGCAGGTCGTCTGAACCGAAGTTGCTGCGGTTGTTCACAAAGCCGAGGCCATTGACGCTCGGGTTGATCTCGCGCCAGTTGCGTTCGGCGGAGATGATGGTGGACCAGCGATTGGCAGGGTCGGATGCGCCGGTACCGAGGGTGTACGAGTCGCCGTAGAAGCCGACGGACTCCCCGGTGCCGGTCGCCGGCAGGGACTGCGTTGCCGAACCGGGACGCGAAAAAGAGAACAGGGCCACAACCACTCCGATCAGCACAACAACGGACACCACCACAACGATGATGCGACGGCGTCGTGCCGGAGGCGAGGTATTCATGCCCCGTATTCGGTGCGGCCCCCGGAAACGATTGTCCCTCACTAAGATGAATGTGCGGCGCCGGGGGACGAGCCGCCTGTTTAAGGGGATTATCGTCATGGTGCACCACCACGAACGCCGCTATCGGGCTGTTCGGGGCATGTCGATGGGCGCTGGCAGTGTTGTGCGCCTCGCGGGGATCAGCGTCGCCGTCACTGCCCTAACACTGTCATCGACGGTGCCCGCCGTCGCGGCGACACCGTTCTCGGTCAGTATCCCCACCGCGACCCCGTCGGCGCAGGAACGGGTTGCGATCACCGTCACCTCCCCCGATGCCACCGATCCTGACGAGACCGCCGACGCCGTTGCCCCGGTGAAAACGACGGCCACTGCCAAGCCGACAACTGCGCCCTCAACATCCCCCAACGATGAGCCCACCTCGACGACAGAACCGACGGCAGAACCGGCGCCCGCTGATCCCCCCGCCCCGCAAACGACCGCCACGGAAGAGCCTGTGGTGGAGGTACCGGTCGAGGAGGCACCCGTCGAAGAGGCTCCCGTCGAAGAGATCCCCGCCGAGGTGCCGGTGGTTGTGACACCTCCCGTTGTTGTTGTGCCCAGCGAAACGCCAACGCCGACCCCGACACCTTCCCCCACCGAGACCGCAACTTCAACGCCGACTCCCACGCCCACCCCCACGCCGACCGTGACAGCGGGCGCCGATGTCGGCACCGGAAGCATCACCCTCGCGAGCACCGGAATACCCCGCCACAACCAGCTTGCCCTCGGCGCGCTGACGATCGCGGTTGTGATGCTCCTGGCCCTCGGCGGTTGGGTTTTCGCGCTGAGAATGCGTGGCCGCACCGCGGCTGCCCCCACCCGGGTACCACGCCAGGCGAAAGCCGTTGAGTCGCCCAAGCGCGGGCGCCGGGCGCTTCCCAAATAGGTTTCGGTGCCGCGCGATCGTTGCGGCGCAGCATCCCCCGGCCTCGTTGAATGCGGCCGAAGACAACACCGGGCACATCCCCATGAGGAATGTGCCCGGTGTTGCGTGCGGTAGTTACTGTGCGGCTACCAGCTTGGCTGCGACGAGTTCGGCGATCTGGACGGCGTTCAGGGCCGCGCCCTTGCGCAGGTTGTCGTTGCTGATGAACATGGCGAGGCCGCGGCCGCCGGGAACGCCCTCATCCTGGCGGAGGCGACCAACAAAGCTCGGGTCTTTACCGGCCGCTTCCAGCGGCGTTGGCACGTCGGTGAGAACAACACCGGGGGCGTCCTTCAGTAGTTCCTTGGCACGCTCGACCGAGAGGGCGGAGGAGAACTCGGCGTTGATCGCCAGCGAATGTCCGGTGAAAACGGGTACCCGCACGCAGATGCCGCTGACCAGCAGTTCTGGCAGTTCGAGAATCTTGCGGCTCTCGTTGCGGAGCTTCTTTTCCTCATCGGTCTCGAACAGGCCGTCGTCAACGAAGCTGCCGGCCTGCGGGATGACGTCGAAGGCGATGGT
The DNA here is from genome assembly GCA_025463465.1 of Glaciihabitans sp. Classification (GTDB taxonomy): domain Bacteria; phylum Actinomycetota; class Actinomycetes; order Actinomycetales; family Microbacteriaceae; genus Glaciihabitans. Next base: position 6,342 of record JAODAO010000212.1, on the reverse strand, counting down.
CTTGGGGAAGGCCTTGGCCTCGGGGAAGGTGATGGCGGAGCCGTCGAGGACGAGCTCCATCGGGTCCTGCTCAACGGCGGCGCGGGTCTGCTCAAGCAGCTCACGGCCCCCGACGAGGCCGGCGCCAGAGGTGGCCTGGTAGGTGCTGACGATGAGGCGCTCGAGCCCTGCCTCGTCGTGGAGCACCTTGAGAACGGGCATGGCTGCCATCGTGGTGCAGTTCGGGTTGGCGATGATGCCCTTGACGGCCTGGTCGATCGCGTGGGGGTTGACCTCGCTGACAACGAGGGGAACCTCGGGGTCCATGCGGAAGCCGGAGGAGTTGTCGATGACAAGAACACCGGCGGCGGCGAAGCGCGGGGCCTGGGCCTTCGAGGTGGTCGCTCCCGCGGAGAAGATGGCGATGTCGAGACCGGTCGGGTCGGCCGTTGCGGCGTCCTCCACCGTAATCTGCTCGTCTCGGAACGGGAGAGTCGTCCCGGCGCTGCGCGCGGAGGCGAAGTAACGAATCTCCGCGACGGGGAACTCGCGCTCTTCGAGGAGGCGGCGCACTACCGCGCCGACCTGGCCGGTGGCGCCAACAACGCCGATACGAACACCTGTGCTGGAAGTCATGGGGAATCTACCTATGAGTGGAGGGGAAGCAGGATTTCCCAGTTTATGGTGTGGGTGGCTTCTGCACCGCACTGTTACAGCCAGCGCCCGTACAGTGAGAGCCGTGACTTTTGCGCCGCCACCCTCTTCCCCGTCGGATCCCTCCGGGCCGGCACGCCCCTCGAGCAGTAGCGGCGACGTCGACGGTCGACGGGACGGACTGCTCAACTACGTGCCAGACCGGCGAATCCGGTGGGGATTGAATGACGCGGCGCTGGGTATTGCCGCCTTCCTCACGGTGCTGGGGCTTGTGGCCATAGCGGCCTCCGCCGTGGACCCGCGCTACTCAGACGCGGTGGGCTTTGTGGCCAACGCTCTCACCTACGGCGCACTGTTCGGCGCGGTGTTCTACGCCTCTCGGCGCCACGGCCTGCGCAGTCTCGGTCGTGACTTCGGTTTCCGGTTGCGCTGGATCGACCTACTCATCGGCCTCGCCGTTGGCGTGGTCGCCAAGCTATCCGTTGTGGCGTACGTCGAGGTCGCTCGGCTGGTCACCGGCGCAGGGCCCACCACCGGCAACCTCGAGTTGAGTTCCGACACCCTCTGGGTACTGCTCAACGGTGTTATCTTCGCGAGCCTTGTCGCCCCCATCGTCGAGGAACTGTTTATGCGCGGGCTGCTGCTGCGCTCGATTCGGAACGCGATCCTTCGCGGCTGGCTGGGACGCCGCCCCCAACCCGCGGAGCGCCGCGTCCAGCTGGTTGCCATTGTGCTCAGCATCGGTGGCAGCTCGTTCATCTTTATGTTGCTGCACCTCTGGCAGTCCAGCGACCCCGCTCTGCTGATCGTCCTCGGGTTATCCACCTTCACCCTCGGTGTCCTGAACGGCCTGATTGCCATTCGCACCGGACGCATCGGCGCCGCGATCGTCGCCCACGTTGTGTTCAACGGCAGCTCGGTCCTGCTGCAGGCCGTTGGCGTCGGATAACCGAATTATCCGTGCGACCCGCTGGCGCTTCCGGCGACGTGGCGCGAGCCAGCCGTACTGCCCTAATTAACGACGGGAGCGCCGGCCGTCGAACGTGTTCACGCTGACGACCGGCGCTGCCGGGATGACTACGAACTAGCGGCCCGTACCACCGTGCACAACGGCGACCGCGTCACCATCGAGGCCGAAAGCCGTGTGAACAACACGGACGGCGTCATGGATCGTGTCGGCGCGAGTGACAACGGAGATGCGGATCTCGCTGGTGGAGATCATCTCGATGTTGATGCCGGCCTCGAACAGCGAGGTGAAGAGTTTGGCGGAGACGCCGGCGTTGGTACGCATACCCGCACCAACGAGCGACAGCTTGCCGATCTGGTCGTCGTACTGCAGCGTCTGGAATCCGACGTCGGACTGGTGGTCGTTCAGGGCCGCGAGGGTTCCGGCGCCGTCGGTCTTCGGCAGGGTGAACGAGATGTCGGTGCGACCCGTGGCGGCCTCCGACACGTTCTGCACGATCATGTCGATGTTGGCGCCTGCCTTGGCGACAATGGTGAAGATCTGCGCCGCTTTGCCGGGGATGTCTGGCACACCGGCAACGGTGATCTTTGCTTGGCTCAGATCGGCTGCGATGCCGGCGATAAGTGGCTCTTCCACGCTGATTTCTCCGTCTACTGGGTTGACGACCAGGGTTCCCTCGTTGTTGTTGAACGAGGACCGTACATGAAGGGTGACACCGTGGCGGCGGGCATACTCCACCGCGCGGATGTACAGAACTTTGGCTCCGGCGGCCGCGAGCTCCAGCATTTCTTCGCTGGTGATGCGGTCGATCTTCTGCGCCGAGGGAACCTGGCGCGGATCGGAGGTGAAGATTCCGTCGACGTCGGTGTAGATCTCACACACGTCGGCGTTGAGAGCGGCGGCGAGGGCGACCGCCGTGGTGTCTGAGCCACCGCGACCGAGGGTGGTGATGTCGCCGGTGCCCCGGTTGAAACCCTGGAAGCCGGCAACGATGGCGATGGCACCCTCGTCGAGGGCCTCGCGGACGCGGCCGGGGGTGACGTCAACGATGCGGGCACTTCCGTGCTGGGCGTCGGTGATCATGCCGGCCTGGCTGCCCGTGTAGCTGCGGGCGTCGAGGCCGTGGCCCTTGATCGCCATGGCCAGCAGGGCCATCGAGATACGCTCGCCGGCGGTCAGCAACATGTCGAGCTCGCGGCCGGAGGGCAGCGGCACCACCTGGTTGGCGAGATCCATCAATTCATCGGTGGTGTCGCCCATGGCCGACACCACAACAACAACCTCATTGCCCGCCTTGCGCGTCTCTACGATTCGCTTGGCAACCCGCTTGATGCTCTCGGGATCAGCAACGGAGGATCCGCCGTACTTCTGTACGATCAAGCTCACTCGGTACTCCTGGACGTTCTAGGGATGTGGACACCGACGATGGGCCCGAGAGACGATCTTAGTCTCCGTTAAGGGCACCCTTTCCGCTGTTCTTTAGTGCTCAACCAGGCGGCGACCCTCAAAAGCGCGCCCAAGGGTGATCTCATCGGCGTATTCGAGGTCGCCTCCCACGGGCAGCCCCGAGGCAAGGCGAGTGACCCGGAGGTTCGGCTGGACTAGCAACCTGGTCAGGTAGGAGGCGGTCGCCTCACCCTCGAGGTTGGGGTCGGTGGCGATGATGACCTCGGTGATCACGGGGTCGGCGAGGCGCTGCACGAGGCTACGAATCCGCAGGTCGTCTGGGCCAACACCGTCGATGGGACTGATGGCACCACCGAGGACGTGGTACAGGCCGCGGAACTCGCGGGTACGTTCGATCGCCACAACATCCTTGGCTTCCTCAACCACGCAGATGGTGGCGGCGGAGCGTCGCGGGTCACGGCAAATGCTGCAGGTCGCCTGCTCGGCGACGTTGCCGCAGATGTCGCAGAAACGTACTTTCTCGCGGATCTCCAACAGCACTTCGGCCAGGCGGGTGACGTCGTACGTCTCTGTCTGGAGGATGTGGAAAGCGATGCGCTGGGCTGATTTAGGGCCGATACCGGGGAGGCGACCGAGCTCGTCGATCAGCTCCTGAATGATTCCTTCGTACACGGGTTAGTCGTTTCTGATTGGGATGACCCGGGGTGCAACCGGCTCTTCTTCGATGAAACTCGCGCCGAGGATCTCGCGAACAACGGATTCGCCGTAGCGCTGCCTTTCACCGGGAGCAAGAGGGGCCGGCGCACGGCCGAACGGCACCGTGGGCGACGCGGTCGGGTCGATGACGAGGGCGGGCTTGACCACAACGGGTGGGGCCGCCTTTTCCTGCGCGGCCTTCTCGGCCGCGCCGGGGATGGCGGCAACAGCCCAGCCGCCCGGTTCGTAGTCGGACTGCAGGTCGGGTTCGATGGGCTCGACGTAGTCATCGGGCGGTGGTGCAGCGGAGTCGGGCAGGTCGCTCATCCGGCGGGAACCCTGCTGCGGCCGGTTGGGCTGTGCGGGGGCGCCCTGCGCCGGGCGGGTAGGAGCGGTTCGCGATTGCGGGGAGGCTGCCTGTGCGGAGGATGATCGCCCCGCCGACTGTGTCGGTGCCGACGGCGCCTGGGCTCCCTGTGTCGGACGCTGCTGGGTCGGCTGCTGCCGCGTGGCGGAGGCCGACTGTTGGGTCGCGGGCTGGTTCGCTGCGGGCTGGGCCGGCCGGCCCTGCTCGGCGGGGCGCGTCTGCTGGCTACCGTTGCCCTGCTGTGGGCGTGCCGGGGCGGAGGCCTGTCCCGTGCGTGCGGGCGGGGTGGAGTTGGCCTGCTGGACCTGAGCGGCGGCGGGCTGCGCTGTTGCCTGCGAGTTGGCGCCCTGGCGGGGCCCGGTCGCCGGAGCGGTGTTGGACGATGCCGGGCGGGTGTTGCTGCCGGAGTTGGCCAGAGTTGTTTCGACCCGGGCAATGAACTTGACCCTGATTCCCAGCACGTCGAGGATTGCCATCCGGACGAACTCGCTGACACTTTCACCGTTCACGGGTGCCTGTTTGAAGTTGGCCACGTCGTTCTCGTTCGGGAACGTCAGGGTCAGCACGTCGCCCTGCAGGGCACGCGCCTGTGCCTGCGAAACCACCATCCAGGCGTTGCGCTTGGCCTTTTGGACGAGTTCGAGGATCTCGGGCCACGAGTCGCGAACCTGCTGCAACGACACGGGGATCGGTTGGGCCGCTGCCGCTGGCGTTGCCGCTGCCGGTTCCGCTGACGGCGTTGTTGCGGCCGCGACGGAGTTGACGACACCGGACACCGGGCGGGCATCGGATGCGGGTGACGAAACGTCCTGGATGGTCGTAGCGGCGGCTGCTGCCGAGGGCTCGGTCCTTGCCGGCTGGACAGCAATAGCGGCAGGAGCGTCCTTCGCCGGCGCCTCGACCTGGGGAGCGGAGACTGCTTCTGCTGGCTCTTCCACGATGTTGTCGGCGACGGGCTCGTCGGGTTCGATCGCCGGACCGCCGGGCGAGCCAGGGATCGCCGCGACCGTCCAGGCGACTCCACCGGGGGGCGGGGTGGCCAAAGCGGGACTGACCGGTTCAGGAGTACGAGCCGGGGCGGAGGAGGGAGCAGCAGCGGAGGTGGGCGCGGCCGAGCGCGACGCTGCCGACCGGGCGATGGGCTGCTGGGCCGGGGTGCGGGCGGGCTCGGGAGTACTGCGTGCGGCGGGCGGTGTAAGCCGGCGCGGTCCTGCCGGCTCGCTCACGGGAAGGCTGCTGGGCTCTCCCTGCGCCGGTCCGTCGACTCCGACCCGGCGCTCGAGTCGCTCGACGCGTGCCAGCGCACCCCGCTCGGTTTCGTCGCTGGAAGGGATGAGGATACGCGCGATCATCAGCTCGAGGTGCAGACGGGGCGATGTCGCTCCGGTCATCTCGGTGAGGGCCGCGTTGGCCACGTCAGCAGCGCGCGACAGTTCGGCGGCACCGAAGCGGTGCGCCTGGTGCGTCATCCGCTCGAGCTCGTCCTGCGGGATGCCACGCAGGACAGCGGAGGCGTTATCGCCGGTAGCCGCGACGATGATGAGGTCGCGGAGTCGTTCGAGGAAGTCCTCCACAAACCGGCGGGGGTCCTGGCCGGTCTGGATGATGCGGTCGATCGCTGAGAATGCCGCTGCGTTGTCGCGGGCGCCGATGGAGTCGACGACCTCGTCGAGAAGTGCACCGTGGGTGTAGCCGAGCAGCGCGACGGCACGCTCGTATTCAACGGTTGCCCCCTCGGAACCCGCCATCAGCTGGTCGAGCAGCGACAGCGTGTCTCGGACGGATCCACCGCCGGCACGCACAACAAGGGGCAGAACCCCGGGTGCCACCGTGATGGATTCCTCATCGCAGAGGTGCTGGACGTATTCCAGCATCTGGGCGGGTGGCACCAACCGGAACGGGTAGTGATGGGTGCGAGAACGGATGGTGCCGATGACTTTTTCGGGCTCGGTCGTCGCGAAGATGAACTTCACGTGCTCCGGCGGTTCTTCCACGATCTTCAGCAGGGCGTTGAAGCCCGTCGCGCTGACCATGTGGGCCTCGTCGAGGATAAAAATCTTATAACGGTCGCGGGCCGGGGCGAAGACAGCGCGCTCGCGGAGGTCGCGGGCGTCATCAACACCACCGTGGCTGGCCGCGTCGATCTCGACGACGTCCATCGAGCCGCCGCCGTCGCGCGAGAGTTCGACGCAACTCGGGCACACACCACAAGGAGTGTCGGTGGGACCTTCCGCGCAGTTCAGGCAGCGTGCCAGGATGCGCGCCGAGGTGG
>JAODAO010000205.1 GCA_025463465.1 Glaciihabitans sp. | reverse complement strand
ACGGCGGTGTTGATCCCGTTGCTGATGACGACATCGATCGGCCTCGTCGCGCCGTCTCGTCGAGGCCAGATGATGGCCTTGATCACTGCGGTGACTGCTGTTGCGCCCGCCCTCGGCCCTGCCTTCTCGGGGATAGTGATGGCGCAGCTGAGCTGGAGGTGGCTGTTCATCATCATTCTGCCGCTCACACTCCTCGCCCTGATCGTTGGGGCGATCAAGATCCCGAACCTCACCACGCCACGGCGTATCCGGTTCGACGCATTTTCGTTGGTGCTCTCCGCGATCGGATTTGGTGCCCTGGTATATGGGCTGGCGAGCGCAGGCGAATCCACGGGCGGTCACCTCTCCGCCGCGTTCTGGATCGCGATCCCGCTTGGCGTTGCAGGCATTGCGGCATTCGTATGGCGTCAACTCCGATTGCAGCGCCACGACGCGGCGGTCCTCGACATGCGCATCTTCACGCACCCCTCGTTCGCACGACCCGTCATTGTCTTCGCATTCCTGGTGATGGGAGCCTTCAGCCTCTCCACCCTGCTCCCTCTGGTGCTGCAGAAGTCCCTCGGACTCGGATCGCTGGAGACCGGGCTGCTCATGGTGCCCGGCGGGGCAACAATCGGGATCGTGTCCGTCCTCGTTGGCCGCTACTATGACCGCGTCGGAGCCCGGTGGCTTGCGATCCCGGGAGTCGTCGTTGTGAGCGCCGGATGGTGGCTGATGACGACCTTCACCGAGAACACCTCCGTATGGGTGGTCCTCGTCACGTACGTACTAATCTGCGCCGGCCAGGCATTCGCATGGGTCGCTATTTTCACCATGTCGCTGGGGTCCCTTCCGCATGCTCTCGTTTCGCATGGCAGCGCGGCACTGAACACCATTCAGCAGCTTGGCGGCGCAGCCGGCCTGGCAGTACTTATCGCGGTTCTCAGCTCCAGCGCTGGCGGCACAGATGCCGGGTCGATCGCGAATGGGGCACGCGCCGCCTTCACCGCAGGCGCCGTTATCGCAGTCGTCGCCCTTGTCGCGGCGTTTTTCCTGCCGCGACACGCACGCAACAGCCAACACGACTGATCTGCTGGCGGGCACCGTGCCCGGGTCACTGGGCTGCACGTGCCACTACGTCCTCATTTCGATCTATTCCGAACGAAAGAAACGACATCGTGAACTACCACCCAACCGAGATCGACACGACGAGCCCCGTTGTGCTCGTCATCGGAACCACCGGTCAGATCGGCAAGCTCATCCTCGCGGAGTTCGATCGTGACGCTGGGGACGTCCGTGTGCGGTATGCCGCACGGAAGCCGGAGCAGGTGGATGAGTTGCGAGCAGCAGGGCGGGACGCGGTGCGTCTCGATCTGGACGACCCGAGCACGTTTGCGCACGCGTTGCACGGGGTCGACCGGGTCTACCTGCTCACCGGGTACACCGTCGCGATGCTGGCCCAGAGCAAGACGCTCGTCGACGCCGCGGTCAAAGCAGGCGTCAGCCACATCGTGCACCAGGGCGTGTTCGCCAACTGGGACGTCACCGACCCGCACTTCGTCTGGCACCAGATGATCGAACGCTACATCGAGGGCAGCGGCCTGCAGTGGACGCACCTGCACCCCAACGTGTTTATGGACGGGCTCGCCTCGGAGATTATGGCCAACAATGGCTCCTTCTCTGTCTACTGGGATGATCGCCGCGTGGGATGGATCGCCGCGCAAGACATCGCCGCCGTTGCCGCGACAGTACTGCGACAGGGACCGATGCGACACAGCGGCAAGCAGTATTGGCTGTCGACGGAGGTCGCATCGGGCCCGGAAGCTGCCGCGATTTTCTCTGAAGCCATCGGTCGCGAGATCCGGTGTGAGGTCAGCGGTCCGGAAGACTTTTTGTCATCCATTGCCGACCGCAGCATCACCGTGGAGGCGTGGTACGCCGAAGCCGGCGTCGAGTTCAACCGGCAGGTCATAGACGGACGGATGGGCTACATCGGCACCGTCCGCGACGACGTCGAGTTCGTCACCGGCCGCCCCTCGACATCATTGCGCATCTGGGCGCTCGAGAACCTGACCAGCTGACCGCAGCAACCACCACGAGCAAATGGAGGGCACGTCCACCGCGTCGGTGAAGTTGCCACCGCGTCAGTCACGTTCGATCCACAGCACTAGGCGTCGGGCGCACATACGACGACACGAGAATCCCAGCGGCGAGCCGCTGGACCGTTACTCGCTTTTGCTGGTGTGGAAGCGCAACTGGGCGGCGCTGAGGCCTTCGCTGGCGATGAGCTCAACGGCATCGGCGGCATCCCCCAACAGGTTGGGAAGAATTTTGCGTTCCTCGCCCGAGAAGTCCTTGAGCACGAAGTCGGCTGCGGGCTGGCGTCCGGGGGGACGGCCAACGCCCACGCGCACGCGGGCGAAGTCGCCGGTGCCCGTGGCTGCGATGATGTCGCGGATACCGTTGTGGCCACCGTGACCGCCACCGGTTTTGAGCCGGAGGGTGTCGAACGGGATGTCGAGTTCGTCGTGGATCACGATGAGGCGGTCGGGCTCGAGCTTGTAAAAGCGCAGCAGCTCGGCGACCGGGCCGCCAGAGATGTTCATAAACGTCGACGGTTTGGCCAAGATGAGGCGGGGGCCGCCGGCCCCGGTGCGTCCCTCGGCCACCGACGAATTCGTGCGGTGACTTTTGAAGGAGGCGTTCATGCGGTCCGCCAGGTCCGCGAGCACCATCTGGCCCACGTTGTGGCGGTTACCCGCGTAGCCGGGCCCGGGGTTACCGAGCCCGACTACTAGCCATTGGTTATCGTCCATTGGCTTGGGTTTTCGTAATCTGAGAAAGCGGAGTAAGGAAATTACTCAGCAGCCTCGGCGGGAGCGGCGTCCTCGGCAGCAGGGGTCTCGCTGTCGCCCAGGTCGACCTCGGCCGGGATGGAGACGGAAACGACGAGTTGCTCGGGGTCACCGATGAGGGTCGAGCCGGCGGGCAGCTCGATGTCCTTGGCGTAGATCGAGGTGCCGTCTTCTGCACCCTCAACCGAAACGACGAAGAACTCGGGGATGTGGGTCGCCTCGGCCTCGATGGACAGGGTGTTGGTGTCCTGCAGTGCGACGGTGCCGGCGGCCGGCTCGCCCTCGACGCGGACGGCGACATCGATGGTGACCTTCTCGCCCTGGCGGATGACGATGAGGTCGAGGTGCTCGATGATCTGGCGTACGGGGTCCTTCTGGACATCCTTGACGAGAGCCAGCTGGCTCACTCCGGCGATGTCAAGGTCGAGGACCTGGTTCGACTTACGAATGATGAGGGCAACCTCGTGACCCGGGAGGGTAACGTGCTGCGGCTCGGTGCCGTGTCCGTAGATGACGGCGGGGATCTTACCAACGGCGCGGATCTTGCGGGCAGCGCCCTTACCGAAAGACGTGCGGACCTCGGCTACGAGGTGATTGTTGTCGTTTGAAGCCATAATAATTTCTCCATTGCCGGACCGTCAGGCCCGTTTCGTGTCGTTCAAAAAATCGAACATCTCAACTCGAACGCATGTCAGCGTGAGGAAGACCGAAGCCTGCAACACCGCGTCGATAACGGAACATCCCTTTCGGTGTATCAACACCGGGACAATTCCCTCGCCGAAGTTCCAGCCGTAGAACACCGGGGTGTTCACAACCAAGGGACAACACTAGCGCATTCACAGCGTCAAGCCCCCATTTATCTGCTCCGGGGCCGATATAGGGCCGCTGCTTTTCACCCCGTTTAGCTGCCGGTCAGAACCGCAGCAGCACCTTTCCGCTGTTGGCAGCGTCCTTCGCCGTCGTAAACGCGTCGAGCACGTCACCCACCTCATATTCGTGGGTGACGACCGCCTCGACGACCAGGGACCCGTCGGCGAGCGCGGCGATGACGTCGTCGATCTCGTCGTTGAAGCGAAACGAGCCAACCACCTCCAGCTCGCGGGTGAGCATCATCGAGAGGAGCGCCGGCTGCTCCCCCGTCGGCAGTAGGCCCACCATGACTACCCGGCCA
>JAODAO010000203.1 GCA_025463465.1 Glaciihabitans sp. | reverse complement strand
TGCTCGCCGCCGGGCTCAAGGGCATCGAGAACGAGTACGAGCTGCCAGCTGAAGCGGAAGACAACGTCTGGACGTTGACGGATGCTGAGCGTCGCGCCCTCGGCTACAACCAGCTGCCGGCCAGCCTTGACCACGCTCTGTCGCTGATGGAAGACTCCGAACTCGTCGCCGAGACGCTGGGGGAGCAGGTGTTCAACTACGTGCTGTCCAACAAGCGCCGGGACTGGAAGGACTACCGCGCCCAGGTCACCCCGTACGAGCTGGCGAGCAACCTGGAGATTCTCTAGGCAATCCCATGCCCCGCCACCAGACGACGCTGACTGAGCTGGCCCGACTCGGTTTCACCGAACTGTCGAGCACCCGCGAGTTGCTCGCGCCCCTGCCCGCAGAGCTGGTGTCGCACTTCGCATCAGCGGCGGACCCGGACCAGGCCCTGCAGTTGCTAATTCGGTTGCGGGAGCATGCGCCGGAAGCGGTGAACGAACTGCTGCAGAACGAGGAGTCCGCGGCCCGGCTCGTTCGTGTGCTGGGTGCGTCGGAGGGTCTTGGGGACTTCTTCCAGCGGCATCCCGAGGAAATGGTTGCCCTCATCGGGCCACTCGCGGCGCAACCGACGGCCGAGGAGTTCGATGCTGACCTGCTGGCGTCCGTGGTCGGGCTCGTCGACGACAAAGCGTTCAGCGCACTGCGGGTTCGCTACCGACGCCATCTTGTGCGCATCGCGGCATGGGACTTAGAGAACCGCGACCCTCTCGGTGCGGTGGATGTCGTCACGGCCATGCTGGCCGACCTTGCGGGGGCCGCGCTCAACGCGTCACTGGATGTCGCGCGCCGGATGGTGCGCTTTCCCGCGGATGACGTCGCCCGCACCCGGCTGGCCATCATCGGTATGGGCAAGGCGGGCGCGCGCGAACTGAACTACGTCAGCGACGTCGACGTGATCTTCGTCGCGGAGGCCAGCGACGGATTGTCGAACGACCGCGCTGTGGAGATCGCCACCCGGCTGGCGATGCAGACCTCCCGGGGAATCCAGGAACTTGCGGCAGAGCCAGGCTTGTGGGAGGTGGATGCGAACCTGCGCCCGGAGGGCAAGGACGGCGCCCTTGTGCGCACCCTCGAATCGCATCTCGCCTACTACGAGCGGTGGGCAAAAAGCTGGGAATTCCAGGCGCTGCTGAAGGCACGGCCGCTTGCCGGCGACGCAGAACTTGGGGCCCGGTACGTCGCCGCAGTCGCCCCGTATGTTTGGTCGAGCGCGTCGCGGGACCATTTTGTCGAGTCGGTGCAGCGTATGCGCGAGCGCGTCACGGAGCACATCCCAGCGGAAGACCGGGACATCCAGGTGAAGCTTGGCCCCGGCGGGCTACGCGACATCGAGTTCACCATCCAGCTGCTCCAGTTGGTGCATGGCCAGCACGACCCCCTGGTGCGCCAGGTGGCCACTCTTCCCGCCCTGGTGGCCCTCGCCGCCCAGGGATATATCGGCCGGGTGGAGGCCGCCGAATTCTCCCGCGATTACCGCTTCCTCCGGCTCATCGAGCACCGCCTGCAACTGACGAAACTCATCCGTACCCACCTGATGCCCAGGGACGAGGAGGCGGTGCGGGTACTGGCACGTTCCACCGGTTTGTACACGGGCGCCGCGGAACTCACCCACGGCTGGCAGCGCACCAAACGTGCCGTCAGGAGCCTGCACGAGCGCCTGTTCTACCGGCCGCTGCTGTCGGCCGTGGCCGCACTGCCGGATGAGGAACTCAATCTTTCCAGCGACCAGGCGACGGCGCGACTGGCGGCGATCGGTTTCCGGGACCCGAAGGGGGCGCTGCACCACATTGGCGCCCTGACGGCCGGGGTATCGCGCCGCGCGACCATCCAGCGAACCCTGCTGCCGGTCATGCTGCAGTGGTTCGCCGACGGCGCCGATCCCGACCACGGATTGCTGGCGTTTCGCCGGTTGAGCGACCACATCGGTGAGGCGTACTGGTTCCTCCGTATGCTGCGCGACTCATCCGGTGCAGCCCAACGCCTCACCCACGTGCTCGCCAGTTCGCGCTTCGCCGGGGACCTGCTCGAACGCATCCCCGAGGGCGCGGCATGGCTGGAGAACGAGGACGAACTTCGCCCCCGGCCGCTGTCCGTTTTGCTCGACGAATCACGCGCCACCGTCGCACGACACCGAGAGGACGAGGCGGATGCAGCCTCTGCACTCCGCGGGGCGCGTCGGCGGGAGGTGCTCCGCCTCGCCCTTTCCGCGATTCTTGGGTTCCTCACCATCGAGGAACTGGGGCGCGGACTCAGCGATATCAACGCTGCCCTGCTCAGCGGAATGCTTGGCCTCATCCGTCCGACGCCCGACGGCATCGAGTTCGCCATCATCGCCATGGGACGCTATGGCGGACAGGAACTCGGTTTCGGCTCAGATGCCGACGTGATGTATGTCTACCGCGCCGTTTCCCTCGACGGGGAGGAGGCGAACCGGCGGGCCAGCCACATCGTCAAGGCAATCGGTCGCCTCACCGAAGACATCCGCCTGCCCCTTGATCTCGACGCAAACCTGCGCCCGGAGGGTAAAAACGGCCCGATGGTGCGTTCGCTCGACAGCTTCCGCGCGTACTACGCTCGGTGGTCGTTGACCTGGGAGGCACAGGCCCTGTTGCGTGCCCGCGGTGCAGCGGGAGACGCTGCGCTGATGGCCGACTTCGAGGCCCTGGCCGACACGGTGCGCTTCCCGATGAATATCAGTGAGCGTGACATCCGGGAAGTGAAAAGGATAAAGGCCCGGGTCGAGTCTGAACGGCTTCCGCAGGGCGCCGAACCGTCCCGTCATCTCAAACTCGGCCGGGGATCCCTCAGCGACGTCGAATGGTTTGTGCAGCTGCTTCAGCTGGAACACGGAAACCAGGTCCCGGGTCTGCGGACGACCTCCACCCTCGACGCGTTGTCCGCGGCCGTGGCCGCGGGATACGTGGAGGAGTCGGAGGCCCATCGTCTGAGGGATGCCTGGATCATGGCGTCCCGTGCACGCTCGGCGCTGACGCTGTGGACGTCGAAGACCGCGGATGTGCTGCCAACGGACCGGCAGCAGCTGGAGGGTGTCGCGCGCCTGCTCGAATACCCCCCGGGCTCTGCGAGCACACTGGACGACGACTACCTGCGAATCACCCGCCTCGCCCGGCAGGTCTTCGAACGCAGGTTTTACGGTATCGAAAAGAATCCTCAACCCTTCACCGGCTAGCTGCGTCCGAACCGTCACGCGTGTTGTGATCGATGACCGGCGGCAATACACAGGCTCCAACCACCGCGGGCTCGCATCCTGGAGAGGATGCGAGCCCGCGGTGGTTCTGTGTTGGCACAGACCATTCAGTGCTTAGACGCCGTAGTACAGCTCGTATTCGAAGGGCGTGGGGCGCTGCGCGGCAGGAATGATTTCCTTTTCGCGCTTGTAGGCGACCCAGGTCTCGATGAGGTCCTGGGTGAAGACACCACCGGCAAGGAGGAACTCGTGATCAGCCTCCAGCGCGCGGAGGGCTTCCTCGAGGGACGCGGGAACCTGGGGGATCAGCTTTGCTTCCTCGGGGGGAAGCTCGTACAGGTCCTTGTCCACGGGCTCGTGCGGCTCGATCTTGTTCTTGATTCCGTCGAGGCCGGCCATCATCTGGGCGGCGAACGCCAGGTAGGGGTTGCCGGATGCGTCGGGGGCGCGGAACTCAATGCGCTTGGCCTTCGGGTTCGTTCCCGTGATCGGGATACGGATCGAGGCGGAGCGGTTACCGGCCGAGTAAACCAGGTTCACGGGGGCCTCGAAGCCCGGGATGAGGCGACGGTAGGAGTTCAGCGTCGGGTTGGTGAATGCGAGCACTGCCGGAGCGTGCTTCAGCAGGCCACCGATGTACCAGCGCGCGATGTCGCTCAGCCCGCCGTAGCCGCTTTCGTCGTAGAACAACGGCTTGCCGTCGCTCCACAGGGACTGGTGGGTGTGCATACCCGATCCGTTGTCACCGAAAAGGGGCTTCGGCATAAACGTTGCCGTTTTTCCCCACTGCTCGGCGGTGTTCTTGATGATGTACTTGAACTTGAGCAGGTCATCTGCTGCGTGCACCATGGTGTCGAAGCGATAGTTGATCTCAGCCTGGCCACCCGTTCCCACTTCGTGGTGGGCGCGCTCGAGGATAAGGCCGGACTCAATGAGCTTGAGGCTCATGTCGTCGCGAAGGTCGGCCTGCTTGTCGACGGGGCTGACGGGGAAATATCCGCCCTTGTACGGGGTCTTGTTGCCGAGGTTTCCGCCTTCTTCTTCGCGGCCGGAGTTCCAGGAACCCTCGTCGGAGTCGACGGCGTAGAAGCTCGCGTTCTGCTTGACGTCGTAACGCACGTCGTCGAAGATGTAGAACTCGGCTTCCGGAGCGAAGAACGCGGTGTCCGCGATGCCGGTGGAGGCGAGGTACTTTTCGGCCTTCTTGGCAACCTGGCGCGGGTCGCGGGCGTAGATCTCGCCGTTGCGCGGGTTGTAGATGTCGAAGATCATGATGAGCGTGCGCTCGACGCGGAACGGGTCTACGTAGGCCGTTGTGACGTCGGGGATGAGCTGCATGTCCGATTCGTGGATCGAGGCGAAACCACGGATCGACGAGCCATCGAACATCTGGCCGACAGAGAAGAATTCTTCGTCAACGGTGGACGCGGGGATGTTGAAGTGCTGCTGTACACCGGGCAGGTCGGTGAAGCGGATATCAAGGAACTTGACGTCGGTGTCCTTGATAAATTTGAGCACTTCGGAAGAATCACTGAACATGGAAAGAACTCCAATGAGCTTGGTGCTGAGCAGCTGCGAGCGCAGCCTGCTTTTACGCTACGGCGACTAAATTTCGTGAGAGTGTCGCGCAGGTTTCCGGCATGTTACGGCTGGGCGCGTCGATAGACTTGCCGGATGCCAGAAAACGCCTCCTCCGCCGTCGAGTGGCCGGGAAGACGTCTCGGCCTTCCCATGACCGGATCCCGCTCGATCGCGCGCTTCGCACCCCGTGTGGGCGCTCTCCTGATCGACTGGGGGTTGAGTGTGCTGATCTCCTGGGCATTCTTCGACTACGACGGCATCGCGACGCTGCTGATTTTTGTGATCACACAAATTATTTTTGTCCTGACGACCGGTGCCAGCATCGGGCATCGCCTTCTCGGGCTGCGAGTGGCGTCCCTCGACGGGAAGGGAATCGGCATCTGGCGCCCCTTCGTCCGGGCCGCGCTCATCGCCATCGTGATTCCCGCGGTCATCTGGGACCGCGACGAACGTGGGATGCACGACCGTCTGATCGGCACCGTACTCCTGCGTCGTTGATTCCCAGGACGAGTTGCCAGCGTCGGGCGTAACATTTCAGCCACACGCAAAAGTCCGCCGGCGGGAGAAAATGAATTCTCCCATCGGCGGACTGTGCAGGTCACGGCGAGGGTGTCTCGCGTTGTGGGCTAACGCGGGCGAGGCGCCCTGGCCTTGAACGGGTCGATGCCCTTGGGGATCGGTAGCCCACCCTTTCCCTTGCTGAGGGAGGTGAGGCGGTTGCTGACGGCGAGGATCTCCGGCTTGCGAAGCACGTTCTTCAGTTTGCGGAGATGTCCGGCCAGCTTGTAAAGCGGCACGGCGTCCGGGTCAGGGCCGACGTATGCGAAGGTGACGGGAACGTTGGGGAGGATACGGGTGATGGCGCGACGCTCGTCCTCGAGCATCTTCTGGGTCCGCGAGCGCGGGCCTTCACCAATCAAGACGACCCCGCCGCGGCCTACCGCACGGTAGACGGCGTCCTGGGTTTTCGGGCTCACGTTGACGGGCATCTCGCTGGCGATCCAGCCACCGCGAAGCGAACTTTTGAGAACCGCTCCGACGGCGCCGGGCTGGCCGGCGATCTGCGAGTATGCCGCGCGCTCGGCACGACGGCCGAGGATGATCAGGAACAGCAACACACCGGCGAGCACACCGGCGATGATGTACAGCACGAGTCCAACGATGTTGTCGGAGGAGAGCACAATTCCCAGCGCGACCGCGATGATGATGGGCATCAGGAAGCCGAGGAGCAGATACCAGATCGCCAGGGAATCGTAGCGGCGGGTCATCTGGAAGACGTCCCACATCTGTTTGATGCGACCGGGCTCTTTATTGGGGTTTTTGGTGCGTGCCATGCTGTCTAGGATACGGCCCCCGGCGGGCTGCAAACCGCACCTTCGGAAGAACCGACGATCACGATCGTTGTACATTGCGTACCCGGTGATGCCGTCTCCTACACAGGCGACGCTGTGCGCCCGGTTTCCCCCGTAGAGGGACCGCGCCGACTCGACCGCATGCAGGTGGTCAGGCTGGTTCAATGACACTCATCCGCCCCGGTGCCGACACCCTCGCGGGCTACCGCCTCGTCCGGAAACTGGGCGACGGGGCCAGGGCCGAGGTCTACCTCGGAATATCCACAACCGACAACAACAGAACGGTCGCGCTCAAGGTGTTCCGGGCGTCCATCCCCGAGTCCGATATCGGTTCTGAGATCGAGGTGCTCACCGCCGCAGCGGGGGAGCAGGTCGTTGAAGTGCTGGACGTCGCCACCGGGCCGGATGGCAGGCCCGTCCTTGTGCTGGAACGGCTGGGAAATGGCTCCCTCGCGCGGTTTCTCCGGGCGCGCGGAGAGATCGACCCGGGGGAGGCCGTAACTCTTCTGGCACCGCTTGCGCAACTCGTGGCACGTTTGCACACGGCCGGTGTCAGCCACGGTGGGATCAGTACCGCAAAGGTGCACATCAACGCTGCAGGAGCGCCGGTGTTGCTCGGGTTCGGGCGGGGGCAGCAGTTCCCCGCCCCGCAGACGACTGCAGGGCGGGTGGGCGGATCCGAGGCGGCGACCGACGTCGACGCTCTCCTCGCCGTATCCGTCCAGGTGCTCAGCGCGGTCAGGGACGATTCGACGGCATCGGCCAGCAATCCTCTGGTGCGCTGGATTGCGGAACGGTCGACGGGCGCTGGTGACTTTGTCGATTCCGTCGCGTCGGGGCTTGCTGAGCAACTGTTCAACTGGGCGGAACCGTTGGCGTTGGATCTGGAACGTGAAGCCCCGGTACTTCGTCGGTTGGCGAGCCTCCCGGCGCGCCCCATTGCCATGGGAAGCCCGGAAACGCGGTCACCCGATCAGACCGAAACCGATTCGTCCCACACGCGGCGTCCGTGGCGGCTTCACCCGCGAATCTCAGAAGAACTCCTCGGCGCTACCCCGCTGGCCCGGGTGGGCGAGATGCTTACTGATTCTCTCCGCTCCGTGCGCACCCCGCTGTGGTGGGCGGCGGGCGGTATTGCGGTTGCCCTGGTCGCGGCGATCACCGTTTTGCCGCACCTCACCGCCGCAGCGGAAACTGAAACGGTGGTTGCGGAGGATGCTGACGCGGGCCCAACAGGCGAGGTACAGCCATCACAAAGCACCAGCCCGGCCCTCGGCGATGACCCTGTCCTTGCATTGCCCGAGCTCCTCGCCGCCCGGCAGGAATGCCTCGCGGGGACGGCGATCGAATGTGTTGCGCTATTCGATTCGGATGGATCATCGGCCAGTGCGAGCGACGCGGCAGCAATTACAGCCTCCGATGGCGGGGGAGCAGCGCAGCTGGTGCCGTTCCTCGATCTCGCGCCCGTTCTGGTACAGCGCCTCGGCGACTTCGCGCTGCTCAGCCTCGGCCCGGACAGCACAACGGCCTCGGTCCTGATGATCAGGACCGAGGCCGGTTGGCGTATTCGGGACGTGCTGGTCGCTCAGTAGAGCAGGGGTTTAGATTCCCAGGTTTCCAGCGAAGTCGCCGCTCTCGAGGCGCTTCTTGATCGAGACCAGGAAGCCTGCAGCGTCAGCGCCGTCAACGATGCGGTGATCGTAGGAGAGGGCCAGGTACACCATCGAGCGAACCGCGATAGCGTCTGAGCCGTCCACTGTTACAACAACCGGGCGCTTTACGACGATGCCGGTGCCGAGAATGGCCACCTGCGGAAGGAAAACGACGGGCGTGTCGAACAGTGCGCCGCGTGAACCAGTGTTCGTCAGTGTGAAGGTTCCACCAGAGAGCTCATCGGGCTTCAGCTTGTTGTCGCGCGTACGAGCTGCGAGGTCAGCGATCTCTTGCGCGAGACCGGCGAGCGTCAACTCGCCAGCGTTGCGGATGACGGGTGTCAGGAGGCCACGCTCGGTCTCGACCGCGATGCTGATGTTCTCGTGGTCCGGGTAGACGATCGAGTCACCATCGATCGTGGCGTTGATGATCGGGTGCGACTTCAGTGCCTCGGCGGCAGCCAATGCGAAGAACGGGAGGAAGGACAGCTTCGCACCCGACTTCTCCTGGAACTCCGCCATAACCTTCTTGCGGAAGGCAGCAACCAGGGTCACATCGACCTCAACAACGGAGGTCAGCTGGGCTGACGTCTGCATCGAGATGACGGCACGTTCGGCGATGACCTTGCGGAGACGGGACATCGGGACGGTGGTTCCGCGCAGCGGCGATACCTCGACGGGGGCGCTCTGCGCGGCCGGTGTCTCGGCGGGTGCAACAACGGTCGGCTCGGCGGCCAAGACATCCTGCTTGCGGATGCGTCCGCCGATTCCGGTGCCGGTCACGGTCGCGAGGTCTACGCCGCGTTCGTGAGCGAGCTTGCGAACCAGAGGGGTCACGTAGCCAGCGTTGGAGTTCTCATCACTGGATGTGGGAGCCTCGGCGGCGGGGGCTGCGGGAGCAGGAGCAGCTGCGGGAGCCGGGGCCGCTGCGGGCGCGGGAGCTGCGGCGGGAGCGGCAGCCGGAGCTGGAGTGGCAGCCGGAACCGGAGCTGGTGCTGCTGCGGGAGCGGGTGCTTCCTCCGGTGCTGCCTCGGCGGGAGCCGGAGCCTCGGCGGAAGGAACCTCGACGGGTGCGGGCTCCGCGTCCTCGGGAGTGGGCGCCTCGGTGGCGGGAACGTCTTCGGCTGGTGCCGAGCTGCCATCACCAATGGTCACGAGCGGCGTTCCGACCTCTACGGTCTCATCCTCGGCAACAAGAATTGCTTCGATGACACCAGCGATGGGAGACGGGATCTCGGTATCGACCTTGTCGGTCGAAACCTCGAGCAGCGGCTCGTCGACCTCGACACGGTCACCCACGTTCTTCAGCCAGCGGGTCACCGTACCCTCGGTGACACTCTCACCGAGCGCCGGGAGGTTGACGGATTCACTCATCAGTGTTGCTCCTTATTCAAAATACTGTTGAAACTAAAAATATTCGGGCCGTGCAGGTTGTGGTGCTGCGGGGGCCCTGGTTCGACCGTTGCCCCCGCAGCGGCAGATCACATTGCGTGAAGCGGTTTTCCTGCCAGGGCCAGGAAGGCCTCGCCAAGCGCCTCGTTCTGCGTGGGGTGAGCGTGGATGAGTGGAGCAACATCCTCCGGGTACGCCTCCCAGTTCACCGCAAGCTGCGCCTCGCCAATCAGTTCACCCACGCGGGCACCGATCATGTGTACGCCGACGACCGGGCCGTCGTTGACCCGGACAATTTTGATGGATCCGGCGGTGCCGATGATGTGGCTCTTACCGTTGCCGGCGAGGTTGTAGTCGTAGGACGAGATGGAATCTGCGCCGTATTTGTCAGCGGCCTTCGCCTCCGACAGGCCAACGGAAGCAACCTCGGGGTCGCTATAGGTGACCTTGGGAATGTTCACGTCTTCGATGATGACCGGCTTCAGTCCGGCAATCTCTTCGGCGACGAAAATTCCGTGCTGGAATCCGCGGTGCGCAAGCTGGAGCCCTGGAACGATGTCGCCGACCGCGTAGAGGCCGGGGATACTGGTCTCGAGGCGCTCGTTGGTGATAACAAAACCACGGTCGACGGTGACGCCGACCTCTTCGAAGCCCAGGTTGGCGGTCGAGGGTCCGCGTCCAACGGCAACAAGAAGCAGCTCTGCTTCGATCGTGTCGCCGTTCTCGAGCGTCACAACAACACCCTGGTCGTTCTGGACGACACTCTGGAATCGCACACCGAGTGAGAACTTGATGCCGCGCTTGCGGAACGCGCGCTCGAACTGCTTACTAATCGCTTCGTCTTCGTTCGGTACGAGGTGCGGAAGCGCCTCGATGATCGTGACGTCGGAACCCCACGACTTCCAGACACTGGAGAACTCGACGCCGATTACCCCGCCACCGAGAACGGCGACGGTCTTCGGCACGAAGTCCAACTCGAGGGCCTGCTCGGAAGTGATCACACGACCGCCGATTTCGAGGCCCGGAAGGGAGCGTGAGTACGAACCGGTGGCCAGGACGACATTTTTGCCCGTGATGGTCTGATCGCCCACCTGGACGGTGGTGGGCGACGTGAGTCGGCCCTCACCCTCGATGGTGGTAATCCCGCGAGCCTTGATCAGGCCCTGGAGTCCCTTGTACTTGCTCGAGACGATGCCCTGGCGGTATGTCGTAACACCCGCGATGTCGATTCCGTTCAGCGTGGCGTTGACGCCGTACTTCGCGGCATCGCGAGCACCATCAGCGATCTCCGCAGCGTGCAACAGGGCCTTCGTCGGGATGCACCCAACGTGCAGGCAGGTTCCACCCACCTTGCCCTTTTCGATCAGTCCTACCGTGAGGCCCAACTGGCTCGCCCGAAGTGCTGCGGCGTAGCCACCACTGCCAGCTCCGAGGACCACGAGGTCAAAATTCTGTTCCGACACCCAGCAACTCCTTGTGAATCAGGATTGTGCAACGACCGGCCAACGGGATGTGTCGGCGATCCGATGGACGAGACTTGCTCGTCAACAAAAACCTTACTACGCGAGCGAAATTTCCTCGGCCAATGCGAGAAGTGTGCGGACAGTAACACCGGTCGGACCCTTCGGCAGGTAGCCATAACCGCCGCCAGCGTTCTCAGACGGGCCAGCGATGTCGAGGTGGGCCCAGGGGATCGTACGCTCTGACTCTCCCTCGCCGGTTGTACCGACGAAGTCCTTCAGGAACACGCCGGCGAGAAGCATCCCGCTCGCGGT
>JAODAO010000199.1 GCA_025463465.1 Glaciihabitans sp. | reverse complement strand
CGCGACCCCACCCCTCCACCGGAGGCCCCACCATGACAACACTTGTCAACAAAACGCCCAGCGGGCGTGTGAAAAAAACCTCGCTGCTCCACAAGAGTGAGCCATACGCTTTCATCTCACCTACGGTCATCCTGATCACGGTGCTGATGGTCATCCCGATTGTCATTGTTGTCGGCTACTCGCTGATGGACAACGTAATCACCAACAAGAACCCTGTTTTCGTCGGGATCGCCAACTACGTGGAAGTCCTTACCGACAAAACCTTCCACACCGCCATTAGCAACACCCTCGTTTTCACCGTCACCAGCGTCGCGGCGCACCTAGTGATCGGTCTCGCCTTCGCGATGCTGCTCAACACCCCGCTTCTCGGCAGGACCAGCAAGGCGGTCTTCCGGACGATCTACGTGTTGCCATGGCTCTTCACCGTGGCGATCATCGCGGTGCTCTGGCGGCTCCTACTTAACCCCAACGGGGTGGTGAACTTCCTGCTCGGCACAGTCGGGTTGCCTGGGGACACGGAGTGGCTGTCGTCACCGGCTCTAGCCCTCGGAGCCGTCACCTTCATTAACATCTGGGCCGGTTACCCGTTTTTTATGATCACCCTGCTAGCGGGTTTGCAGGGAATCCCCGGCGACCTTTACGAGGCGGCATCGATTGATGGGGCCGGCCCGATCAAACGGTTCTTCAACGTCACGCTGCCCCAGCTGCGCCCGATCATCATCTCGATGATCCTGCTCGACCTGATCTGGACGTCCCAACAGTTCGCCCTCATCTGGATGACGACCGGTGGCGGCCCCATCAATGTCACCGAAATGCTCAGCACATTTACTTACAAGCAAGCCTTCAGCAGCTACCAGTTCGCCCTCGCATCAACGAGTGCCGTCATCATCCTCGCGCTGTCGATGATTCTCGCGGTGTTCTACGTGCGCCATCAGAGAGCGCGGGACTAATCCCATGACTACCACCCAATCACGCGACTCGAACTCCAGGATCTCGGCCACCGGGCGTCCCGAAATAGTTGCACCGCTTACGCGGAAGAAGCCGGTTCTCAGCCGGGCAGGCCGGCGCATGATCGCCAAGATCTTTGTCATCCTCGGACTAATCACGGGGGCACTGTTCGCCGGTGCACCGATCCTCTGGATGCTCTCGAGCTCGTTCAAGTCGAACACCGAGATCTTCGCCTCGCCGCCGCAGTTGTTGACCGACAACTTCTCCTTCGACGCTTATGTTTCGATCCTCACCGATCCGACCAAGGTGCGTTTTTTCATCAACAGCTACGTCGTCGCGCTGGCGGTCACGGCGCTCACGCTGTTCGTCGCGATCCTCGCCGCGTATGCATTCAGCCGCTTCGAGTTCCGCTTTAAAGGGCCGCTGAACGTCGTTATCGTCAGCGTCCAGGCCGTGCCGCCGATCACGCTGCTCATCCCCTACTTCGGGCTGATGGTTGGCCTCGGCCTGTACAACACCTACGCGGGGCTGATCCTCACTTACATGGTCTTCACGTTGCCCTACGCGATCATCATGATGACCGGCTACTTCAATACCCTCCCCCGGGAGTTGGACGAAGCCGTCCGGGTCGACGGCGCCGGTTCCTGGACAGCCCTGTGGAAGGTGCTTGTCCCGATCGCGGTCCCCGGTATCGTCTCGGTCGGTATCTACACGTTCATGATCGCCTGGAACGAGTACCTATTCGCACTCACCCTGACCCGCACGGAAGACATGCGTACGGTGCCCATCGGCATCCAGTTGCTGATGGGCCAGCACTCCTATGAGTGGAACGAAATGATGGCGATGAGCATTCTCGGCTCCATCCCCATCCTTGTGCTGTTCATCTTCTTCCAGCGCTACTTCATCGGAGGTCTTACCTCCGGCTCGGTCAAGAGCTGACCCTCTCACACTGTCCACCCCAGATTTACGAACCATCACCACAAGGAAAAGGAACACAAAGTGCTAATCAACGGTAAAGACCTGCTCGACGTCGCGAATGCGAACAACTTCGCGGTGCCGGCCTTCAACGTCGCCGACTACCAGATGTTCAACGGTCTGATCGAGATCAGCGAGAAGAAAAATGCACCGGTGATCATCGCCATCCACCCGAACGAAATTGGACTCCTGGGGTATGAGGTCCTGAGGGCCATCCGCGCCCGCGCCCACCGTTCCTCGGTTCCCGTGGCCATCCACCTCGACCATGGCCTTACCTACGAGCAAGTCATCGGCGCGATCCGCGGCGGGTACACATCCGTGATGCTGGACGGTTCCATGCACACCTTCGACGACAACGTCGCCATCACCAAGCGCGTCGCCGACACTGCGCACATCGTTGGTCTGTCCGTGGAGGGGGAACTCGGCACCATTGGCAAAACAGACGGCTACGCCGAAGCCGGCACCTCCGACATCGTCTACACGGTTCCTGATGACGCAGTGCGCTTCGTCCAAGAGACCGGGGTCGACAGCCTCGCCATCGCTATTGGAACCCGTCACGGAATCTACCCAGAATCACTCAAGCCCGAACTCAAGCTCGACCTGCTGAAGGAGATTAAGAAGTCCATATCGATTCCCCTGGTCCTGCACGGCGGCTCCAACAACCCCGACGACGAAATCGCCGAAGCCGCCCGCACGGGTGTCAACAAGATCAACATCTCCAGCGACATTAAAGTCGCCTACTTCACCAAGCTGCGCGAGGTGCTGCAGGACGTCAACCTCCGTGAACCCGACTCGATGTACCCGCCCTGCGTCGAAGCAATGCAGGTGGTGGCGGGGCAGAAGATTGACCTGTTCGGCACCACCGGCAAGGCTGACCTGTACTAGGTTCGGCGACTCCGGACTCTACTAACGCATAACGCAATATAGGAAACGGACGCAGCGGTGACACACAATTCGACGGCGAATATCGTTCTTGGACTGCAGGGGACGGTGGATTACGAAGTTGTCTGGGACTCCAAGGTGATTGGCGAGCTTGCCGACCATTACGGAATCACGGCAGATGAATTGGATGTTAACCTCCCGGTGGACAGCGAACGCGACCTGGTCGTGGTGCTGCTGGCATTCCTGTGCGACGGGGGAGGGGGAGAGCGATTCGTTGCCTCCTCCGACCTCGTCGAACAGTTCGCCGCCCGTTTCGACACCCGGATCACACTCGGGGGCACCAGCGTTCGCGCGGCCCTGGCCATGCGCGTGCTTGGGGTGCCGTCCCTGCTGCACCTTGTCAGCATCGACGACAACGTTCGGCGGCTACTTCCCGCGGATTGCCAATACCTCTGCAGCGCTGAGCGGGACACGCTCGACCCACACCTCATCCTGCAGTACCGCAAGGGCGAGCGCGTCAGCTTCGGTGGAACCGAACTAGTCGCTCCGCACCCAAACCGGGTCATCTTCGACAACGATCCGCCGGCCAGAGACCTGGTGCTCAGTCCGAAGCTGGGGGCTGCACTGGAGTCTGCCGACCTGTTCCTGATCTCGGGTTTCAACGTGGTCCAGGACCTCCAGCTGGTCCGGGACCGGGTGGCGGAGCTTCGCGCCGACCTGGTGCGACTGCCGCCCCGCGCGACCGTGATTTATGAAGACGCGGGTTTCCACCAACCACGGATGAGCGATGAAGTGCGGTCCGGCCTGCTCAGCTCTATCAACGTGTACAGCATGAACGAGGACGAGATGCAGACCTATCTCGGCCGCACCGTCGACCTGCTTGACCCCGCCAAGCTGGACGCGGCGTTCGCTGACATCCACCGTCTTATCCCCGCGCGGGTTCTTGTCATCCACTCGAAGTATTGGTCGGTGGCGGTGGGAGCCGATGCCGGGTACTACCGGGGCGCGTTACTCGGCGGGATCACCATGGCGAGTGCGAGGTATCTGCACGGGGACATCTTCACCCGCGACGACTATGACGCGATCAGTATGCTTCCTCGGAATCCCGGCGGAGTGAGTATTGCCGAGGCGCTCGAGGGGTGGAGCGAGAACTCGGGTCTGGTCTGTGTGCCGGCGTACCTGATCGACACGGATGCTCCCACAACCATTGGCCTGGGCGACACCTTCGTCGGCGGTTTCATTGCAGCGCTCGCCCGCAGCGATATGGCCGCCTGAACATCCTGCCGCCTCGCGGAAAGCGGCTCAGTCGTCCGACGAACCAGCCCAGCGTCCCTGGCCGTCGACCCCTGCGGGATGGTCGACGAGGTCGTTGTAGTCGGGGTTCTTCGCGAGGAAGGCGTTCACCATCGGGCAGACCGCAACAACACGTTTGCCGCGCGAGCGTACGTCGTCGAGTGCGAAGCGCACCAGCGCGGACGCAAGCCCACGGCCCGCGTAGGCGGAATCGATCTCGGTGTGGGTGAAAACGCGACGCTCACCTGCGTCGCGGTAGACGCTGGTACCGACCAGCGTCTCGCCGTCGAAGAGTTCGTAGCGGTGATCTCCGTCGCGCATCACCAGGGAATCGTCGGTTGTGTCAGAAGCCATGATCAATCATGTCCGATCGAAGATTTTCGTGTGGCAGGTTGACGCCGTCTCGCCGGTCGATTCGGCCGGGGAGACGGCAATGGGCCAGCGCCGGGATCAGGCGGAGGGTGCGGTGTCCTCCGGGGTGAAGCTCAGGGCCAGCGAGTTCATGCAGTAACGGTCACCGGTCGGGGTGCCAAATCCGTCGGGGAACACGTGGCCGAGGTGGGAGCCGCAGTTCGCGCAGCGAACCTCGGTGCGCTCGACCCCGAGCGAGTTGTCGGCCAGCAGCTCAACGGCTGCCGGGTTGATGGACTCGTAGAAGCTCGGCCAGCCGCAGCCGGAATCGAACTTCGTGCCGGCGACGAACAGCTCGGCGTTGCAGGCCTTGCAGGTGTAGAGGCCGGCGCGTTCCTCGTCGAGCAGCTCACCAGACCAGGCGCGTTCGGTCGCGGCTTCGCGCAGGACGGCGAATTCGTCGGCGCCCAGCTTCTCGCGCCACTGCTCGTCTTTGTGCTCAACCTTGTAACCCATACGACTTACTCCTCTTAATCCCTTCCAGAATATCCCGCCAGCCTGTTCCTCGCTGCGCCGCGACCGCGACTGCGACACACTTTGGGATCAAGGACAACGACCGTTGTCAACGGGTGGCCAACTCTGGACCTCCGCCATCCTTCGGTGTGAGATGGAAGGGACGCCGGATCGACCTCGGGGCGAACGGCGTCGAGGTGGATGTCGAGACGGATGTCGCAGTGGAGGTCGCAGTCGACGTCGCGCTGATGGATGGAGAGAACGCCGTGGTAGTACTCGTTGACCTGAACCGCTGCCAGTCCTACGGGCAGTGTGTGTTTGCGGCCCCCGCCGTGTTCCGGATGCCGTATCCGGAAACCCTGGAGTGGGACTACGAACCGGACCCGGTCGAGGAGGAGCGGGTGCAGCGCGCCCGGCACGCCTGCCCGGTCCAGGCCATCACGGTGACCGCCGTTACGTCTGCAGCCGGTCGCGTCGACGCGTGATGATCAACACGGTTGTCATCGTGGGGGCGTCGCTTGCTGGTGTGCGCGCCGCGGAGGAGCTGCGCCGCCTCGGCCATGCCGGTCCCATTGTGATGCTGGGAGATGAACCGGCTCCACCCTACGACCGCACCCCGCTGTCCAAGGCCATGCTGGTCGGGGTACCTGCCGGCAACCCACTCACCCAGCAGGGCGCACTCGGCCTCGACTGGCGGTTGGGAAACGCGGCCGTCGGCCTCGACCGCGACAACCGGAGGGTTCTCCTCGCCGACGGCGACACCGTGGACTACGACGGCCTCATCATCACCACCGGCCGCCGCGCGCGACCGTGGCCGAACGCGGCCGAAGCGGCACTGCAGGGTGTGTTCACCCTACGCACCGACAACGACGGGGCTGCCCTGCACGCCGCGCTGCGCGCCGCACCACAGAACGTGGTGATCGTGGGCGCCGGCTTCATCGGGTCGGAGGTTGCCTCGTCCTGTCGCACCCTCGGGCTGCCGGTCACCGTGGTGTCGCGCGGATCGGCGCCGCTCGACGGCTCCCTCGGCGGCACGGTTGGTGCGGCCGTCGGCCGGCTCTACGACGAGCGGGGTGTGCAGCTGCGGGCGGGCACGGACGTCACGGCAATCCATGGCGACGGCACGGTAAGCGCGGTTGAACTGGCGGACGGCTCCGTGCTGCCGGCCGACGTTGTGGTGGTCGCCACCGGCACCCTGCCCAACACGGAATGGCTGCGGGACAGCGGGCTCGACATCTCCCGCTCACTCAACGTCGACGGCTACCTGAGAGTGATGACGGATAACGGGGGACTGGCCAGTGATATCGTCGCCGCCGGCGATGTGACCCGCTGGCCGCACCCGGCGTATGGCGACGAACCGCTGGTGGTCGAACACTGGGGCAACGCCGTCGACCAGGGCCGCTTCGCCGCCCACAGCCTACTGCGTGGGATCGACGGGCGCCCCCCATTCGGCACCCTGCCGCGGTTCTGGTCGAGCATGTTTGGAGTCAACATCAAGTCCATCGGGCTTCCCGCCCTCGGCGACGAAGTGGTGATGGCACAGGGTTCGCTCAGTGACCGCCGCGGGGTCGTCGTCTACGGCAGGGAAGGCCGGGTGGTCGCCGCCGCCAGCTTCGATGCCCCGCGGGAACTGCCGTTCTACGAGTCAATGATTCTCGCCGGCGCCCCGTTCCCGCCCACCCTCGCGGTCTCGGACTGGGGCGGCGCTGAATCCCCGCAGCCGCTGCCCGCCCGTTTCCCGGCGCGGGCAGCGGCGCGGCTCGGCAGCAGCCCGGACGCACTGGCCAATGCGACATCCACCCCGCCGGCGCCAACCCCCTGAACTGGCCCCCTGAACCGGCCTCACACCGAGGACCCCACCCCAACTACGCGATCCAACAATGCGATCCACCTACGCGACCCATCGGAGGAGATAACCATGGTCGACAGCACAACGTTTGCCGAGATACTCAAACCGGAAAACCGGGCAGCACCCAACGAGCTGTGGGCGCAGCTGCGGGAGGAGCCGGTGTCCCGCCAGGATGACGGCACCTGGGTTGTCACCGGCTACAACGAGGTACGCGCGCTCGCCGCCGACCCTCGCATAAGCGCCGACTTCCGCACCGGGATGAGCGCAGAGGAACTAGCGGCGGTCGGCGCCCCGGGCGAGGGGGGAAGCGTCGGTGGCAACTTCGTTGTCGAGGACCCGCCGGCGCACGACCGCGACCGGGCGAAGGCGATGAAACACTTCGGCCCGCCGCATCGCCCCGGATTTGTCGCGTCGCTCGAGGGCGCCATCCAGCGATACGTCGACACGTCCCTCGACCGCCTGCGCGGGCAGGAGCAGATGGATGTCGTCGCCGACTTCTCCTATCCGCTGCCGGTGCGCGTGATCTGTGACGTGCTGGGGGTGCCGCCGGAGGACGAACCACAGTTCTCACTCTGGACAACGGCGATTTCGCTGCAGGCATCCCCCGACCTGCGCGACGACCCGGTGGCGTCGCAGCAGGCGGATGTCGCATCGCAGCAGGCCGCGGCCTACATGTATGGGCTGATCCAGCGCCGCAAGGTGGACCCGGGCAACGACATGATCTCCGACATGGTTTCTGACACGTCGGAGGACCGGCTCACCGACCAGCAGATCATCAGCAACGCGATCATCCTGCTGATCGCCGGGCACGAGACCACCGTCAACGCGGTCAGCAGCGGCATCCTGCTGCTCCTGCGCAACCCGGAAACGGCGGAGCTGCTGCGGGAGAGGCCCGAGCTGATGCCCGGCGCGTTCGAGGAAATCCTGCGGTTGGAGCCACCCGTGCAGTTCCGGGACCGGCGCACCCTCAGCGACATCGACATCGCCGGCGTCACCATCCCCCGGTTCGCCACCGTGCAGCTGTCCTACGCCGCGGCCAACCGCGACCCGAACCGGTTTGCCGACCCCGACCGTTTCGACCCCGAGCGGGAAGACAACCAGCACCTCTCGTTCAACACCGGGCTGCACTACTGCTTCGGCGCCCCGCTGGCCCGGCTCGAGGGCATCCTGGCCCTGCGCACCTGGCTGCGCCGGGTGCAGAACCCGCGGCTCCTGGTCGACCCGCCGCCCTACCGGCGCAGTCCCGCGTTGCGCGGACCAAGCGAACTGCTGGTGGGGTTCGACGAAATTCTCTGAGAACGCGGGTCGGCCGGGCGGGATCAGCGCCCGGCCAACGCGAAACGTCCCGCCTCCGCGAATTCGCGGGGCGGGACGTTTCTCGAACCTCGCCTAAACTTCAGCGTCGAGCGCGGCCTCGAGGCGGTCGAGCACAATCGTCGGCACGCTCGAGGTGATGACGGTGCCGTCGGCGCGCAGTTCGCCATCGATGTCGTCGCCGCTCGGGGCCCCGGGGTCCCGGATGCCCTGGTGGGGCAGGGGAACGGTGCTCGCCAGGCCCGGACGCACGGTGACCGAGTGGCCGCGCACGTGCACGGTCGCCTCCTCGCCGTCCTCGACAGAGATCTCGATCTCGTCCTGGCGCAGGTCGAAACGCACCCTGGTGCCCTTGAGGGTCATCCGGAAGGTCAGCTGTTCCCAGCCCTCTGGCAGGCGCGGGTCGAGTTCGATCCTGCCGAAGTAGTCGCGCACCCCACCGAAACCATAAACCAGCGCGCTCCAGACACCACCGGTGGAGGCGACGTGCACACCGTCTGCCGTGTTGTTGTGCAGGTCGGCGAGGTCAACGAACAGCCCGGAGGTGAAGTACTTGAGCGCGAGGCGGTGGTAACCGACCTCCGCCGCGATGATGGACTGCACCACGGCGGACAGGGTCGAGTCGCCCGTTGTTAACGGGTCGTAGTAATCGAAGTCAGCCCGTTTTTCGACGGCCGTGAATTCGTCACCCTGCAGCAGCAGCGCCAGCACAACGTCGGCCTGCTTCAGCACCTGGAAGCGGTAGATCACCAGCGGGTGATAGTGCAGGAGCAGCGGTCGGTTCGCGGTGGGCGTCTGGGCGAGGTCCCAGCGTTCCTTCTCGAGGAACTGGGCATCCTGCGGGTGGATCTGCAGACCGGTGTCGAAGGGGATGTGCATTCCCTCGGCCGCGCGCTCCCACTCGTCGATCTCCGACTCCCGGAGTTTCAGCCGGTCGACCATCCGCTCGTAGTGCTTCGGGTCCAGCTGCTTCAGCTTGCGGGTGAAGCGAACGGCGGCCCGCAGGTTCGAGCGCGCCATCACGTTGGTATAGAGGTTGTCGTTGACGACCGTGGTGTATTCGTCCGGCCCGGTGACCCCGTGGATGTGGAATACCTCGCTGCCGTTGGCGCGCCAGAAGCCGAGGTCTGCCCACATCCGGGCGGTCTCGACGAACACGTCGATGGCCTCGCGGGCGAGGAAGTCGTCGTCGCCGGTGGCCTCGATGTACTGCTTCAGCGCAAAGGAGATGTCGGCGTCGATGTGGTACTGGGCGG